>DFIZ01000041.1 GCA_002372855.1 Bacteroidales bacterium UBA3684
TTCATCTCGCCTTCCACCATCATGATATTCTCCTCGGTGGCGGCCACAATCAGGTCAAGGTCGGCACGCTCGATGTCCTGCATCGGGGTGTTGATGACATACTGCCCGTCGAGATACGACACGCGCACCTCAGAGACGGGGCCGTTGAAAGGAATATCCGAGACGGCCAAGGCCGAAGCAGCAGCCAAGGCAGCCAACTGGTCGGGCATCGTGTTCTTGTCGCCCGATATAAGGGTAATCTGCACCTGCACCTCGGCGTGGAAATTGTCGGGGAACAGGGGGCGCAGGGCGCGGTCCACCAGACGGGCAATAAGAATCTCATGCTCCGAAGGACGGGCCTCGCGCTTAAAGAAACCGCCGGGGAAACGTCCCATCGCGGCATACTTCTCTTGATAATCGACCGTAAGCGGCATGAAGTCTACATTCTCCCCCACCTCTCTCTTCGAGCACACAGTGGCCAACAGCATCGTGTCGTTCATTCTTACTACTGCAGCACCATCGGCCTGCTTGGCAAGCTTGCCAGTTTCAATCTCGATCATGCGGCCATCGCCCAGATCGAATCTCTTTGTGATAATGTTCATTTTTTCCTTTGTTATTTCTTTTATTCCGCTACGTGACGCACCGTGCGCCACGCATCTTGCCTTGCTGCCAAGCCGGCCTCGCGGCCCCGCTTGCGCCAGGCTGTATTTATTTCTTAATCGTCTTTCTCTTTCAAAAAAGCCTCCCCAGAGAACCCAGGGAGGCCAACCATAACCAAATAAATATGAAAAACTATTACTTCCTTAAGTTGAGTTTCTTGATGATGGCACGATAACGCTCGATGTCGACTTCTTTCAGATAGTCCAGCTGACGGCGGCGTTTGCCAACCAGAGTGACCAGTGCGCGCTCGCTGACCTGATCCTTCTTATTTTTCTTCATCAGCTCGGTGAGGTGCTGGATTCTATAGGTGAACAGGGCAATCTGCGCCTCAACCGAACCCGAATCTTTCACACCTTTCCCATACTCGGCGAAAATCTCTTCCTTCTTTTCTTTTGTCAGATACATTTTCTAATTGTTCGTTTTATTGTTTTGTTCGTTTTTGTTCCTTTGAAATCGGTTGCAAAATTACAACTTTTTTTTCACATGACAACTTTTCTCTCTAAAAAAATCGAAATTTAACTCTTATTAGGAAAGCATAGGATCGAAACAATAAATTAACAATCTTTTTTTCAGCGAAATAAAAAAAAGTGCGTATCTTTGCAAAAAATATACTCTACTCGATTATACGAATGAATTTCTGGGACATTCTACTGATAATTATAAAATTTGCGGGTGCTGTGGCCGTGTTCATCTACGGCATGAAACTCATGAGCGAAGGCCTCCAGAAAGTTGCGGGAAGCAAAATGCGCAGCATCATGGGCAGGATGACCAACAATCCGCTCCACGGCATCGCCACCGGGGCCGCCGTCACAGCCGCCATCCAATCCTCCACCGCCACCACCGTCATGGTGGTCAGCTTTGTCAACTCCGGCCTCCTCACCCTTGCCGGCGCCATAGCCGTAGTGATGGGGGCCAACATCGGCACCACCATCACCTCCTGGATCATCCTCCTCGGACTCGGAGGCAGCGCCCAGTCCTTCATCCTCCCGCTCGTCATCTTCGCCCTGGCCGCGCCCTTCATGCTGGCCAAAGGCGACAAAGCCAAATCCATCAGCGAATTCATCATCGGCTTCGGCATCCTGATGGCCGGCATCCATTTCCTCCAGCTCGCCATGCCCGACCTCAGCCGCCACCCCGCCATCCTCCAACTGATAAACACCTGGTCCGGCTGGGGATACTGGTCCATACTCCTCTTCATCGCCATCGGGGCCGCCCTCACCGTCCTCATCCAAGCCTCATCGGCCGTCATGGCCATCACCCTCATCATGACCGCCAACGGATGGATCGGATTCGACATCGCCGCGGCCATCGTCATGGGCCAAAACATCGGCACCACCCTCACCGCCAACATCGCAGCCACCGTCGCCAACACCGCGGCCAAAAAAGCAGCCCGCGCCCACTTCGTCTTCAACATGGTCGGGACACTTCTCACCCTCCTCATCCTCTACCCCGAACTCAACCTCATCTCCAGCCTTGCCGAACTCTGCGCCGGCCGCGCCCCCCTCTTCGCCTTCCGCCTGCTCCCCGCCGCCCTCGTGCCACTGGCCACCACCCTCTTCCACACCTTCTTCAACATCGTCACCACCGTCATCCTCGCCTTCTTCATACCCCAATTCATCCAAATCGTCAACCTCATGGTCAAGCCCCAGCCCGAAGATGCCGAGGACGAATTCCGCCTCCGCTTCATCAGCGCCGGCTTCACCAACACCGGCGAACTCAACCTCCAGGCCGCGCAAAACGAAATCCAGAACTTCTCCAAACGCATCCTCCGCATGTTCTCCTTCCTTCCCGGACTGCGCACCGCCAAAGACGACGACGAATTCAACCGGGTACTCAACCGCATAGAAAAATACGAAAGCATAGCCGACCGCATGGAAATGGAGATCGCCAAATACCTCACCCAAACAGCCGCCGCCGACCTCTCGGCCCAAGGCTCCCAACGCGTATCCTCCATGCTCCGCATAGTCGACAACCTCGAAAGCGTCGGCGACATCATCTACCAAATCGCCATGACCCGCAAAAACAAACGCCAGGCCGCCGTCCACTTCGACCAAGACCTCAACGACAACCTCAACCACATGACCCAACTCGTCCAAAAAGCACTCACCATCATGGACGACAACATACGCAACGACAACCACCACATCAACCTCCAGGCCGCCTACGACGCCGAACAAGAAATCAACCGCTACCGCGACACCCTCCGCGCCCGCCACCTCGACGCCCTCAAACTCGGCGTCTACGACTTTGCCATCGGCAACGCCTACAGCTCACTCTACGCCCTCTACGAAAAACTCGGCGACTACATCATCAACATCTCCGAAGCCATCGACGACAGCGTCAAAGCCGCCTCCGTCCTCGGCAACACCGACCCACACACACCCGCAAAACATCCATCAACAACACGATAACACAATATGGACACATTAAAATACAACCTCCGCGGCGTTTCAGCCTCCAAAGAAGACGTACACAACGCCATCAAAAACATCGACAAAGGCCTCTTCCCGAAAGCCTTCTGCAAAATCATCCCCGACTACCTCGGCGGCGACGACCACTACTGCAACATCATGCACGCCGANNCGCCGTGCCGACCTCATCCCCAACCTGGTGGAAGTGGTCAAGGGCTATGCCTCGCATGAGAAGGAAACACTTGAGGGCGTCATCAATGCCCGCGCCAAGGCCACACAGATCACGGTTGACCCGAACAATCTGACGCCCGAGAAGCTGCAGGAGTTCCAGGCTGCACAGGGCGAGCTGTCCCAGGCACTCGGCCGACTGATGGTGGTTCAGGAGCAGTACCCCGAGCTGAAGGCCAACGAGAACTTCAAGGACCTGCAAACACAGCTGGAGGGAACCGAGAACCGCATCAACGAGGAGCGCAACAAGTTCAACGATGCCGCTCAGACCTACAACGTGAAGATTCGCAAGTTCCCCAACTCGCTGCTTGCCGGCATTTTCGGCTTCGACAAAATGGCGAAGTTCGAGGCTGACGCAGACGCACAGAAGGCACCGGATGTTAAATTCTAAAATATGACAGACAACCGTTACATGCAGCGTGGCGTCTCAGCCGCTAAGGAGGACGTGCACGCTGCCATCAAGAACATCGACAAGGGCATTTTCCCGCAGGCTTTCTGCAAGATTATCCCCGATATTCTGGGCGGCGACCCCGACTATTGCAACATCATGCACGCCGACGGCGCCGGCACCAAATCATCCCTCGCCTACCTCTACTGGAAAGAGACCGGCGACATGAGCGTCTGGAAAGGCATCGCCATCGACGCCGTAGTCATGAACCTCGACGACCTCCTGTGCGTGGGCGCAGTCGACAACATACTGCTCTCCTCCACCATCGGCCGCAACAAAAACCTCATCCCGGGCGAAGTCATCAGCGCCGTCATCAACGGCACCGAAGAATTCCTGCAGCAAATGCGCGACCTCGGCATCGGCATCTACCTCACCGGAGGCGAAACCGCCGACGTGGGCGACCTCGTGCGCACCATCATCGTCGACTCCACCGTCACCGCCCGCATGCGCCGCGCCGACATCATCGACAACGCCCACATCCACGCCGGCAACGTCATCGTAGGCCTCGCCTCCTACGGCCAGGCCACCTACGAAGACAGCTACAACGGCGGCATGGGCAGCAACGGCCTCACCTCCGCACGCCACGACGTCTTCTCCAAACACTACGCCCAACACTTCCCCATGAGCTACGACCACAACCTCCCCGACGACGTAGTCTACTGCGGCAGCCGCCGCCTCACCGACCCCACCGAAGTGCCGGGAGTCGACGCCGGCAAAATGGTCCTCTCCCCCACCCGCACCTACGCGCCCGTCATCCGCCGCGTCCTCGACCAATACCGCCCACACATCAGCGGCATGATCCACTGCAGCGGCGGCGCCCAAACCAAAGTGCTGCACTTCATCGACCACCTCCACGTGGTCAAAGACAACCTCTTCCCCATCCCCCCGCTCTTCCGCATGATCCACGACGAAAGCGCCACCGACTGGAAAGAAATGTACAAAGTATTCAACATGGGCCACCGCATGGAAATCTACACCGACGAAACCACCGCCCAAGGCATCATCGACATAGCCCGAAGCTTCAACATCGACGCCCAAATCATCGGCCACGTCGAGGCCGGCGACACCCCGCAAGTCACCGTCGCCACCGAGAACGGAACATTCATCTATAACAATTAAACACACCCAAAACCATGGCATCAATCTTCTCACGCATCGTAGCCGGCGAAATACCCTGCTACAAAGTTGCCGAAACCGACAACTGCCTGGCCTTCCTCGACGTCAACCCCGTAGTCAAAGGCCACGTCCTCTGCATCCCCAAAAAAGAGGTCGACTACATCTTCGACCTCGACGAAGACCTCTACTGCGACCTCCAGCGCTTCGCCCACCGCGTAGCGCGAGGCCTCAAAAAGGCCTGCCCCTGCGTCAAAATAGGCGTCGCCGTGCTCGGACTCGAAGTGCCACACGCCCACATCCACCTTGTACCCATGCAGACCGAGGCCGACCTCAACTTCCACCACCACATCAAGATGGAACCCGACGAAATGAAAGCCCTGGCCCAACAAATCGCCCAGGCCATCGAACAGTAGCCCCCAACAACCGGCATCACCACAGGGAGGCGGCACACACATGCCGCCTCCCTTTCTATTCCCCCACTGCAACTCCGATTCACAGCCGCCATCACTCCCCCACTTGGAGAACACTTATGCGGCCGGCCGTGGAAAAAACAACATCTTAATGCAAAACCTCAGCCCGCCGACGAGCGGACCGAGGCCGAGCCGACACCCGCACAGAAGGCTGGCGCGGCGGAACGGCGGCGGGCTATGCCCACTTCAACCTAAGACTGTTCAGCACCACACTGACCGAGCTGAAAGCCATCAGCGCCGATGCCCACATGGGCGTAATCTGGAAATCGACAAAGGGCGTCAACGCCCCGGCGGCAAGGGGGATACATATTACATTGTAGACAAAAGCCCAGAAGAGATTCTGCCGCACGGTGCGCACTATGCGCGACGAAAGCTGCATGGCCTCCGGTATGCGGCGCAGGTCGTCGCCCATAAGGGTCACCTGGGCCACCTCCATGGCCACATCGGTGCCGCGGCCCATGGCAATGCTCACGTCGGCAGCGGCCAAGGCTTGCGAGTCGTTGATGCCGTCGCCCACCATGGCCACTACATGGCCCTGACGCTGAAGGCTGCGCACTTGGTCCTCCTTGTCCTGAGGAACCACCCGGCTGCGCCAATGGCGGATGCCGACACGGTCGGCCCAGAAACGCACGGCCTCGTCGCGGTCGCCACTCATCATGTAGACCTCCACCCCGCGGGCGCGGAGCTGGCCGACGGCCTCGCGCGCATGAGGCTTCAGACTTTCGCGCTGGTCAAAGGGCAGGTCGGCGGCAAGGTCGGCAAAGTCGACATCGGGGTTGGGCTTGGTGAGGGTGCCCGTCTTGTCGATAACGAGGGCGTCGATGCGGTGCAACTGCTCAATGGCCGCGGCATCTTTGACTAAGATATTCTTCTGCGCGGCTTTGCCAATGCCAACCATCAGCGCAGTGGGCGTGGCAAGGCCCATGGCACAGGGACAGGCAATGACGAGAACCGAGACGGCCGAAAGGAGCGCTCGGGGCAACTGGCCTGCCCCGCCTATGGCCAGCCACAGCACAAACGTGAGGAGCGAGACGGCAACCACTGCCGGGACAAAAACCAAAGCCACACGGTCGACTACTCGCTGAACAGGGGCCTTGGAGGCCTGCGCCTGCTGCACCATGCGGATGATGCCCGAAAGCACGGTCTGGTCGCCCACCGAACTGGCCCTCATCACGAATGTGCCGCGCTTTACGATGGTTCCGGCCAGTACTTTGTCGCCCTTTTGCTTGGCCACGGCAAGGGGTTCGCCGCTGATCATCGACTCGTCTACGAAACCTTCGCCGCTGCGCAGCACCCCGTCGACAGGCACCTTGTCGCCGGCGCGGACTTCGAGAAGGTCGCGCGGGCGGATGGTGGCGACGGGAACTTCGGACAGCTCGCCATCTGTCACCAGCCGCGCCGTTTTGGGGGCAAGGCCCATCAGCGCACGGATGGCTGAGGCGGTGCTGCCTTTGGCCCGCTCCTCAAGCAATCGGCCTGTAAGTACGAAGGTGATAATCATGATAGAGGAGTCGAACCAGACGGTATTTTCAATGCCCCGGGGCGTCCAGACTCGGTCGCCCCAAATGGTGTTGAAAACGCTGAAGAGAAAAGATATGGCCGTGGACAGGGCTACCAGCGTGTCCATATTGGCACTGCGGTGCCTCAGTTGCGTCCACGCGGTTTCATAGAACTGGCGGCCACAATAGAACAATCCGGCCCCGGCAACAGCCATCAGCACGAGATTGCGCGGCAGGGGATTGCCCGCCGGATGCCACCACATGGAGAGGGCCATGACGACGACGGCAAAGATCCATGCGAGGAGGGCGCGCCGACGGAGGGAGAGGTAGGCTTTCCGCTCAATGTCATCGGGGTTGCGGTCGGACTCGATGACAAGGTCGTAGCCGATGGCGGCCACTTCGCGCTGCATATCGGCAAGCGATATGAGCTGAGGGTCGTACTGGATAAGAGCAGAGCGTCCCGGCAAGGATACCGAGACGCTTTGTATGCCGTTGAGCGAGGCCAAACGGCGCTCGACATTGGCCGAACAGGCTGCACACATCATGCCGACAACGGGGACGGTGCATGTGGTGGGGGTATTCATATCGTAAGTCCGTAGCCGCAATCTTCGGCTGCCTCCTGCAATTGAGAGGGTGTAACTTTGGTGGAATCATAAGTGACTTCGACCTGCTTGCGCTCGACCGAGGCTTGGGCGGAGGTCACACCGTCAAGACGGAGGAGCGCCTCTTCCAGCCGTTTTTTGCAGTTAGGGCAGGCCATACCATCGACAGGGAAAAGACGTGTTTGCATGATTGAGGCGGTATTATCGTTCAATTGTAAGGATTTCGAACTGCATGGTGCCGGCCGGCACGACCACATCGACTGTCTCGCCCGCACGTTTGCCTAAAAAGGCTTGGGCAAAAGGCGAGGTGACGGAAATCTTGCCTTCCTTCAAACTGGCCTCGCTTTCGGGGACAATAGTATAGACCTGCTTGGCATTGTTCTTTATGTTGCGGATGGTTATCTTGGAGAGCAGGAGCACTTTGGAGGTGTCTATCTTCGACTCGTCGAGCAGACGGGCATTGGCAACAAGATCTTGTAGTTTGGAGATACGGGCTTCGAGGTGGCCTTGCGCTTCTTTGGCGGCGTCGTATTCGGCATTCTCGGAGAGGTCGCCTTTGTCGCGGGCCTCGGCGATGGCTGCCGAAGCGGCGGGACGCTCCACGGCGATGAGGTGGCGGAGCTCGTCCTTGAGCTTCTGCAGGCCTTCTTCACTGTAATATTTGATTTCTGACATGATCGATAGTGGTTTTTTATTGGGTTTTAAAAAGTGGGAAAGGCTTTTGCAAGCCTTTCCCAACAAGGATTGATGTGTCTTTGCTCAGGCGTTAGAAACGGAAGCTGGCTCCGATCGAGTGGGTGCCCTTGAGGGGGTCGGCCGACTGATAGGAGTAGTCGATGGTGAGGCCTGTCTTGCTGTCGGAGTCCTTCTTGTGGAGGGGCACGTCGACCGAGGCACCGGCGCAGATGCCATTCCTGGCAGTGGCGGCGTCGTTGGTCCAGAGGCCGGGCTGCATGACGTAGCCGGCGCGGAGCTGGACCATGTTGAGCAGGCTGTACTCAAGACCGACGGTGTAGTTGTCGCGCAGGAAGGCGTTGGAGGTGAAGGAGGCGGCGAGGGTGAGTCGCTGGTCCCACTTGTCGATCAGGAAGTCGTAGGAGATACCGATGTTGAGGCAGGTGGGAAGCTCCATCTCGGCCGAACGGGTCTCGACGGTGAAGTTGTTGCCGGCATTGTTGACCATTTGGAGGGAGAGGCCGGAGCCTCCGTAGCTCATGGAGGGACCCCAGTTCTTGAGGGAGATACCGAACTTGAGCTGGTCGAACTCGCCGGTGACGTACTGGATACCGGCGTCGATGCCGAAGCCGGTGGCCGAGACGTTGTCGGTGCTTTCGGTGATCAGTTTGACGACAGCGCCGCCGTGGATGCTACGGGTGAAGCTGTGGGCATAGGCCACGTTGATGTTCATGTAGCTGGGCGAGAAGGTGCCGTTGAGGCCTGCCTCGGGGCTGGAATAGGTGGTGACATCGATGTCGCCAAAGCCCATGGACATGACGTAGACACCGAGAACGCCGGCGTCGAAGACGCGGATGCCAAGACCGAAGGCGTTGATGGTTGCGCCACTGGAGAGGCCGCTGCGACCACCATAGAGCAAGGTGTTGGAATAGGCCACTTCGACACCATCGACGAAGGCAAGACCGGCGGCGTTGTTGAACAGGGCGTCGAGGCCACGGACGTTGGCGATGTTGACGCCACCCCAACCGGTGCTGCGGGTCCAGGGATTGACAAGCAATTCAGAGGCGCCCGCTGTGCCACGACGTTCATCGTTGCCAGCCTGGGCTGACGGGGCGGAAAGCGCCGTGAGAATCACAACTACAGCAAATATTCTTAATATTCTTTTCATCTCTGTATTAATGTTTAGTTGTTATCAAACTGTGTTAGAAACCGAAGGAGTTGAGGTCGACAGGACGCATGGTACCGAACCACTTGATGACACGTTCGCCGATGCCGGGAACGTTGACGTGGATGAGGTACATGCCGCCGGCGATGGGGATACCCGCCTGGTTGTGGAGGTCCCAATCGACAGTGGTGTTTTCAGCTCCGATGCTGGCGTCGCGCGTGACGGCCGTGGGGCCGAGGGTACGCACCAGGGTGCCGTCGACGGTGTAGATGCGGATGGTACAGCCTTGGGGCTGACCGTTCTCAACGCCGGTGGGCAGGTTGATGATGCGGACCTTGGTCTCGAGCTGGCTAGCGGTCTCATAATTGGAATAGCTGTAGTAGGGGTTCGGGACGATGTTGATACGTCCGAGGAGGGAATCGATATAATCCTGACGTGCATTGGAGGCGGTGGCGATGTTTTCGAGAACAGCGTCGTCGGGACCAAGCACGAACTGGTAAGCAGGCATCTCATGGTTGCGCAGGGCGGCACCGGCATTGACCGAAGTGGTCTTGTTGGTGGACATGTAGGTGCCATAGGGGCTGCGGACGTCGATGTGGATAGTGACATCGCAAGGAATGTCCATGGGGTTGGTGAAAGCGTAGCGGTCGTTGACCATGGGCATGTTGACCCAAGCCACAGAGGCGTAGAGCAGGGAGAGGGAGTCGCGGACGGGGATAATACCTGCATCGGCATTCTTGGTGAGGCCCTTATTGAGACGGTAGGTGTCGGAATAGGGGACGACTGCTTCCATCAGGCGGTCGGCGGAGGAGAGCATCTGCATGCACCAGCGGCCGGCATCGTAGGAAGGCGTGGCATATTCGGCAGGAATGACGGTGGAGAGCGAAGCCATGTTGTAGAAGGGCTGCATGGTGGCATTCATGACATAGATGTAGTGGCGGCCGCCGATGACATAGTTCTGGGTACCCTCGGTGAGGGTGCCGTCGGGGTTCCACATCATGTCGGCACCATTGTGCTGGATGTAGCGCGAATCTTCACCGAACATGATGTTGAGGCGCTCGCCGGTAAGGGTGTTGATGGCATAGCCGGGGAACCAGCCCATACCGTTCTCGCAGATGTAGGCGGGGTTGGAAGGATCGGAGGTGTCGGCAGCGATGCCGAGGTCGGCGCAGGTCTTGCCCTCCTTGTTGACGGAGGCGTGGCGACGGGCGCTGAAGCGGCGGGCATTGCCTTCGGCCTGGGTGTAGTCGTCGCACTGCTCAATGACCGGGCAGCGGGTCCACTTGGAGGTGTCGGAGGTGAAGACGAAATGGATGCTGGGCAGGTTGGCCAGGGAGCTAAAGTGGATGGACTTGCTCCAGGCGTTGACCATCAGCTCGCGGAGGAGACGATTCTTGTTGATGTTGAGAGCTGCAAGGGTGTCGTCGGGAGCGATGTAGTAGGAGTAGTTGAAGCCGGGGTGGAAGGTCTGAGTGGAGGCCAGGCCGTAGGGGCCCCAGTAGCCGTAGACAACACTTTCGAATTCCTGCTCCTTGTCGAGAGCCTCGGTGCTGACAGCGCCACTGAGGGAGTTGTCGCTGATGCCATGGAAGTAGTCCTCGTCGAGGTAAGGCTCGGAAACATTGGGTGCGGCGGTGGAACCCTGGAAGGTGAGGTAGGTGTTGGCAGCGAACTGCGAACCGGAACGAATCCAGTTGTAGATGAAGTAGGAGTCGTTGTCGGGAACACCGCTGAGCCACTGCTTGTTCTCATCGGCAAAGTTCATCTCGGAGCCGAGGACAGAGCCCTTGGTGGCAGCGCCATAGGCGAACTTGCCGGCATAAGAGTTGCTGACATAGTAGCCGAGGTTGGTGGCAATGGGTTTGGGGTTGACCAGGGTGACGGCGAGGCCAAGGTCGAGGAAGAGCTGCTCGTTGAAGCGGCCGATCTCGAAGTCGGACCACACAGTGTCGCGATAGGTCCAATGGCCGTCGACGAGAGTGGAGTCGATGTGGCCACCACCGTCGCGGACGATGCACCAACGAGTGGTGTTGGCAATGGTAGTGGTGTCGTTGTCTTCATTATTAAAGAGGATGTTGAAGCGGCCTTCGTGAATCTTGAGCGGGTCGATGACGCGGACGTTGATGGGGCCGAAGTCCTCTTCGTAGGAAGGATTGGCGATGATGCAGGGGTTATTCATGGAGCTGATGTTGTTGGAACCAACAAAACGGCTCGAGAAGGTGCCGGGAGCCTTGGGGAGAAGGCCCTTATCGGGATTGCCCATGAGGGTGTCGATGGAAGCCTGGCTAAGGCGGAGGAGAGAACCACCGTTGCCGTAACCGCCGAGGCGGATGATGCGGGGGCTCATGCCAAACTCGGCCTGGGCCTGACGGCCACCGGCTTCGGCAGAGGGGCTGTGGGGAATGACCGTGATGGGGAGGATGCTACCGCCACGCTCGTTCTTACGACCGGCGAGGTAGGGTTCCTTCTGGCCATCGATGTACTCGGCATCGGACTGGGAATACTCCTTGAAACGGTTCTGGGCATAGGCGATGGCAACGTAGTAGTACTCGCGGTTGTTGACGAGGTTGGTGTTGTTGCCGGAAGCGAAAGCGTCGGTGGTCAGACGGAAGACGTGCTGAATACCGGTGTTGGCGCCCTGGACCATCACCTTACCCTCCTGGATACCGGTAGCGGTATTGGTGGTGAAGTTGATGAGGGTTCCGATGGGCAGGCTGGGGCTTTCGTTGGCGTGGGAGCCGATGACATTGCCGTTGCCATCATAGTCGTACACGAGGGAATCGTAGTAGTTCTCGATGTCGCACTGGGCAACGAGGACGGCTTTCTCCTTGTTGTCGATATCGGCGATGGAGCAGGTGGCGTCCTTCAGCTGATAGATCTGGAAACCTTCGAAGCGGTAGAAGATGTCATAAGCATGGGAGACTCCGGCCGAATCGGTGTAGGAGCTGGGGATGGAGGGAGAGGCCTCCATGTAGCTCTCGCCAAAGTTGTTGGAGTTGGGGTTCTCGTAGGTGAGATAGAGGATAACCTCGTTTTCGAGTTCCTGAGCGGTGAGCGTGGGGGCGTCGGGGCCATCGAGGACCTTGAAGCAGTTCTCGAAGAGGCGCTGGCAGACGTCGTCGACCTGACGGAGCAGCTCGACAGAGGCCCAGTTGTCGCCGGAGTTGGCCTGGGCGAAGGGGATACCCACGGTGATGTAGTTAAGAGCACCAGGCTTCAGGGTGAAGGGACCAGCAGACTGCATGAAACGACGGTCGTTGGGGGTGTTGCCGGCATTCTTCTCAGTCCAATCGTTGGGATTGATCGAAGGAACCTGACCATCGGTGCCCCAATGCCAGGGGTCGCTGTCGCCGGGGAACATGAAGTCGCAGTCGAGGTTGGTGGTACCAGTGGAGATGGCGTTTCCGCCATATTTCATGCGCTGACCGTTTTTCCAGTAGCCACGCAGGTAGTAGTAGTAGTCACTGGCCTTGCTGGGCTCGCCGTTGATGCTGGAACCGCCATTGTCGTAGTAGACGAAGCGGCGCATACCGAAACGTTCGTCGTCAACAATGTTGTTGCCAAAGTTGACACCGTTGATGGCGCAGTTGCCGATGGCATCGCCAGGAACGAAGTACCAGCTCTTATAGTCGAGAGCATAGAAGTCGTCGGCGTCGTAGGAGATAGCGATGGTGTCGTAGACCACATTGCCGTTGATATCGAGAGAATCGACGGTGGAGTCTTTCTTCTTCATCTTGTACTGGTCGAGGAGCTTGCGGACAGGCTCAGAAGCGGGACGCGAAAGGATGTAAGCGAGGTCGATCTTGGGATTGTCCTTGCCGTCGGGATCCATATAGGGGCCCTGGAAGAAGTCGATACCGACTGCAGGGGGGATACCGGCATAGCTACCGGAACCGGGGCCGTCGCTGCCATCACCATTGTAGCAATAGCCGAGACCACGGCGGACATCGCAGCCGACGAAGTCGTCCCAAGCAAAACCGAGGTCCGGGTCGACCCACTGGCTGAAGTAGGTCTCGCGGAGTTCGTAGGTGGAACGGTTGATGATTTCGTAGGAGTAGAAGGTCATGTCGTTGATACGGTCGTTGGTGGCGAAGGCGAAAGCCTGGGCACGGATTTCGAGACCGATGGGCTGACCGTTGGTTTCGGTGTGGGTGTTACCCATGTCGTTGAAGACCCACCAGATGGTCTGGTCGCCCTTCAGGACCTGGTCGGAGAGGATACCGCCGGTGACGATATTCTGCTCGGTTTCCATCGTGGGGATAGAGACATTGGCGCGCTCGGGGTGACGCTGCTTGATGGTGCGGGGGCAGAGGTCATTGTTGAAGTCGTAGTAGGGATAGTCGCCATTGTGGGGGTTGTAGATACCATCGTTGTCGGCATCGAAGAAAGGAGCGAGGTAGCTGGTGAGGTCGTCGCCACCATCACCCTTGGCAGGCCAGTTGAGGATGACCTCGGTGAGGTCGTCGCCGGGATCGGACTTCATAGTGACGGTGGAACCCGAATAATCGAAGTGTTCCATAAAGGCGAGGACTTCGGCCTTGGTGATGATGTAGTGTTTGTCATAGTAGTTACAAACGGGCAGGTCGATGGAGGCCGTGCCGTTGATTTTCAGGGGACCGGGCCAGTAGTCGTCGCCCTCGGAGCCGAAACGGAGAGCAGCGATACGGAGCTGGTCGTTGACGTCGGTACCACCGATCCACAGAGCAGCGCAGAACAGAGGTGTGGTGTTGCTGTTCTTAGGCAGGTGGTACTGAGCAATGCTACCATCATACCACATGTTGCCGTAGCCGTTGATAAGGGCGCGAACATTGTTGATGTTGAGCTCGGCAGTACTCTGAGCGCGCTTACAGGCGGCAGCCTTGGTTTGGACAGCAGCTTTTCTCGCGTTGTTCTTTATGCATTCGATACACTCGCGGGCGGAGACCGTCGGTGCGCAAGTGACCAGCAGCAAAGAGACCAATACTAATTTGCTATATATACTTTTCATCTTTATAATATTTTATCACGTTGAGATTAGAAGTTATAAGATACAGACACGCGGATGGTACGGGGGGAAGAGTATTTCCAAGTGCCATTGCGGAGGCTGATGGCGTAGATGTCGCGGTAAGCGAGAGGATCGAGGTAGGCATTGATGGTCTGCTGCATCTCGGGGTCGGTCAGGTAACCGTTGTCCTCGGGGTTGCCGGTGACATTGAACACGTCGAGAACGTTGCGGATGTCGAAGAGGTTGTTGATGGTGATGTCGGCCTTGATATAGGTTGTGCGTTTGCCAACCTGGATGGGCCACATCTTGTCGACAACAATATTGAAGTAGAAGCCCCAAGGCAGACGGGCACCATTGTAGCTACCCACGATGGTGTACTGCGAGTTGGAGAAGGCCTTGGTGTAAGGACGACCCGACTGGGCGACGGCCATGAAGTTGACACCGAAGTTCTCGAGAAGCTTGATGTCTTTTCTACGCTTGTTGCCGTCCTTGTCGGTAACGGTACGGGTGATAGTGGGACCATCATACTTGTTACCGCTGCCATAACGGAAGTCGACATTGGCTTTGAACTCATGACGACGGTCGTCGGCAATGGGGTTGAGCATCTTCAGGGTGGTGTAACCTTCCTTGATAAGCTCAGTCATGGTACCGCTGGACAGACCAGTACCCTCGGCATACTGGAGGGTGTAGTTGGCATTGATACGGATGTGCTTGGTCTGACGGAGGTCATAGGCCAGGGTGACACCCTTAATGGTACGGAAGTCCTTGTTGTCGTAGCTGTAGTAGTTGGGGTTGGGGTCGGCACCAGCATACTGGACGAGCTGAATCAGGTCGCGGGTCTCTTTGTAGTAGGCCGAAGCGCTGATGGCAGAGTTCTCGTTGAGAGCCTGCTGGAAACCGAGCTCATAGTTGGTGATGCGCTCAGGCTTCAGGTTGGGGTTGTTGGTGCTGGAAATCTGAGACATGAAGAGGTAGTCGACATAGTTGGCAGACCAACCGCCAGAAGGACGACGGGCGATAATGTCGTAACTGGCCTTGAACTGCGATTTCTCACCGATGGGGAAGGAGAAAGCGATACGAGGCATGGCAACAATCTGGGGAGTGTAGCGTTCGAAAGCCTCGGTACCGACAGTACGGTTGGCAATGGCGGAAAGACCACGCTCGGTGTAGTAAGGAGTGGGTTTACCGGAGTTACCATTGATAGCGGAAGTGTTGATCTGCTCGACACCGTCGGCATTGTACCACTTGCCTTGCTGGTCGCGATAACCCTTGATGATGGGCTTGTTGGCACCTTCAGCATTGGAGACCTGGTCCACATAGGGCACCCAGTCATCACCGGCGTTGCTGAGGTACTGTCCGCCGCCACCGATGAGTTCGGGATTGGCACGCAGGTCGGCAACAGTATAGGATTCATACAGCAGATAGGGATCCTTCAGCACGTACTGGTTGCCATTGAAATAGTCGACACGGACACCGACGTTGAAGATAAGATCCTGGAAGTAGAACTTATCCTGAATATAACCGGCAGCATAGATGGGCGAGAAGGCAGGGAGATAACGGTACTTACCGTCGCTGGGGTTGAAGAACTTGTCGAGGCTCCAGTTAGAAGCGTCGTATTTCTCACCAGTGTGGTCATAACCATAGTAGGAGGCATAAGCGCCATTACCGCTGTTGAAGAGTTCGTCAGAGGAGAACATGCTGAGACCACCGGCCTTGGCAAAATCTTCGGGCATGTAGCGGTCGATATCAATCCACGTGTACTCATCAATAGGCTGACCATTGGTCTGGGTAAAGCCGTTGGTGATAAGGTAATCGCGGAAAGCGCGGTCGAAATGGGTCTGCTGCTCGGAGTCGAGCAAACGGTTATAACGCACATAGAGCTGAGAACCGCGAGTCTCATAAATAGGATTGTCGAGGTCGAGCTGCTGGATGTGGGTGTTGGCATTGTTGCGCATGAGAGTCCAGAGACCATAGGCAGCCACACCGAAGTAGGAATTCCACATCTGGTCATACTGGAAACCAATCTCGATTTCATGGCCAAGAACATCGGCAGAAGCCTTGGCGGAGAGATAGAGATAGTCATCCTGGCTGAGAGCGTAGGAACCAGACTGGACACCGACGTTGGTCAGACCATAAATGGTTCCGGGAGAGTCACCATTGTAAAGGCCTTTGTACTGAAGAATATAGTCACGCATGGTAAGGTAGGGGCGAATATCCTGGAATTCGGGGCTATTGAACAACTGCTCGTTGTAGTTGGCCAGAAGAGGATTGTAGATACCGCTACCAGAAACATAGGTCACATTGTCGTTCCAAGCATTCTGGACTTTGGCCCAACGGTCAGAACCATAGTAATTGATGAGCTTGTCCTCCCAGCTGGGGGTCTTCTCAGTGATGAACTTGCCGATATAACCATACTTGAAGATGTCGTCAATACTGGAACCGAAGCTTTCGTTATAGGACTTGGAAGTCGAACGGTTGACCATACCGGTGATGTTGTACATCACGTTTTTGATGGGCGAAGAGGCCTGGGCTTCTTCTTCGTTGGTCACCTGTGCATCCTTGAAACGCTGGGTGAAGTCAACGGTCAGAACCATGTTCTTGGACTCACCGACGCCATTGCCGACAAGGGGCATGGTCAAGGGAGAGATACCTCCGTTAGGAGCATGGACGGCGCTGAACTCACCAGTGACAACCAAGCTGGTGTACTCCGAGAAACGGAAGTCGAGAGCACCTTCCATAGCGACGCTGTAGTACTGCAGGTCGGGCACGCGGCTCGACGAGGTAAAGTCGTCGGATGTAAGACGGGTGATCCGATGGAACGAGTCACGACGGAGAATAGTCTCGGCCGTATAGTTTGTACCGCCAGTCAAAGGATCATACGTCAGAGGATTCTGCTCGATATATCTGACAATATCGTCCTTGACAATCTGGAAATCATAACCACTGGCACGGTAGTAGGGCCAGTTGCGATAGTTGGCCTGACCGGTAAAACGGAAACCGACGAGGGTACGGTCACCAGTAACCTGGCCATTCTCATCCTTGATGGGCACTTTGTAGACAGGGCCGGTCAAGTACACAACGAGTGTGTTGAGCAGACGATAGTCGAGGTAGCCTTCCCAGCGGACCAAACCCTGGAAGGTGTTGGTCGGGGGTTTAAGGGTGATAATCTGGGTACCGCCGATAGCCTCACCAATGCTGGCAGGCGTACCACCAAGAATAACCTGGATTTCAGCGATAGCGTCCTTGGGCACGTTGATGCCCGTACGTTTACGGACACCGCCCTGCATGGTCACCATACCACCCTCACCACGGGCCGTGCTGGTACCACCGTCGCTGTAACCCATACCGCCGACGGAAGCAACAATAGCATCGACCGAGTTACCGGGCATGCGCTGGATGTCTTCAGCGTTCATGCGCTGACCAGACTCTGGGGTACCCACTTCGATGATAGGCACCTTGTCAGCCACAATATCCACGACATCGAGGTTAGTGGCTCCTGACGTAAGCTGGATGTCCACAACGGTAAAACCAGAGGCTTTCACCTGTACGCCGGTCTGCAGGTAGCGATTGTATCCCACAAAGGACACTTCGACGTCATACGTACCCACAGACAGACCTTTAATGGTAAAAACACCATCAAAGTCGGTAGTACCGCCTTGTACTTGTTTGCCATCTTGCTTGACAACGACATTAACGAACGGAAGAGGTTCGTTTGTCTTCTTGTCGGTGATGGTTCCCTTCATGGTGCCTTGAGCGAAGGCTGCCATTTCCGCCATCAGCAAGAGTCCGAATGTCAATAGTACTTTTCTAAACATTCTCATTGCGTTTACATGTTAAGAGTTATTGATTTTGTTGATTTATTTCACTTATATAATTATTGGTCAATATCACCTGAGCTATAACGGCCTGACGCAGGTCGAACTTCGGCGCCGCAGGGGCTTCTTCCATCACCACAGGGGCCATGGGTCGCACTCGGGGCTCCTGAACCTTGCGAATCGGGACTGTCACTGGCTCGGTTTCATAAGTAAAGATTTCGTTTCCGTTCTCCTGAAAAGGATCCTCTTCATTGAAAACGCCATCCTGCTCCTCGTCGGAAGCCTCACTCCCGTCAATCTGCCTTGCAGCAGCAGCCTTGTTGGCTTTCGTGTAAAGCGAATAGCCAACAACTAGCAGGAGGAGCAGTATGGTCGTAAAACTCATTGGTCTTTACTATTAATATTGTATTCAATAACACTATTATTTCTCAGCCACGGCATTGGTCTTTTCCTTACCGGAAATCTCATACACCACTGCGCATGCGATGCACAGCGACGAGAACACACCGACGAGGACACCCACGAGGAGTGCGAAAATGAAACCACGGATAACCTCACCACCGAAGATGAACATCATCAGCAGGGTGACGAAAGTGGTACCCGAGGTGTTGACCGTACGTGCCAAAGTGGAATTGATAGCGTCATTCATGTGAGTGATGAGCTCGCGCTTCGGATAGAGTTTGCGATACTCGCGGACACGGTCGAAGATAACCACAGTGGCATTGATAGAATAACCGATGACCGTCAGCACTGCCGAGATGAAGTACTGGTCAACCTCGAGGTTGAAGGGCAGCAGTCCATGGAGCAGCGAGAAAATACCGATAACAAGAATCGTGTCGTGAGCCAGTGCGGTAACAGATCCGATACCGAAACGCCAGCTGCGGAAACGGATACCGATATAGACGAACATCACAAGCAGACCGCCGATAACGGCCCAAATGGAGTGCACCAGGTTGTCATGAGCCACACCCTTGCCAAACTGGTCGGCCTGGATGATGCCGAGAGGATTGGTCTCGGTCGACTGGAACTCAGCCTTGGTGATGGGGGTGGCGTAGTACTTGCTGACGCCGGCATAGAGTTTGTCGACAATCTCGTCCTTCACCTCGTCGCCGTCCTGGTCAATCTTGTACTTGGTGGTAATCTTCAGCTGGTTGGACGGACCGTAAGTCTTCACCTCGGGAGCCTCGTCGAACTGCTTGGCCAGGTCGGCACGGACATCAAGCATATCCACCGACTGGTCGAAGCGCACCACATAGGTACGGCCACCGGTGAAGTCGATACCGAAACTCATACCGCGGACGGCAAAGCTGGCAACACAGATAACGATGGCAATGGCGGCAATGGCATAGAACATCTTGCGCTTGCCAAGGAAGTCGAAGTGCACATCGCGCAGGAAGTTCTCCGAGAACGAGAAGGAGAAGCTCATCGAGCGCTTGCGGTTCAGACGGGAGTCAATAATCAAACGGGTGATGAAGATGGAGGTGAACAGGGAGGTCACGATACCAATGCAGAGGGTCACAGCAAAGCCCTGGACGGCACCGGAACCGAACATGATCAGCACGATACCCAGCAGGAAGGTGGTCACCTGGCCGTCGATGATAGCGGAGTAAGCATTCTTGAAACCGTTCTCAACGGCGGTGGAGAGGCTGGCACCGGCACGGAGCTCTTCCTTCACACGCTCGTAGATAATAACGTTGCCGTCGACTGCCATAGCCATTGTCAACACAATACCGGCAATACCGGGGAGGGTGAGCACGGCGCCAATCGAGGCAAGAACTCCTATAAGAAGGAATACATTAGTAATAAGTGCTGCCACTGACACCCAACCGGCGCGGTTGTAGAAGATGACCATGTAAATCAGCACCACGATAAAGGCAAGGATGAAAGAGATAAGACCGTTGTGGATGGACTCCTGACCGAGCGAAGGTCCAACCACGGCCTCGGAAACGATATTGGCGGGGGCGGGAAGCTTACCGCTCTTCAGAATGTTGGCGAGGTCCTTGGCCTCGTCGAGCGAGAAGTTTCCGGTGATGGAAGAACGGCCACCGGCAATTTCGCCATTTACAACAGGGGCGGAATAGACCAGGTCGTCCAGCACGATGGCGATGCACTTTCCAACGTTCTCGCCGGTGATGCGTTTCCAATCGCGCGCGCCCGCGCTATTCATTGTCATAGAAACCTCGCTCTTGCCGTTGGTGGAAAAGTCCTGACGGGCATCGGAAATGCAGCTGCCGTCCAGCAGGGCGGCACCGTCGCGGGTCGTAATCTTGATGGCATAGAGGGTATAGATATCGCCACCGGTGAAGTTTTCGTCAGCCTTGTTGGACCAAAGGAATTTCACCGAACGGGTGTCGAACACCTTGCGGGCGGCAGCCTGAGCCAGCATGGCGTCGATGGCTGCACGGTCCTTGTCGTGGGCGAGACCCACGATGGGGCCGGGAACAGGCTGACCGTTCTGGGCCACATAGGGCATCAGGAGGGCGAAGAGAGGATCGGTCTTGGCCAGATTCTCGGCATTTCCGTTCTGGGCAGAAGCGTTGTCAACAGCCAACTTGTCGACCAGCGAGCTGCTGTCGGCAGCCTCGGGCTGGGCCACAGTGTCGTTCTCGGCCTGTTCAACACCACCGTTGACGGAGGCGAGATACTGGTTGGCTGCCTGGAGGAAGTGGATAGCCTCGGTGTTGTCGTAGGTCTGCCAGAATTCGAGTTGGGCGGTACCCTTAAGAAGTTTGCGCACACGCTCGGGTTCCTTGACACCGGGCAGCTCAACCAGAATGCGCTCCGAAGCACTCAGTTTCTGGATGGTCGGCTGTGCGACGCCGAACTTATCGATACGCTTGCTGATAATCTGGTAGGTGCGGTCGTAGGCATCGGAAGCCTCGGCGCGGACGGCCTTGATGACGTCGTCGTTGTTGTCACCCATCTTGATCTTGTCGCGGAGGTCGCCGCTGCTGAAGATTGAAGCCAACGAGACGTTGGGGTCGAGGGCGACAATCTCCTCGTAGAAGAGGGTGACGAAGTCGCGGTTGGTGGTCACCTTCTGTTTGGCGAGAGCATTGTCAACAGCCTTGACGAAGGTGGGGTCCTCGGCATTGGTGGTGGCCAGGGCACGCACAACATCGACCGTCGAGACCTCGAGCATCACGTTCATACCGCCCTTCAGGTC
>DFIZ01000030.1:0-8989 GCA_002372855.1 Bacteroidales bacterium UBA3684
CACAATCGCTTTGCCTTTCGGCTCCCCGATTTCAGCGTTTCTTTCCTGCGCCACGCCACTGACTGAAGTGGCTAACGCTAATAAAATCATCATTTTGTTCATAATATCGTATGTTTTAATTACGCCGCAAAAATAGGCAGGCGATATTACAACGGTATGACGATTTTATGAAAATTTGATTTGTAACAATCTTTTCATTTCATCTTAACAGCTTTGTAATATGAGCCCGCTATTTTTGTGAATGAAAAATAAACATTAAGGAAAATGGAAACAACTTGTTATCTGATTATTATTGTATTTCTGCTGGTGCTGGCAGTGGTGGATTTGTTTGTCGGGGTCAGCAACGACGCCGTCAATTTTATGAATTCGGCCATTGGGGCAAAGGTGGCGCGGTTCCGCACCGTGATCATCGTTGCCTCGGTTGGAATCATCGCCGGGGCAATGCTGTCGGCGGGGATGATGGATGTGGCGCGGCACGGCATTATGCAGCCTTCGTACTTCTCGTTTCGCGAGGTGATGATGCTGTTTCTGGCCGTGATGGTGACGGATGTGATTGTGCTTGACGTGTTCAACTCGCACGGTATGCCCACATCCACGACCGTGTCGCTGGTGTTCGAGCTCTTGGGCGGCGCTTTCGTTCTGGCACTGCTCAAGATGTCGGCCGACGGCAGCCTGGCGATGTCCGACCTGCTCAATTCCAGCAAGGCGTTGTCGGTCATCATCGCCATCTTTGTCAGCGTGGCGCTAGCTTTCGTCACGGGTGCCGTGGTGCAGTGGATTTCGCGTCTGATTTTCACTTTCCGTCCCCACTGGCATCCTTACGCCGAGGCGTTCTTCGGCGGCATCGCCTTCACGGTGCTCGCCTATTTCATTTTCATCAAAGGGCTTTCGGGCACTCCGTTTATCGGCGAGGAGACGAAGGCGTGGATTGTGCAGAACACGGGGATGTTGTTGTTCTGCATATTCTGCGTGACGACATTCGTTTCGTTCTTCCTCGTCATTGCGCGGGTGAACATATTCCGTCTTGTTGTTCTGTTTGGCACATTCGCCTTGGCGATGGCTTTTGCAAGCAACGACCTGGTGAACTTCGTCGGTGTGCCCCTCGCCGGGCTGTCCGCCTTCCAAGACTGGATGCAACACGGCGCGCCCGACCCCGACGGCTTTATGATGACCTCGCTGATGGAGTCGGAGAAATCGCCGTTTGGCTATCTGGCCGTCGCCGGGGTGATAATGATTGTGGCATTGGCCACCTCGAAGAAGGCCCAGAATGTGGTGAAGACCGAGGTGGGCCTGGGCCGACAGGACGAGAGCGACGAGATGTTCGGCTCCAGCCAGGCAGCGCGTACCATAGTGCGTTCGGCGCAAGCGGCCAAGACGGCCGTTTCGAGCATCACTCCACGTTGGCTTCGCCGGGCCATACGGCAGCGTTTCGACACCGAGAATGCCGAAATGCTGGGCGGCGCATCGTTCGATATGGTGCGGGCATCGGTCAACCTGGTGCTGGCATCGGTATTGATAGTCATCGGCACCAACTACAAACTGCCACTCTCCACCACCTACGTGACCTTTATGGTGGCTATGGGAACAAGTCTTGCCGACGGCGCTTGGGGACGCGACAGCGCTGTGTTCCGCGTCACGGGAGTCCTCAGCGTCATCGGCGGTTGGTTCCTCACGGCCGGCATTGCCTTCGTCTCGTGCGCCATGGTCTGCCTGCTGTTCTATTTTGGCGGCTTCATCGCTATGTTTGCCTTGATGATTTTGGCGGCATTCTTCGTGGTGAAGTGCAACATCACCTACCGCAAGAAAAAACTGGAGGACAAGGACGCGCTTCTCGCTTCCATTATGCACAGCCACGACGCAGAGATTGTGTGGGACCTGCTAAAAAAACATATCAGCCACACGCAGAGCGACACCTGCCGTTTCACCTCCGAACAATACAACCGCATCCTCGACGGTCTGACGACGGAGAACCTTAAAGGGTTGCGCGCCACGCAGCAGTTGCTGAAAGACAAGCAGGAAGAGCTGAAAAGGGTGCGCCACCGTGAGTTTGTCGCCTTGCACCGCATTCCCGAGGACATCGCGCTGGAACACAACACCTGGTTCCATCTTGGCGCCAACAGCAACCAGCAGTTCATCTACTGCCTGAAGCGGCTGCTCGAGCCGATAAAGGAGCATATCGACAACAACTTCAACCCCGTACCTGCGGCCTTTATGGAAGAGTTCCGCCCCATCCGCAACCGCATCGGCAATCTGATGGACGAGACTTGCGAGATGCTCACCACTTGCAGCTTCGACCACGAAAAAAGAGTGCTCGAGGAGGCCGAACTCTGCAAAAAAGAGCTCTCGGCCCTGCGCAAGACACACATCGATCGTATGCAGAGGCGGACGAGCACAGCCGACTACAAAACATCGCTCATCTACCTGAACATCCTTCAGGAAAGCCAGGAACTCCTCAACATCATGCGCCACCAACTGAAAGCCGCACGCAAGATGCTCGCAGAGAACAAGCATTTTTAGCCAAACACAATAAAAAACAGTTCATTCCGTTTTATTTCTAATAATTTACAGCATGATAAAAAACCGCACATACAATATTCTTGTTGTTGACGATGAAATCGACATTTGTCAGATACTGCAATATAATTTAGAGAAAGAAGGCTATTCCGTTGCGGTGGCGACATCCGCAGAAGAAGCCCTGCAAAACAACATTCCCGATTTCAATCTTTTACTACTCGACGTGATGATGGACGGAATGTCGGGCTTTGAGCTGGCAAGTGCGTTGAAAAACAACGAGAAAACATCAGACATCCCGATTATCTTCCTGACGGCAAAGGATTCGGAACAAGACGTCCTGCACGGCTTCGGACTTGGTGCCGACGATTATATTTCAAAACCGTTCAGGATACTGGAACTGTTGGCCAGAGTCAAGGTCGTTTTAACCAGGTCGGACCGCAAAGAAAAACCGGCGAAGGACACCCTGCAATATGAGGGCATTGTGCTAAACACCAGCCAGAAAAAGGTACACGTCGACGGAGTGGAAGTCCCTTTCACAAGGACTGAGTTCGAACTGCTGGCCTTGCTGCTGTCTGATCGTGGACGTGTCCTCTCCCGGCAAGAGTTGATCGACCGCATCTGGCCCAACGATGCCACGGTGATGGACCGGACTGTCGACGTGAACATCCTGAGAATACGGAAAAAGATTGAACCCTACTCTTCGTGCATCGGGACAAAGATGGGCTACGGTTATTATTTCAAGGACTGACCACTAACGCAATAACACACTAACGCATTAACGCACTAGCGCATTAAATATATGTCTATCGGAAAGAAACTGTCGGTCAGCATAACGGTGATATTCGGTCTGTTTGCTTTCTCCTTTATGGTTTTTCAGCACTATCGGGAGAAAGAGTTCAAGATAGAGTGCCTGAACATCCAACTTCAGGACTGCAACCTGCGTATAAGTGAATCTCTCAGCAGCGGCGACAGCATCACAGACAGCCTTGTCGAGAGTTATGTTTTTCGGCACGAGATGGAAAATCTGCGTGTGACCATCATCGACAGCCTCGGCCGGGTGCTGTACGACAACCGTATTGAGGACTACAGCACGATGGACAATCACCTTCACCGGAAGGAAATACGCGAGGCTTTAGCCAAAGGGCAGGGGACGGACATAGAACGAACCAGCGCCACAATGGGCCAGGATTACTTCTATTCCGCCACCTATCTGCCGCAACTCGGCCTCTACGTCCGCTCCGCATTGCCCTACACTCACGACCTGAAGGATTCCCTGCAAGCGGAGAAGAAATACCTGTGGCTCACCTTGGGTATTTTCATTGTCTTGATGTTTGTATTGTCCCGCTTTACAAGAAAAATAGGCAACAGCATCGACAAGCTGCGTACCTTCGCCGAGCGAATCGCCCTGGGCGAAAGCCTTGAAATTGAGGAACTGGCCACCTTCTCGAACGATGAACTTGGCGAAATAGCCGAACGAATCGTCAAAATATACAAGAAGCTGCAGGCCACGAAAGAAGAGCAGAACCAGCTGAAACACGAACTGACGCAGAACGCTGCCCACGAGTTGAAGACTCCCGTGGCAAGCATTCAGGGCTATCTGGAAACGGTCTTGACGCACCCCGACATCTCCGACGAAATGCGGCAGCAGTTCCTTGTGCAATGCTTCGGACAGGCACAGCGGCTGGCATCCATCTTACAGGATATGGCCACCCTGAACAAAATCGACGCGGCGCCGATGACATACAAGTTCGAAGAGGTCAACATTTCACAGATAGTGGAGCAGGTCCTCGACGCTTCGGCATTGCAACTGGAAGAACATCGGATGCATTTCGACAACCAGTTGCCCGCCACGCTTATGGCTCGCGCCGACGCGTCGCTCGTCCATAGCATCTTCCGCAACCTCACCGACAACGCCATATCCTACGCGGGCGACGGCACCACGATAACCCTTACACATTCCGACGCCGACACCCATTGGCAGTTCACCTTCTCCGACAATGGCGTTGGAATCGCGCAGGAGCATCTGTCGCGTATCTTCGAGCGGTTCTATCGTGTCGACAAGGGCCGGAGCCGCAAACTCGGAGGCACAGGTCTCGGCCTCGCCATCGTCAAAAACGCCGTGGCTCTGCACGGCGGTACGATAACCGCATTCCAGAACGCCGACAGCGGCGTCCGCTTCGTTTTCACTATAGCCAAAAACACCAACCATTCCTAACCCCGCATCGGGCTCTAGTGGTTGATATTCTCCTGCGACAGGCTGATGAGTTGCTCGTCGCAGCCGAGGATGGAGGCTATGTGCAGGCTCGTCGATGAGCACCGGCAGGCGCGAAAGCGCCTGCCGGGCCTGTTTTTGTTTATGCCGTTTTTCGTCTGGAGCCTAGCATATCGCCCGACCAGCCGTGGCCGAGAACCCTGTGCTCATCGTAGACGAATATGCTGTTCTTTTGTCAAGTTGGTCATGACGTTTACTTTTTGACGTCCACTTTGCTGTCGCTGTCGAGGTTGATGTTGCGGTTCACCTTGGCGTCGATGGTGTTGGCGCGGACGATGTCGGTCATGTTGACGCCGGTGGCGCTCTCGATGACGTCGAAGCTCTGCTTGATGACCGTGGGCACGGCGCCGCTGATGCCGGCGGCGTCGGCACCGCTGGTGCCGTAGACGTTCATGTTCTTGATGGCGGAGATAGGCTCGCTGACGTGCTGCGCCACCTCGGGGATGATCTTCACCATCATGTCGAGGATGGCGGCCTGGCCGTAGCGCTCGTAGGCTTCGGCTTTCTTCTGCATGGCCTCGGCTTCGGCAAGGCCTTTCTTCTCGATGGCGATAGCCTCGGCCTCGCCGGCTTTCTGTATCTTGTAGGCTTCGGCTTCGCCGTTGGCCTTGATACCCTCGGCTTCGAGCACCATGGCCTGCTTCTTGGCCTCGGCCAGGGCTATCTGGGCGCGGGCTTCCTGCTCGGCGCGGTAGGCCTGGGCTTCGGCCTCGCGTTTCTGCTGCTCAAGGTCGGCAGCGGCCTGCAGCTCAATGCGATACTTGTCGGCGTCGGATTTCTTCATCACCTCGGCCTGCAGCTCGTTCTCACGGATTTTCACGCGCTCGGCGGTGAGCACCTGCTCGCGCTTGGTCTGCTCGATCTGGGCGTCGACGGTCTTGGTGTTGATGGTCTTCTGCTGCTCCTGGCGCTGAATCTCGTAGGCGGCATCGGCGTCGGCTTTCTTGGTCTGCTCGATGATGGTCAGCTCGCTGCGCTTGACGGCCAGCTCGTTCTGGCGGATGGCTATCTGGGTCTGGCTGTCCACCTGGGCGTCGTTGGCCTCCTTCTGGGCCTCGGCCTCGGCCTTGGCGATGTCGCGCTCGGCGTTGGCCTTGTTGATTTTGGCCTGCTTGCGGATGGTCCAGGTGTTGTCGGCGCCGAGGTCCTCGATGAGGTTCTTCTCGTCGGTGACGTTCTGTATGTTGCACGAGATGATGCGCAGGCCGAGGGCCTCCATGTCCTTCTGGGCCTTGTTCATGATTTCGTCGCTGAACTTGTCGCGGTTGATGTTGATGTCGCGCAGCGAGAGGGAGCCGATGACCTCGCGCATGTTGCCCTCCAGCGAGTCCTGCACCTGCTTGGAGATGTCGGCACCGTTCATGTTCAGGAAGTTCTTGGCGGCGAGGCGCACCCCTTCGATGTCGGGGATGACCTGGATTTTGGCCACGGCGTCGACGTTGACGTTGATGAAGTCGTTGGTGGGCACGGTGCGGCTGGTCTTGATGTCGGCCGTCACCTGGCCCAGGAACACCTTGTCCAGTCGCTCCAGCAACGGCACACGCAGTCCGCCCTTGCCGATGTAGATACGCGGCTTGCGGTTGAGTCCGGAGACGATGTAGGCCACCGACGGCGGCGCTTTGATGTAGGAAACCAGGATGATGAACAGTACGACGACTGCCACGACGATGATGGTAATAACGATGTTGCTCATAATGTTGTATTTAATGGTTAATATTCTCTTGCGCCAGGCTGATGAGCTGCTCGTCGCAGCCGAGGATGGAGGCTATGCGCAGGGCCTCGTGGGGCACGTTGTCGCTTTGGTCCTCGGTCAGCGAGTAGTCGATGAAGCGGTTGATGCTCTGCGGCGTCAGCGGTATGTTCTCCATGCCCTCGACGAAGCCTTTCACCCGCAGCCGGCGGCAGTCTGTGCCGAGCTGGCCGTAGTGGGTGGTGATGAGGGTGATGGAGGGCAGCGATTCCAGTATCCTGATGATGGCCTGTACTAGGGCTTTGCCTTCGACGGGATTGGTGGTGCGCGCAGGCTCGTCGATGAGCACCAGCAGGCGCTCGTTGCGGCAGGACTGCAGTATGTTGCTGATCTTGATGATTTCCGACGCGTAGGAGGAGAGGCCGTTCATTTCGTCCTGGTCGTCGCCGATGGAGGTCACCACGCCCTCCACCAGGCACACCGTGGCCTCCTCGGCGGGCACGAACATGCCGCATTGGGCCATGACTTGCGCGGTGCCTATGCTCTTGAGCAGCACGGTCTTGCCGGCCATGTTGGCGCCGGTGATGAGGCACACGCCGGAGCGCACCTCGATGTCCACGGGCTGGTAGCGCAGGTGCATCTCCTCGTTGCGCTGCTTGACGCGGGGATTGAAGAGCTGGCGGTAGGCTATGTGGTCGCCGACGGCGGGACGCACCAGGTTCCAACGGATGGCCAGCTCGGCCCGCGCCAGCAGGAAGTCGGCGTAAGCCATTTGTTCCATGGTGTTTACGAGTGTCTCCGTCCAGGGGCGCAGCTCGTCCGAGAGGCGCATGCATACGCGGTTCTGTATCTCGCTCTGGCGGGCCAGCAGGTCGCTGATGCGCATGGGGTCGCCGCCGGAGGTCTGCAGGGCGTTCAGCTCGCGCCGCAGGGCAGGCAGTTCGGGGTCGTAACTATCATAGATGTAGAAGTTTGCGATGCCTGTATGGTCGGGGTCGAGGATGGCGAACGGCTCGCTGCAGTCCGGCAACGGCAGGGTGGCGCCGAGGCCCAGCCCCTCGATGGCGGTGGCGGCGGAGCGCGAGAGGGAGCAAAGGCTCTTGATCTCAAAGAGTTCCACCTCGTTGAGCGGCATGTGGTTGGCCAGGGAGGCGAAGGTGCCGCTGAGGTCGTGCAGACACATCAGGCAGTGGCGCAAGTCGATGTAGTAGCGACGGTTGGGGATGTCGTTGGTGGCACGGATGGCCTCCTCCAGGCGGTCCCACTCCTCCTCCAGCTCCGGGGCCGAGGTACGGAAAGCGGCCTCCAGCATGGCCCTGCGGCCTGCGGCCGACATAAGGTCCATGCTATCAATGATGTACTGGAATCCAGCGTCGCTTTTCAATAGTTCTTTTATCTTCATTGTTCTATCTTTTTCACATCATACACGGGGGTCTGCAGGGCGTCGCTCAGGGCGTCGCAAGTGCTCTTGGAATCAAGCAGAAAGCCTTGCGGAGAGGTGGGGTTGAGGGTGATGGCGATGAGCTTGGAGCGCTGCAGCACCATCAGGCGGTTGCCCCGGCGGGTATAGTCGACGTAGACCTCGGGGGTGACGAATATCTTCGTAAAGTCTCTTGCTATCAGGGTGATATCCTTGCCTTTGGCCGCGAGAATCTTCAGCAGGCGGTCGCTGATGGCCCCGGCGGCGAAGAGGGTGTGTCCGAAGCGCAGGATGTCCTTCTCCGAACGGTCGATGAGGAAGACCGAGGCTATCTCCAGGTCGTGTATCTCGCCGTCGTTGTCGATGGCCCAAATGCCTGATTCTATGATGCTGAGGCGGTTCCTGAGGGCCTCGTCCACCTCGTCGAGGCAGATGAGCTGGTAGAGGTGGCGCGTCTTGGCGATGAGCTGTTTGACATTGGCGGACACCGCTGCGCCGGTGGCGAGGATCATGCAGTCGGTCACCGTGGGCGACGCCAGGCTCAGGCGCGACAACGCTCCGTCGACAATCGAGATGTCAACACCCATGGAATCAAGACTTTGAATCTGCCGTTTGAGCACCGCCGTGGTGGCGGCACCGGAGAGCAGCACCTTGCCCTGGATGAGCACTTCGGCGGTCACCAGGGGTCCCAGCGAGGTGCGCTGGCTGTCCACGGCCACCAGGCGGCTCACGGCCTGGCGGATGAGGTAGTGCTTCTCCGAGGTGATGAAATGGGTGCCGCGGAAGAGGGTTATTTCCGGCTTGGCGGTGGCAAAAACGCTGTCCACCTGCTCGCCGTCCACACCGATGGAGGTGACCCCCACGTGGACGCCCAACTGGTTCATTCTATGTAGTATATAGTTCAGGCATACGGTCTTTCCCGTATTCTTTTCCAGCCCCACGATGGAGAGGCTGCGGTGGCGTAGTATTTCAGATATGAATGGCATAAATCGGTTGCAAAGATAGAAAAAAAATCCCGAACCGCCAAATTTTTATCTCCCCGCCACCCACCCGAGAGGGGTCGAAGAGGTACATAATTCGGCATTTCTTATAT
>DFIZ01000030.1:9063-30136 GCA_002372855.1 Bacteroidales bacterium UBA3684
TTCTTATATAGGTGATATAAGAAGTATATAAGAACTATATAGGAACTATATGAGAAGGGCCCTCTTTGACCCCTATGGGGTGGGTGTCGGAACGGGGTAGGAGAGGAGGTGGGGAGGAGGAGGAAAGATGTTGGGTTGGCGGAGGAAAGATGTTGGGATGGAGGCAATAAATTGGGTGTTTTTGCGTTATGGATTGAGATGAAAGCGATGAAGTGCATATTGGGTTTGCTTTTGGCGGGTGCGCAGCTGCAGGCGGTGGCGCAGGGGTCGTTGCTGGTGAGCGAGGTGCTGTTCCAGCCACGTAGCGGCGAAGCCGAGTATGTGGAGCTGTACAACGGCAGCAGTAATACGGTGGAACTGTCTGATTTCATGATAGTACGCTGGGTTGGCGACTCGCTGGGGACGCGCTATGCGCTGCCGCAGCACGTGGTGGCGCCGCACGACTATGTGGTGCTGACGAAGGATGCCGCCTCGGTGGCGGCGAACTACACTGTGAAGTACCCCGGCAAACTGCTGGAGTGCAACCTTCCGACCTATCCCAACGACGGCGGCAGCGTGGTGCTGGTCACGGCGGAGGGCACGGTGGTGGAGAAGTTCGACTACCAGCCGTCGATGCACAGCCGCCTGCTGCGCAACAAGGCGGGTGTGGCGCTGGAAAGGAGAAGTCTCGATGTGGACTGCAATGCGGATGGTAACTGGTTTTCAGCTTCTTCGACGGCAGGCTATGGCACGCCGACCTGCGAGAACTCGCAGAGTCGGGAGTGGCTTGTGGAGGAGAGCTCGTTCGGGTTCAGCTCCACGTTGCTCTCGCCCGACGGCGATGGCTATCAGGACGAGCTTTTGATTGAATACAGGATGGAAAACGATGACGTGTATGGCCAGATTGCCATATACGACGCCCGCGGCAGCCGTGTGGGCCGCCTGATGAACGACGGGCTTATGGGCACGCATGGCGTGCTGGTGTGGGACGGTCGCGGCGATGGCGGCGCGGTGCTGCCGTCGGGCCGCTATGTGTTGTATATCAACCTCTACGACCTGCATGGTACCAAGCAGGTAATCAAACGGACGATTTCGATTGTGTATTAGCCTAGAGCGCTGCTGTAGTCTTGTAGAGACGCTGCAGCAGGGCCTCGACGAAGCGCGTGTTGGCGCTGTCGGCGGGCTGGAGGGTGCGGCTGACGCAGTCGTAGTGCCAACTGCCTCCGGGAAGGACCAGGTTGAGGCAGTTTTTGTCGGAGTGCATGGCGAACTGCGGGCGCTCCATGTATCTTGTTCCAAGGACGTTGCGGCTGAAAGGGAAGGCTTCGGCGGAGAGGCCGAGCTGGCAGAGGAGTGTGGCGGCGAGGTCGCTCTGGCTGCAGAGTCGGTCGACAGTTTTGGCCTGGCGAACGGCGCCGCCCATCCAGAGCATGGGTATGCGGGAGACGGCGACGTCGGAGGTGGGCTGCCCTTCGGTGAAGGGGATGCCGTGGTCGGGGACGATGACGACCAGGAGGCTGTCCCAGAGGGGCGTGGCCTTGAGGCCGTCGATGAAGGCGCCGAGGCAGGAGTCGGTGTAGGCGAAGGCGTTGCGCTTGTAGTCGTCGAGGCGGTGGAGGGGCACCTCCCAGGGCTCGTGGCTGCTGAGTGTCAGCGCGGCGGAGAGGAAGGGGCGCTCGGCGGGGATGAGTGCGGGCTGCAGCAGGTGTTCGTCGGGTACGCCCCAGGCGCTGCTGTTGAGCGCGGAGGGGAAGGCGTCGCCGCCGAGGACGGTGGTGAAGCCGGTCTCGGAGAGGTACATGCGCATGTTGGTGAAGTCGATGTCGCCTCCGTAGGCTATTTTTGTGGCGTATCCGGCGCTACGGAGCGAGGAGGCTATGGAGGGGAGGTTGCGGCAGAGATCGGGCCTCTTGACCAGCGTTGTGGTGGGCAGGCCGAGCCATCCGCTGAGCACGGAGACGATGCCGCGGTCGGTGCGGTAGCTGTTGGCGTAGCAGTTGGAGAAGTAGACACCTTCCTGCATGTAGCGGTGCAGGTTGGGGGCCACGGTGTCGGAACCCACCATGCCGAGTCCGGCGCCCTCCCAGATGATGAGCAGGACGTTGGGGCGCGGGGTGGAGAGGAGGGTGTCGGCGAGGGTGGAGTCCGGGGCGAAGGCGTCGCCGAGGAGGGCGTCGGCTTCGCTGTCGGGCATGGTTTGGAACTCGCGGGAGAGGTCCTGGACCTTGAAGAGGGAGTGGAAGATGTTGAAAGTGGGGTTGAGGGCGGCGTGGTTGCAGAAGGGGTGGGTGGAGAAATAGGCGTAGGAGGGGTTGGCCGTGGACTCGGAGAGGCCTCCGCGCATGCCGAGGAACATCAGCGCTCCGAATAAAATGAGAAATAAAAAATGAGAGATGAAAAAGGCGGGGGAGGCCTTGGTGCGGGTGAGTTCTTTGGGTGTGGCGTGGCGCAGACGGCGGTAGTAGTGGAAGGCTATGAGGCCGACGACGAGGAAGGCCAGGAGGGTGGCCCAGAGGGGCAGGCTAGCGAGCATGTCGCGGGGCTTGGCGGCGTAGATGAGGTCGTTGGCGTCGAGTTTGGCGCCCCAGAAACTGTAGAGGATGGTGTCGGCGACGAAGATGAGCGCCAGGACGATGGCCACGAGGATGTAGTAGGGCATGAGCACCTTGCGTAGCGGAAAGCGTTTGAAAAAGCAGCTTATGAGCAGGACGAGCGTGGGCAGGAGGAGGAGGTAGCAGGCGGTGGCAATGTCGAGTCGCAGGCCGTGCCACAACGAGGCCATGCAGGAGAGGAAAGGGGCGCCGTCGGCGTGGGAGAGGTTGAAGAGCATGAAGACGACCTTCTGCGTGACAAACATCAGGATGAGTATCGCGAAGAGGCGGAGGAGGGTACGGAGGCGCATGCGGGGGTTGCTATTGGTTATTCAGCGTGCTGTTGGGGGGGGTATTTTTGTCGAGCTGGCAGTAGATGGAGTTGTTGGAGAGGAATTCGGGCACGATGTCCTTCATTTTGGCCACAATCTTCATGTCGTCCATGGTTTCGAGGATGGTCCAGAGGTCGTTGTACTCGCGGTCGATGGCCTCGAGGGGGTACTTGCGCACCTGTGCGCGCATGATCTTGGGGTGGTAGGTGGGAATGGTGTTCTCCTTGGTGGCGAGGAGTTCCTCGTAGAGCTTTTCGCCGGGGCGGAGACCGATTTCCTTGATCTGGATATTGGGCATGCCGGAGAGCTGGATCATCTTGCGGGCCATGTCGTAGATTTTGACGGGTTTGCCCATGTCGAAGACGAAGATGTCGCCGCCCTCGCCCATGGCGCCGGCCTCGAGGACGAGGTTGCAGGCCTCGGGGATGGTCATGAAGTAGCGGATGATGTCCTTGTGGGTGACGGTGAGGGGGCCGCCGGCAGCGAGCTGTTTCTTGAAGAGAGGTATGACGGAGCCGTTGGAACCCAGGACGTTGCCGAAGCGTGTGGTGACGAAGTGGGTCTGGTCGGTGGAGCGGCTCTGGATGTAGATTTCGGCCATGCGCTTGGTGGCGCCCATGACGTTGGTGGGGTTGACGGCCTTGTCGGTGGAGATCATGACGAACTTCTGGACGCCGTACTTGATGGAGAGGTCGGCGAGGTTGCGTGTGCCGAAGACGTTGATGTAGACGGCCTCGTAGGGGTTTTCCTCCATGAAGGGCACGTGCTTGTAGGCAGCGGCGTGGTAGACGAGGTTGGGGTGGAAAGCCTGGAAGACCTGCTCCATGCGCTCGCGGTCCTTGACGTTGGCGATGACGAACTCCATGCGGTCGAGGTGGTCGCGGTAGGTGTTTTTGAGTTCGAACTGGAGGTCGTACATGGGGCTTTCGGCCTGGTCGAGCATGATGACCTTCTTGGGCTGGTAGGTCATGAGCTGGCGGCAGATTTCGGAGCCGATGGAACCTGCGGCGCCGGTGACGAGGATGACCTTGTCGACCACCTCGCGGACGATGTTGACGTTGTCGAGGCGGATGCTTTCGCGTTCGAGGAGGTCTTCGATTTTGATGTCCTCGATCTGGTTGGCGGAGAAGGAGCCGTTGATCCACAGGCGTGCGTGGGGTACGGCCTTGACGGTCATGCCGAGGTCGAGGGCGCGGTTGGTGATGGCCTGCTTGTGGAGGGGGCGGATGGTGGGGATGGCGATGATGAGCTGCTGGACTTTCTTGCTCTGGATGAACTTGTCGTTGAGGACGGTACGGGCGCGCATGACGGGCACGCCGTCGAGTTCCTGGTTGACCTTGGACATGTCGTCGTCGATGAATGCCACGACGCGGTACTGGAAGGAGGCTTCCTGCTTGAGGGCGTTGTGTGCGATGAGGCCTGCGGCACCGGCGCCGTAGATGAGCACGTTGACCGTGGGACGGCGGCGGCGGAAGAAGTCGTTGTAGATGCGCTGCATGAAGAGGCGCGAGATAATCATCAGCATGCCGAGGATGAGGTAGAGGGTGAGCGACTCGCGGTAGGAGAGGAGGTAGACGGAGGAGATGATGGGGGGATTGAACTGGTTGTTGACAATGTTGATGAGCCAGCAGAGGATGAGCGGGCTGATGGTGGAGAAGAGGATTTTGTAAATATCGGTCATGCCGGCGTGGCGTATGATGCCGCGGTAGGAGCCAGAGATGAGGAAGAAAATGACGGTCAGCATGAGCGACCAGACGAACTTGACGAGGACGCCACGGGTGGTGATGTCGGCGAGGCCGTAGGTGCGGAAAGCCTCCATGAGGAAGAAGGCGGCGACGAACAGGGCCACGTCCATGAGGAGGATGGCCGACTGGGGAATGGTTGAGTGGCGATACTTCTTTACGAGCCAAAAGGATAATTTTTTGAACATAGGCGAAAGGTTTTTAAAGTCTGGCGTCGATCATGTTGCGTGGCAGCACTCCTTTGACATCGTAGACCACGGCGGGCTGGGGTGCCAGCGCGCGGACATCGACGGAGGAGAACTCGTTGTGCGCCACGGCGAGGATGACGGCGTCGAATGAATGGTTTTTGTTTTCTGGTAATTGATTGACGACCTCGATGCCGTATTCGGCACGGGCTCGTTCGGTGTCGACCCAGGGGTCGAGGACGGTGATGTTGGGAGTGTATTCGTGGAGGGTATGGTAGATGTCGATGACTTTGGTGTTGCGGATGTCGGGGCAGTTCTCCTTGAAGGTGAAGCCGAGGATGAGGATACGGGCGTCCTTGACGGGTACGCCCTTGAGGTTCATCTGCTTGATGGTCTGGTTGGCCACGTAGGCGCCCATGGAGTTGTTGAGGCGTCGGGCGTTGCTCATGACGCGCGGCAGGACGCCGTAGAGTTGGGATTTCTCGATGAGGTAGTAGGGGTCGACGGAGATGCAATGTCCGCCCACGAGGCCGGGGCGGAGGCGTATGAAGTTCCACTTGGAGGCTGCGGCGTCGAGGACGTCGTTGGTGTCGATGCCCATGGCGTTGAAGATCTTGGCCAGCTCGTTGACGAAGGCGATGTTGACGTCGCGCTGGCTGTTTTCGATGATTTTGGAGGCTTCGGCCACGCGGATGGAGGGCGCTTTGTGGGTGCCGTTGAGGAGGACGGAGTTGTACATGGCGTCGATGAGGTCGGCGGCCTCGGGAGTGGAGCCCGAGGTGACCTTGCGGATGGTTTCGACGCGGTGTTCCTTGTCGCCGGGGTTGATGCGCTCGGGGCTGTAGCCGGCGTAGTAGTCGGAGTTGAGGCGGAAGCCGGTGAGGCGTTCGATGACGGGGAGGCATTCCTCCTCGGTGACGCCGGGGTAGACGGTGCTCTCGTAGATGACGATGTCGCCACGGGAGATGACCTTGCCCACCACCTCGGAGGCGCCGACGAGGGGCCGGAGGTCGGGGCGGTTGTTGTCGTCGACGGGCGTGGGCACGGCGACGATGTAGACGTTGCAATCTTTGATATCGTCCAATGAAGAGGTGCAGCGGAAGCCGTGGTTGCGGATGGCGTCCTGCAGCAGGGAGTCCTCCACCTCGAGGGTGGCGTCGTGGCCGTGGTTGAGGGCGTCGACGCGGGCGGCGTTGATGTCGAAGCCGAGGGTGGGGAACTTGGTGGAGAAGAGGCGCGCCAAGGGGAGGCCTACGTAGCCGAGGCCCACCACACATATCTTTATGTCACTCAGTTTAATCATATCAGCGAAGCAACGGTTTCTATTTCTTCATCGGTCATATAGGGGTGCATGGGGAGGGAGAGGACGGAGCGCGACAGGCGGTCGGCCACGGGGCAGGGGGCTTGGTTGAGGTAGACGAAAGCCGATTGGCGGCTCATGGTGTGGGGGTAGTAGACCATGGAGGGGACGCCGGCGGCCTTGAGGCGTGCCTGCAGGTCGTCGCGGTTGGGGGTCTGTATGGTGTATTGCGCCCAGGAGGAGGTGTAGCCTTCCGGCACAACGGGAGTCTGAACTTTGCCCGCGAGGAGTTGGCTGTATTTCGCTGCCACGCGGTTCACGGCCTTCAGCTCGTCGTCAAAGTGGCGCAGCTTGACCTGCAGGATGGCTGCCTGGAGGGTGTCGAGGCGCGAGTTGAGGCCGAGGCGGACGTTGTCATATTTGTCGGTGCCCTTGCCGTGGACGCGGAGTGAACGCAGCAGGTCGGCATAGCGGTCGTCGTTGGTGAAGAGAGCGCCGCCGTCGCCATAGCATCCGAGGGGTTTGGCTGGGAAGAAGGAGGTGGTGCCGATGTCGCCGAAGGAGCAGGCGTGTTTGCCGCGGATGCTGCCGCCGAAGCCCTGGGCGCCGTCCTCGATGAGGGGGAGGCTTTTTTGACGGCAGAAGTCGGTGATGGCGTCGTAGTCGGCCGGACGGCCGAAGAGGTCCACGGCGATGACGGCGGTGGGGCGCAGGCCGTTGTTGCATGCCTGCTGCCATTTGCGTTCCAGGTCGTTGACATCCATGTTGAAAGACTTGTCGTCGACATCGACGAAGACGGGAACAAGGTCGAGGATGGCCGGTGCTTCTGCTGTGGAGAAGAAGGTGAAGTCGGGCACAAAGACCGCGTCGCCGGCTTTGAGGCCGAGGGCGCGCAGGGCGAGCCAGAGGGCGTCGGTGCCGTTGGCGCAAGAGATGCAATGTTTCATGCCCACGTAGGCGGCCAGCTGCTGCTCCAGTTCGGCCACCTGGGGACCCATGATGTAGGCTCCCGAGGCTGCGACGCGGAGCATGGCCTCGTCCATTTCGGCCTTCATGGCCTCGTACTGTCTATGTAGATCGCGGAACTGCATGGCGTTATTCTTCTACTTTTCCGATGATTTTGGCTGGCACGCCGGCCACGATGGCGTAGTCGGGCACGTCCTTGGTCACCACGGCGCCGGCACCCACCAGGGCGTGGCGTCCGATGGTGTGGCCACAGACGATGGTGGCGTTGGCTCCGATGGAGGCGCCCTCGCGGACGAGCGTGCGCTCGTAGTGGCCGTTGGCGGGGCGGTCGAGGCGCGGCATGAGCACGTTGGTGAACACGCAGCTGGGACCGAGGAAGACGTTGTCCTCGATTTCGACGCCCTCGTAGACGGAGACGTTGTTCTGTATGCGGACGCCGTTGCCGATGTGAACGTTGGGTCCGATGTTGACGTTCTGTCCCAAGGAGCAGCGTTCGCCCAGCACGGCGCCTTTTTGGATGTGGCAGAAGTGCCACACCTTGGTGCCGTTGCCGAGGACGACGCCGTCGTCGACGTAGGAACTTTCGTGTATGTAGGGTGCTTGTTCTACCATCCGAAGGGGTGTTTGGTGAGTGGGAGTTTTGCCATGGGGTGATAGTCGCCCTTGAGGCCGATGGGCTCGGCATGGCGAATGTCGTAGACGGTCTGGATGCACTCCTTGGCTTCGGAGATGCGGAATCCGCGACCGGCGAGGATTTCCTCGTAGGAGCGGGTGTGGAGGTCGGTGAATCCGTTGCTGAACTCGAACTCGGCGCCGTCGACGGTGATGGCGCGGTAGGAGGTCTTGCCGGCCTCGACGGCCTCTTTGGGCAGGTGGTCGCCGTTGATGCTGAGGAAGTAGCGCACGCGGGCCTGGCGCAGCTCGAGGTAGCCTGCCACGCGGTCGTGGCTGGCTATGTGCACGATGCTTTTCTGCACGGGGCCGAAAATCCATTGCAGCATGTCGTAGAAGTGGACGCCGATGTTGGTGGCCACGCCGCCGCTCTTCTGCACCTGGCCTTTCCACGAGGTGTAGTACCAGTAGCCGCGGGGGGTGATGTAGGCGAGGTCGACATCGTAGACCTTGTCCTTGGGGCCTTCGAGCACTTGCTTGCGGAGGGCGATGACCGAGGGGTGCAGGCGCAGTTGGAAGATGGTGTAGGCTTTGTGGCCGGTCTCGTTTTCAATCTGTTCGAGGGCATCGATGTTCCAGGGGCTGAGCACCACGGGTTTCTCGCAGATGACGTCGGCGCCGAGGCGGAGGCCGTAGCGGGTGTGGGCGTCGTGGAGGTAGTTGGGCGAGCAGACGGTGAGGTAGTCGATGTTGGTACCCTTGGCCTTGACCAGGTTGTTGTGGCGGTCGAAGAGTTCCTGCTCGGTGAAGAAGGAGGCGTGGGGGAAGTAGCTGTCGATGATGCCTACGGAGTCGTTTTTGTCGTAGGCGGCAATGAGGTTGTTGCCGGTCTCTTTGATGGCTTTGAGATGGCGTGGGGCGATGTAACCTCCAAGTCCTATGAGCACAAAGTTTTTCATTTGTTTTTTGAAATATTATTGATACATATAGTGAGACTGTCGGTCCAGTAGGGGACCTGGCGGTGGAATGTCTGTTTGTATTTTGTCTTGTCCAGCACCGAGTAGGCGGGGCGCTTGACGGGGCTGGGGAATTCGTCGCTGTGGCAGGGGAGGATGTTGCAGGAGGTGTGGCCGCTTTGGCGTGCAATCTCCTTGGTGAAGTCGAACCAGCTGCACACGCCTTCGTTGCTGAAGTTGAAGATACCTTGATGCTGGAGGTAGGACCCTTCCTCGACGATGTCGAAGATGGCGCGGGCGAGGTCGCCGGCGTAGGTGGGGGTGCCCACCTGGTCGAACACCACCTTCAGCTCGGGTCTAGTGGCGGTGAGGTTGAGCATGGTGAGGAGGAAGTTTTTGCCGTACTCGCTGTAGAGCCAGGAGGTGCGGAAGATGATGTGGCGGCAGGCCTCGGCGGCGCGTTCGCCAGCCAGCTTGGTGCGGCCGTAGGCCCCGGTGGGGTTCACGGGCTCTTCCTCGGTGCAGGGAGTGTTGTTGCGGTTGCCACCGAAGACGTAGTCGGTGGAGACGTGTATCAGGGTGCCGTCGACGTGGTGCATGGCCTCGGCGAGGTTGGCCACGGCCTCGGCGTTGACACGCAGGGCTGTCGCCTCGTCGCTCTCGGCGCGGTCCACGTTGGTGTATCCGGCGCAGTTGACAATGAGTTGGATATTGTGCAGGTTGACGAAGGTGGAAACAGCCTCTTTCGACGTGATATCGAGTTCGGCGACGTCGGTCATCATCCACGTGTGTTTCGACCGTGGAGCCAGCAGGCGCATGTGGGTGCCTAGTTGTCCGTTGGAGCCTGTAACCAGAATGTTCATCGTCAGAAGGGTGTTACAAATTCGTTGAACTTGGGATGGTGCTTGTCTTTGTCCGAGAGAATGACCTTGTCGGCGGGGAGCTGCCAGTCGATGGCCAGCGTGGGGTCGTCCCAGGCGATGGCACCTTCGGCTTCGGGATGGTAGTATTCGTCGCACTTGTATTGGAACACAACTTCGTCGCTCAGCACGGAGAACCCGTGGGCCATGCCCTTGGGCAGGAAGAGCTGGCGATGGTTGCTGCCGCTCAGTTCTACTGCCACATGGCGTCCAAAGGTGGGAGAATTGCGGCGGATGTCGACGGCGATGTCGAGCACCGTGCCTTCCACCACGCGCACCAGCTTGGCCTGGGCGAAGGGCGGTTTCTGGAAGTGCAAGCCGCGAAGCACACCATAGCGCGATTTGGACTCGTTGTCCTGCACGAACGTAATGTCCATACCTGTCTGCGCTGCGAAGTCGCGGACGCTGAAACTTTCGAAGAAGTATCCGCGTTCGTCGCCAAATATTAGCGGCTCGATGATTTTCACTCCTGCTATTTCGGTATCAATTACGTTCATTGTCAATCATTTTCAGCAGGTACTGTCCATATTGGTTCTTGGCCATGGGCTGAGCCACACGGCGGATGTCGTCGTCCGAGAGCCATCCCATCTCGTAGCCTATGCTTTCCAGACAGGCCACCTTCAGGCCCTGGCGTTTCTCGATGACCTCGATGAAGGTCGAGGCTTCGGCCAGCGAGTCGTGGGTGCCGGTGTCGAGCCATGCGAAGCCGCGGCCCATCAGCTGCACGTTGAGTTCGCCGTCCTTGAGAAACTCCTGGTTGACGGAGGTGATTTCCAGCTCGCCGCGGGCGCTGGGCTTGATGCTCTTGGCCACCTGCACCACCTTGTTGGGGTAGAAGTAAAGGCCCACGACGGCATAGTTCGACTTGGGCTCTTTGGGTTTCTCCTCGATGGAAAGCACCTTGCCGTTGGCGTCGAACTCCGCCACGCCGTAGCGTTCGGGGTCGGCCACCCAGTAGCCGAAGACGGTTGCTTTGCTGTCTTTTTCGGCCGACTCTACAGCGTGGCGCAGCATCTTGCTCAGGCCGTTGCCATGGAAGATATTGTCGCCCAGCACCAGGCATACGGAGTCGTTGCCGATGAACTCCTCACCGATGATGAAGGCCTGTGCCAGACCGTCGGGCGAGGGCTGCTCGGCATAGGAGAAGTGCACGCCGAAGTCGCTGCCGTCACCCAGCAGGCGGCGGAATCCCGGCAGGTCGTGTGGGGTGGAGATAATGAGAATATCGCGTATGCCGGCAAGCATCAGTACCGAAATGGGGTAGTACACCATCGGCTTGTCGTAGATGGGGAGCAGCTGTTTGCTGACCCCTTTAGTAATAGGATAAAGGCGGGTGCCGGAGCCTCCCGCCAAAACAATACCTTTCATTCAGTATCTAGTTATCAGTTGTTTTCACTTCTCTTTCGAGGCGTCGCTGTCCTCGCCGTAGCCATAACCATAGCCGTAACCATAGCCATAACCATAGCCGTAACCGTAGCCATAGCCGTAACCATAGCCGTAGCCATAGCCACCGTAGCGCTTCTTGATCAGCGGCACATCGGTCAGGATGACTGCCATGTTCTTGAACTTCTCCTTGTCGGCCATCTCCTGGATGAAGGGCAGCGAGTTCTTGTTGAGGTAGCCTACGCGCATGATGTATGCCGTAAGGTCGGCCACGCGGTTGATAACCGATGCGTCGGCCACAATCTGGGCAGGCGTCGAGTCGAAGATGATATAGTCGTAGTGCTTGCGCAGGTAGTCCACCAGGCGGTCCAGTTTCTCGCCCATCAGCAGCTGGGTGGCGTTGGGCGGGGTCTTCTCGCAGACCACATAGTCGAGGTGGTCGGAGGTCTCGCTGTGCATGATGTATTTGTCGAAGTTGTCCTCCTGGTCGAGCAGGTAGTGGATCAGACCCACACGGTTGTGGCGGTCGATGGTCTTCGAGAGGCTGCGCTTGCGAAGGTCGAAGTCGATGAGGATGGTCTTCTTGCCCACGTATGCCAGCGACAGGGCCAGGTTGAGGGCCGTATAGGATTTACCCTCGCCGGGAACGGTGGAAACCGTCTGGATCACTTTCTGTCCATCCTTCAGGAAGAAGGGTATGTTGGAATGCAGCAGGCGGAAGGCCTCGGTGACCACGTCGGTGCCGTTGGCGGTAACGATGATTTCGTCGTTGACGCGGGCGGCGGGTTTCTGCGGTATCTCTCCCAGGATGGGCAGCGAGGTGTTGCGTTCGACGTCCACCTTGGAGCGGAGTTTCGTGTCGAAGAAGCTGATGCAGAACATAATCAGTGCCGGTATGGCCAGTCCGAGGACAATGGCGACGAGCGCGATAATCATCAGACGGGGACCGGTGAGGTTGACGATGGCGGGCTCCACCACCTTGGCGTTCGACACGGTGACGGCCAGGTTCATGGCGGTCTCCTCGCGTTTGCTCAACAGGTAGAGGTAGAGTTCCTCTTTGATTTTCTGCTGACGGGTGACCTCGGTGACGGCCTTGGTCTGCGTGGGCATGGCGGCAATCTGGCCGCGGGCACGCGACTCCTGGTTGCGGGCCTCCTGCAGGCGCACGCGCGTAGCATTAATAAGGTTGCTGATGGAAGCGTTGATGGCACTCAGTTCGTCGTCCATCTGGCGTTTCAGTCCCTGCACCTCGGGGTTGTTGGGACCGGCGGTGGTCTTCAGGCGTTTGTAGCGGCCCACGAGGGTGTTGTACGAATTGATCATACCCTGGATGCCCACGTCGCTGATACCCACGTTGACGGGAATGAGCTCCTCTTTGTTGACCGGGTCGGAGACGTAGTTTTTGATGTAGCTGATGAGCGTCATCTCGGTCTCCAAAGCCACCACCTGTTCGGAGAGGCGCTGGCCCGTCTGCAGCAGCTGGGTGTTGGCACCCGTCATTTCGCCGAGTCCCGACGTACGCTTGATGTTCTCCACCTGGGCGTCAACCACATCCAGTTCGCCGGATATGAGGGCGATACGCTCCGAGATGAAGGACTCGGTCTTCTGGGCCACTTTGTTCTTGTCCTCGAGGGCGTCGTCGTTGTAGACGGCAATCAGGGTGTCCACAATCTGGTTGGCGCGCTCGCGGTTGCTGTCGTTGTAGGTGATGGAAATGATGGAGGCCATCTTGTCGACACGCGCAATGTTGAGCGACTTCAGCATGTTGCGGGCCATGGACATCGACGGGCTGATTCCCATCTGGAGGTTCACGTTCTCGAATTCGTTGGTGTAGAACTCGGTCTTCTCGATGGTGAACGACAGGGTGTCGTCGAATTTCACCGGCTGGCTGTAGTAGGCCTCGAGGGTCTCGCTCTTCTTGCCGTATTTCTCGGCGCGGTACTCATATTTGTTGTTGGCCAGGGGCTTGACGCGGATGTTGAATTTCACGTCGCGGTTGGCCTGCTCGCTGTCGTGGAGGGTCAGTGCCAGAGGGGCGTCCTTGAAATAGCTTATTTTTTTGAACATGTCGTTGCGCGAGCAGGTGTGGTTCAGCCCCAGGCGGTTCACCACCTGGTTCATCAGCCACGACGACTTGAGCATGTAGATTTCGTTCTCGAGCGAGAGGTTGGTGTTGTCCATGCCCATGTTGCTCAGAATCTGGTCCATGTTCCTCGACTGGTAGCGCACGTTGTTGCTTTCGTCGCGCACCAGAATGGTGCCGGAGGCCGTCCAGGTCTTGGGCTGCGATTTGTAGTAGAAGCCTGCGATGATGAGGCAGACCACAACCGAAATGACAAACCACCACCAGTTGTTCAATACCAGAAAGACAAGGTCGCGGATGGAGAGTGTCTTCTCGTTCTCGCCGTCGCCACCGTTGTTCTGAATCTGTCTGTTGTTTGTATTATCCATTTTTCAATAAATATTGTTTACGCTTGTTGGTTTCCGCTAGTTGGGTGAATTAGAGTCTCTTGGCCAGGAGGTAGTAGTAGAAGGCCGAGGTGAGCACCGACACGATGGACACCACGCTCGAGATGTAGCTCAGCGTCATGGGGTCGCGCTCGGCGTTCCTCTTCTGCTTCATGTTTGGCTCCACATACACCACGTCGTTCTGGTGCAGGTAGTAGTACGGCGAGTCGAAGACGTCCTTCGACGTAAGGTCGATTTCGCCCACGATGCGGTTGCCGTTCTCCTCGCGCACCACGGTCACGTTGTGGCGCTGGCCGTAGATGGTCATGTCGCCCACCATGCTGAGGGCTTCGAAGATGGTCAGGCGTTCGCCCGAGGCCTGGATCTGGCCGGGCTGGCGCACCTCGCCGAGCACGCTCACCTTGAAGTTCATCAGCTTCACGGTCACCGTGGCGTCGAGGATATGTCCCTCGCTGACAAGTTTCTGCTCGATTTCGGCAGCTAGCTGTGCGTGGGTTTTGCCCAGCACGTGGAGGCGTCCCAGCACGGGGAAGATGATGTCGCCCTCGTTGTTCACTAGGTAGCCCGTCACGGCACTGCCGCCGGGGTTCATCACCACGCCGCCGTCGATGGCTATCTTGTTGGTCTCCTGGTTGAAGCGCACCGTGGCCTCAGGGGCACGGCTCTCCACGTAGATGTAGAGCAGGTCGTTGGTCTGGATGCCTTTCGAGAACTGTCCATCCTGTTCTGTCTCCTCGTTGCGGGGGGCTTCTTTGAAGTAGGCAAGCTCTTGGCTCGGGCCGCACGAAGCAAACAACATCATGCCCATGGCGGCCGTCAACAGGGTGATTTTTGTATATTTGTTTTTCATATATGTATATTTTTCTGTCTTAAACATTCATTATCAGCCCCATGCGTTTTTCCTGCATGTGGCTATACGATTGCAAATATACACAAAAATTTTAATCCTGCGAAATTTATTTTGCTTTGTCCCCCTGCCAGTGCGGCGTAAACGACGCCTTGACGGCGGTTTTGCCCGAACCTGTGGCGAGGGGACGGCTGGTTGTCCGATTTGACATTTTCACCTTTTTCCGGACCGCCGAAAACACCCCTTTTTTGCCCCGAAAACGCCCTTGGGACGCACTGCCCTCATTTTGTAACGGTTTCCGTACCTTAACACGCTGGCCTCCAACGGCTGCCATGCCCTTACCATCGCCTTACCAAGTCCTTATCAACTCCTTACCAACTCCTACTATCGTAGGTGTTGGTAAGGTGGGGGTAGGGTGGGGGTTGGTAGAAAAAAAGATTTGACATTATTGCTGGCGTCTCCAGGTGTCGGGGGCGATGCCAGTTTCGCGCTTGAAGAAGCGACTGAAGGACGACTGCTCTGGGAATCCGAGCTGGTGTGCGATCTGCTGCAGGGAGGCGTCGGCCTGGTGTCGCATGAGCATCTTGGCCTGGGCGATGACGTACTTGTGGAGCCAGTGGCCGGCGCTGTGGCCGGTCTCTTCCAGGATGCGGTGGCTGAAGTATTTGGGGCTGAGGCAGAAGGCGTCGGCGTAGAAGGCCACGTCGCGGTGCGGCGGGCAGTGCTTGGCCATGGCTTCGTAGAAGCGTTTGCTGAGGCTGCGGGTGACGTCGGAGCGTTGGATGCCGTTGTTGTCCATGCGGAAGGTATTGGCCATTTCCACAAGAGTGTAGAGGAGGTTGCGCTGCATTTCCAGCCGGTGGGGGGTGTTGGTGCGGCTGATGGAGCGCATGGCATCGACGATGTTCATGATGTCGGTGTACTGGTTGTCGGTCAGGGGGATGTTGGGGCGCTGCTCGTTGGTGAAGCGGTCGCGCAGGGTGATGTGGTTGCTCATGGAGTTGAACATCTCGGAGGAGACGATGATGAGCGTGACGAGGAAGTCGCTGCTCGTGCTGTGTCCCAGCACGGTGTGGTTGGGGTAGATGATGGTCAGGCTGTGTTCGTTGACGGTTTTGCGGTGGCTGTCGTAGTCGGCGTCGAGACTTCCTTTTCGGTGGATGGAAATGACGTAGTGCGGCGAGGTGTACATCTCGCCGAAAAGCGGAAGGGTTGTCACGTCCATGACTATTATTCCTTCCGCCAAAATGCGGTCGGTTTGGTCCAATATATGTGTCTCAGAGGTCTCCATGGCGCTCCTGTCTTTTTTGGGTGCAAAAATATGTATTTTTTTTCAACTGGCGGCGTGGAGGAGTGTTTTTGTCAATAGGTGCATCCTTTTTGATACGAAGGTGTCCTGCCTCTGGAAGGCTGTCGGGGGTGCGATGTAGCGTTGTGTATGTGCCTTTTGCGTTACTGGTTTTCGTACTGCTGGATTTCGTCGTGGAAAAACTCCAATTGCACCCCTGCTTGGCGGAAAAGTTCCTCGCTTTCGGCTCCGGCGTGGTATTTTCGTTCGCAGACGACGCGCTTGATGCCGCAGTTGATGATGAGCATGGCGCAGGTGCGGCAGGGGGTCATGCGGCAGTAGAGGGTGGCGCCGTCGAGGGCTATGCCGCGGCGGGCGGCCTGGCAGATGGCGTTCTGTTCGGCATGCACGGTGCGCACGCAGTGGGTGGAGATGTGGCCGTCGGCGTCGATGGTCTGGCGGAAGAGGTGTCCCACCTCGTCGCAGTGCGGTAGGCCGGAGGGGGAGCCCACGTAGCCGGTGACAAGCAACTGTCTGTCTTTCACTATCACGCAGCCGCTGCGGCCGCGGTCGCAGGTGGCGCGCTTGGAGGCGGTGTTGGCCAGCTCCATGAAGTATTCGTCCCACGAGGGGCGGCGGTAGGTGATTTGCGCCAGCACCTGCTCCACCTGGGCGTTGAGCTGGTCGATGGTGCCGCCGTTGTCGAAACGGAAATCGGCGTGCTCGATGCAGTACTTGAGGTTCTGCTTGTTGGGGTCGGAGTTGTCCATCTCGCGCTGCTCGTTGCTGATGAAGGTGTCGAAGTCTATGTGGTCGGTCTCGCTGCCGCGCAGCACGGCGCGGTCGTAGCGCACCCGCGGGTCGGCGTCGACAGCGAAGAGGTAGAAGCTGGGTTTGCCGCGCAGGGCCTCCACTTCGCCGGGGGTGCGGATGCTCTCGATGATGCAGTTGCACCCCGAGGCCGAGGCCTGCTGGTAGAGCTGCTCGACAATCCACGACGGCGTGTGCTGCGCCCGCAGGTCGTTGCCCACGAGGGTCATCGTGTCGCGGTTCACTTCGAGGCCGCGGCGCTTGATTTCCTCCGTCAGGAAGGCGCGCACGGAGTAGTGCACGAAGCCGCGGTTCTTGACCAGATAGTCCACTATGGTGCCTTTGCCCGCACCGAGGGTGCCTGTTATTCCGATGGTGATCATAGTCTTGGTTTTTCGTGTGTAACGCCGTTTTGCCGAAAATATTGTGTGCCACATTGCAATATGCCTTCTTTTTGTCCCGTGTCGGGTTTTGCATACGTCTTCATTTATGTTCAAAAGGTAAGGTACGCGCAATAAAACGGTGGCACTTCGCGTTTGTCGGGGGAATGTTTAAATGATAAAGGGAAACGATATGAGCGAAGTCAAGCAGTCGTTGCGCATACAGACCTCTTTCCTCAATGGGATGGAGAAGAAAGCCTTGGTGTGGCTGGCCGAGAGGCAGCCGCGGTGGGTCACCTCCGACATGCTCACGCTGGCGGGTGTCCTCGGTGCGTTCCTCACCGGCCTGGGGTTCGCCCTCACGCACTATGGCATCGGCTGGCTGTGGCTGAGCTCGGCGGGGTTGGTGATCAACTGGTACGGCGACTCCCTCGACGGCACCCTGGCGCGTGTGCGCAACCGCCAGCGGCCCCTCTACGGCTACTACCTCGACCATACGGTGGACTGCATCAACGAGGCCTTCATGTTTGTCGGGGCCGGACTGTCGCCGCTGGTGGATTTGAACCTCGCCCTCGCGGTGTTCATTTTGTATCTTTGCCTGACGGTCAATGTGAGCATCAACGCCCATCTCAAGAGCGAGTTCCGGCTGACGTACGCCAAGTTGGGACCCACCGAGTTCCGGTTGATTATCATTGTGGTCAACGCGCTGCTTGTTTTCTTCCCCGGCCTGCTGAGCTTCTCGCTGGAGCTTTGCGGCCATCCCTTCTCCACCCTCGACCTGGTGGCCATGGGACTGATAGCCGTTCTGGCGCTCATCTACTTGGTTACCGTCTTCGCTGACGCGCGCCACTATGCCGCCATCGACCCGCCCCGGAAGTAGCCGTACAATAATTTCCGCCCCCTTAGCGTTACTATCTGCATGACTGTTATCGACGAAACCAATTTCACCACCTTCGGCACCGAGGTCAGTCATGGGCGCTTGGTGCTTGGTGACCGCCTGCCCGAACTTCCCGTGCGCATCGATGTGGGAGCCGTGGTGTGGTGCCACGAGGGCGAGGCCTCGGTGGTGCTGAACGACAATCGGCGAAGCTTCGCCGCGGGCGACCTGCTGTTCATCACCCCCTCCAGCCTCCTTGCCGAGGCCGACCTGGCGCGTTGCCGCGTGTCGGTGGTCTTTGTGTCGCGTGCCGAGCTCTACCGCACCACGCTGCACCACCGGGCGGCCGACCTGCTGCAGAGGCTCCGCACGGTTCCTGTGACACGCCTCTCGGCGGAGGGGCAGCGCATCGCCGAGTCGTATCTGCAGCTGACGCAGATACTCCTCGCCGCAGGCCAGCGGCCCTACAGCCAGGAGGTGCTGTCGATGCTGGCCGACAGCTATGTGTATGAGATACTGAACCTTGTGGTCGACGGCATGGATGCCACGCGGCCGTGGAGCGCGCTCTTCGTCGCCTTCATCGACATGGCCGAAAAGGGTCGCGGGCACCTGCGCAATGTGGGCGACATGGCGCAGCAGCTGTGCGTCTCGCCCAAGTATCTGGCCCATGTGGTGAAAGAGAACAGTGGCATGACGCCCACCGAGTGGCTCGACATCTTCACCCTCCAGGCCATCGTCCACCAGCTGCGCTACACCAACCGTCCGCTCAAGGAGATAGCCTCTGACATGGGCTTCCCCAACACTTCGTCCTTCGGCACCTATGTCCGCCACCACCTCGGCCTCGCTCCCGCCGCCTACCGCCGCCAGCACCGCGCTGTGGAGGTCAGTTCTTAGCTCAGTCTTCGCCGCAGAAGGCGGTGATGCTGGGGACGGTGTTGTAGGCGCATTTGTCCCACTCCAGGGTGCCGTTCTCGTATTCCACTTTGGCCCAGCCGTAGTGGATGGTGTCGCCCAGGCGGATGCGGAAGCCGACATAGAATTTCTCCGGCAGGTTGTCGGGCAGCATGGCGTCGCCCTGGCCGTCCCAGCGGCAGCCGGAATAGACCGAGGCGCCTTTGGCCATGGGATCGATGATGTCCCACTGATTCTCGGCGTTGGCGATGTTGTTGTCGTTCTCGCTCCACACGTAGCTGACATACTTGCGGTCGTCGCTGATGCGGAACTCCAGCTGTCCGTCCTTGTTGAAGTCGATGCCGTAGGCGTTGCTGACGGTGGTGCCGTCGTAGTCGATGAAGGTGCCGGTGCCGATGCGGCCTTTGGCCATGTCCTCCTCGTGGGTGGTGGCGCCGGAGACGGTGTCGGGGGCGTCGTCGTTGTCGTTGTCCTTGTCGCCGCAGGCTGCCATGGAGCCTATCAGCATCACGGCGACGAGTGTTCTCCAGATGTTCTTCATGCCGGTTTTAGCATTTGAATTTGTATTCCAGTTTGGCCAGCTCCTCGTTGGCCTTGACTATTTTCTTCTTGAGGCCTGCCTTGTAGGCGACGAGCTTCTGCATTAGCGTGTCGTCGGCCAGGGCGAGCATCTGCATGGCCAGGATGGCGGCGTTCTGCGCGCCGTTGATGGCCACGGTGGCCACGGGGATTCCCGGAGGCATCTGCATGATGGCGAAGGTGGCGTCGAGGCCCTCGAGGCAGGAGCCTTTGATGGGCACGCCGATGACGGGCAGCGGCGTTTCGGCGGCGATGACGCCGGGCAGCGCGGCGGCCATGCCGGCACCGGCGATGATGACGCGGATGCCGCGGCCCTGGGCCTGGCGGGCAAAGTCGGAGACCTCCTGCGGGGTGCGGTGCGCCGAGAGGGCGTTGACCTCGAAGGGTATCTCCATTTCTTCAAAGAACTGGCAGGCTTTCTCCATGACCGGCAGGTCGGAGGTGGAGCCCATGATGATGCTTACGATAGGTTTCATGTTCGGTATGTTTTGTTTGTTCGTGCACTATTAACGCGACAAGGGTTTGTTTATTGTGCCATGCCTAAAGGACTTTGTACAGCATGGGCGAGCGGCTGAGGTCGGTGGGGTTGGTGCCGGGGACCCCTTCGGGCACCGGCATGCCGAGTTTTTTGAAGTGTTTCTTCCAGTATTTCGGCAGGTTCCCGTTCTTGTCGCGCCAGTTCATGGGCTTGGCCTCTATGAGGTGTTTGCCTTTGTCGCTGCAGTCGTTGAGGAAGACTTCGTAGACCAGCTCCGAGCAATAGAGGGCGCCGTTGTCGGGCAGGAAGGCGTTGTCGTAGGGTTGGCCGATGAACGAGCGGGCGCGGGCAAGGACAGAGTCGATGGAGAAGCAGCCGTACTTGAAGCGGTAGACATCGGGGAAGTCGCGGCTGCCATACTTTGTTGTGAGCGGGCGGCGGCTGACGCCGTAGCGCTGCGTGGCGTCGATGATCCACACCGTGTCGCGATGTCCCAGGCTTTCCACCATAGCCACATGGGTATACTGTCCCGTGCTGGCTTTGATGGCGTTGCCCATGGCGCCCTCCTCGCTGAAGAAGAGCAGGTCGCCCGGCCGCAGGTCGACGAGGCTGCTGTTGCTGAGGAAGCCGCGGAGCCTCATGCCTTCGGGCATCATGGGCCGTAGGGCCTGCCACAGCAGGGGCTGGTAGGTGACGAAGGCCATGTGGCTTCCCGCGAAACGCATGGGGAGCATCCAAGGGAAGTAGTCGCCGCACTCCTCGTAGCTGCTGCCGTATGCCTGCAAGGTGTCGCCCTTGCCGTTGATGAAGAGGATGTTATAGCCGGCGCCGCTGGTGCATCCGTAGGGCTCGTACAAGAGTGCTTTTTCCAGGTTCACGTCGCCTTCCTGAAGGCCGAAGTCGGCGGGTGTGGGGAAGAGGCTGTAGGCTTTGCCCAGCCGCATCAGGGCGCGCTCCAGCGTGTCGGCAGGGAAGTGGCGGGAAACCCAGCGATTGCTGTCTATGGTGTTCTTCGTCTCGCGCAGGCGGTCGCCGTCGCGGGTGTAGGCAATGGTGTGGTCTTCGTGGTGGAAGCATCCTGTGTAGTAGGTGGTTATCTGCACGCCCTGCAGGCCGCTTTCGAGGAAGCGGGTCATGGGTTGGCGGTAGGTGTAGGGCTCGATGCGTCCGGCGGTGTCGACGCTGTAGTTCTTTTCGCCGCGCAGGATGATGACGCGGTCCTCGCGGTCGGGGTCGGGGTGCATTGCGCTGATGCCAAGGGGTTTGGCTATGCGGTACCAGCCCTTCTCGTCCTTCAGGTAGACGCTGTTGTAGTCGTATCGCCATTGGTGTCCGCTGTGGGTGAAACCGCGATGTGGTGTGTATCCATAGGCCTCATACTCCTTTTCCATTTCGGCGAATGCCTCCTCCAGCGTCCGTTCCTCGGTGTAGAAGCCGCAGGTGTCCATGTGGCCTGCGGTGTCGATG
>DFIZ01000030.1:30249-41491 GCA_002372855.1 Bacteroidales bacterium UBA3684
TGCTCGGCCTGCAGGTCGAAGGTCTTCCACCGCTGCGGGCTGAAGAAGACCGCCACGTGGTCCATGCTGTCGCGTGCCCAGAGGTGTCCGGCGGCGGTGTCCACCTCGAAGTCGGGCTGCAGGTTGAAGGGTGTGCGCTGCCAGTGCAGCTTTTCGCCCATGGGGGTGATGAAACTCCAGTAGGCCTCGTGCACCAGCAGGTGGTTTTGCCATGTGCGCACGCGGTTCACCCAATATTGGTCGTGCGGGTCGGTGACGGTGTAGAGCTTCTGGTCCAGCGGCGTGGCCCAGCGACGCACGGTGCGCCAGTTGTCGGTGGTGGAATAGATGCGGTTGCCGTGTCCGGCAATCCATCCGCTGTCGGCGCTGAGCATGTAGATGTCGTCGATGCCCTGCTTGCGTTCGAAGGCGGTGTCGCGCAGGGCGGTGAAGGTGCGTCCGCTGTCGGCGCTGAAGAGCAGCAGGCCGTCCTGCGAGCCTGCCCACATCCTGCCCCCCTCTCCGCGCCATCCGGGGTGGAACCACTCCTGCCCCTTCAAGCTCTTGTAGGGGATGCGCTCCCATACGGTGTCGCCCGTCGAGGTGCGCAGCAGGTACTTCTTGAAGCCCATCGTCACGGCGGTGTTGCGGTCGAAGGGCACCACGCATTCCAGATGGATGTCGCTCCAGACGTCTTTCTTCTTCATCAGCGTGCGCCACGAGGCGCCGATGCTGTCGGCCTTGTAGACGTCGCCGCACATGGTGCAGATCCATATGGAACCGTCGGGCGCCACCGAGGCGCTTCGTCCGCATTCCACCTCGAGGTCCACGCGCCGGTCGCGCTGCTGGGCCTGTATTTGCCCTGCGGCCATAAGTGTGGCGATGATGATCAGGATGGTCTTTTTCATAATCTTTTTATAGCTCACGTAATCGTTTCGATTGTGAGAGGCTTGTCGGGGTGGTGCCCATGATGTTTTTGTTGCGCCGATGCATGGGTGTGGTCTCTAAGAGATGACGGTCGGTTTTGTCTTCATTGACATCGTCGAGGTAGCACTCGTAGATGAGTTCGGAGTCGTAGAGGGCGCCGTTGTCGGGCAGGAAGTCGTTGTCGTAGGGCTGTCCGATGAAGGCTCGGGCACGGGCAAGCACCGAGTCGAAGTAGAAATAGGTGTGCTCGAAGCGGTACACGTCGGGCAAGAGGTCTCCGTCATATTCTGTGCGCAGGAAAGGGCGGCGGCTGACGCCGTTCTGTGGTGTGGCGTCGATGATCCACACCGTGTCGTCCACACTCTCCACCAAGGCCACATGTGTATACTCGCCCGTTGCGGCGGTGTCGCGGAAGAAGAGCAGGTCGCAGGGACGCAGGTCGAAGAGGCTGTTGTTGTTCAGGAAGCGGCGGTGCATCATGCCCTCCGGCATCATGGGCCGTAGGGCCTGCCACAGCAGGGGCTGGTAGGTGACGAAGCTCTCGCCTCCGCCAGCGACTTTCATGGGCAGCATCCAGGGAAAGTACTCGCCGCAGTCGGCATCGCTGTTGCCGTTGACCCGCAGGGTGTCGCCCTGGCGGTTGGTGAAGGTGATACGGTAGCCGCTGTAGCTGGTGCAGCCGCCGTCACGGCTAAATGCCTTGTGCAGGTCCACCTCGCCCTCCTGCAGGCCGAAGTCGGTGGCCGAGGGGAAGCGGTCGTACACCTCGCCCAGGCGCCTCAGCGAGCTCTCCAGCACCTCGACGGGGTAGGTGCGTTTGGTGTGCCGTTTGTTCTCGACGGTGTTCTCCGTTTCGCGCAGGCGGTCGCCGTTGCGGGTGTAGATGATGCTGTGTTCGTCGTAGTGGAAGCATCCGCCCACGTAGGTCTGTATCTCCACGCTCTGCAGGCCGCTCTCGAGGAAGCGGGCCAGCGGCTGGCGGTAGGTGTAGGGTTCGATGCGGCCGGCGGTGTCGACGCTGTAGTTCATGCCGTCGCTGCGCAGGATGACGACGCGGTCCTCGCGGTCGGGGTCAGCGTGCATCTCCCGAATGCCAAGGGGCTTGGCCACGCGGTACCACCCCAGGGCATCCTGCAGGTAGATGCTCGTGCCGTCGGTGCGCCACAAGCGGCCGCCGTGGCTGAAGGTGGGTAGATACTCAGCTGCATACTTGCCGTGTTCGGCTATCTTCTCGTCGAACATCTCGCTGATGGTTTTCTCTTCGGTGTAGAAACCGCAGGTGTCGGTCCGGCCGTTGGGCGACACGCGCACCACGCCTTTCAGGGTGCGCAGGTAAATACTTCCGCCGAGGGTGCCGATGATACTTCCGTCCACCCTGTCAAGTACCAATCGGTGGTGGTTCATGTCGGTCAGGTAAAGCAACTGTCCGCTGTCGGAGATGGCCCAAAGGTTGCCGCTGACGGTGTCCACCTCGTAGGTGTCCCAGGGCAGTGTTTGCCATTTAGGAGAACTTCCCATTGGGGTGCAGAATGTGCTTTGGCTCAAGGTGGCGATGAGCCATCCGCGCCAGGGGCGGATGCGGTTCACCCACGAGTCTGAATAGATATCCTTCTCCATCAGCCCCTGTTCTATCGGGTTCGCCCATCGGTGGGCGGTGCGCCAGTTGTCGGAGGTGGAGTAGATGCTGCCGCCATAGGTGCCGGCAAAGCCGCTGTCGGCGGTGACCATGTAGAGTTCATGGATGCCCCCCTCGTCGTCGTTGGGGTCTGCAAACGGGGGCTTCAGTGTGGTGAAGGATTGCCCGCGGTCGGTGCTGTAGGCCATGCACTCGTACTGGCGGCCACTGGCTGCTGCCATCCACATTCGCCCGTCGGCATGGTAGCAGAAGCCATGCACCCAGACGAGGTTCGTGTCCACCTGCACAGTGTCCCACACGGCGCCGCCGGTGGTGGTGCGCAGCACGTAGTCCCCACCGTGCATATAGCCTGCTGCCACGGCGATGTCGTCGCCGAAGGCGGCTATGCGCTCTAAGGTGGCGCCTCCTATGTGCATCGGGTCTTCGTCCTTTATTGCTGTGCGCCATGTGGCGCCGATGCTGTCGGCTGTGAAGATATCGCCGCAGCGTGTGCCAATCCACAGCCGCCCGGTGGTAGAGAGGTCGATGCGGTAGCCGCAGGAAATGGTGAGGTCCACACGCCGGTCACGCTGCTGCCCCTGGGCGACGGTGGCCAGCAGAAGGGCGATGATCAAGATGGTCTTTTTCATATTTTTAATAATCGTTAATTATCCTTAGAAGTTTCGACTGCGAGAGGCTTGTGGGGGTGGTGCCCATGACGCCTTCGGGCACCGGCATGCCGAGTTTCTCGAAATGCTCCTGCCAGTACTGCGGCACGCGGTTCTCTTTGTCGCGCCATCGCATGGGTGCCGAAGGGAAGAGGTTGCCGAAGGCCACCTGAAGGAGCTCTGAATTGTAGTAGGCATCGTTGTCGGGCAAGAAAGCGTTGTCGTAGGGCTTGCCGACAAGGCTTTTGGCTCTGGCAATGACCGCTGCGGTGTCGAACGCTGTGGTGAGCCGGTAGACGTCGAAACCCATCCGGAATAATCTCCGCTCGAAATCACCGTATGGTATGCGCTGCACCCCTTTGTCGGGCGTGGATTCGATAATCCATATCGCTTTGCCGTCGCGTTCTACCAAAGCTACGCGAGTATACTTCCATCCGATGGCAGCGAGGGCTCCTCCCCTTTCGGTCGTCCAAGGGTCGCTGATAAACAGCAAGTCACCGCTCTGCAGTGTGTCTTCGGGGCGCAGGGTGCTGTTGTCGAGGTATGAGCGCAGCTGCATGCTGTCGGGCATGGCTTCGCGCAGGACCTGCCACAGCGTGGGCTGGTGGGTGGTGAACATGGCTCCGCGCCACTGCACCGTCATCGGCAGAAGCCATGGGAAGCGTGTGCTGCCCCCGAGGTCACAATAGGCCGAGGTGTTGCCGCTGGCTGTGAGGGTGTCGCCTGCACGGTTGACGAGGGTGATGGTGTAACCGTATCGGTTGCTGCTGCTGGTGTTTCTTTTTGTGTAGACCTTGTGCAGGTCGAGCGCGGAGTCCTCCAGGCCGAAGTCCTGCGGGGTGGGGTAGTCGTTGTAGCGTTCGCCGAGACGCTGCAGGGCCTTCTCGACCACTTCCGTCGGCAGTTGGAACATGACGGTGTCCGTCAGGGTCTCGGTCTTTGTCTCGGGGCCGTTGTGCAGGTGTGGGTCATAGTTTTCGTGGGTCTTTGTGTGCGAGGTCTGCGTCAGCGATTTGCCGTTGCGGGCATAGCAGATTGTTTCGCTTCGGACATGGGTGCCGAAAGTGGTGTAGGTCGTTATTTCCATGCTTGCCAGCCCCTGTTTCGCGAAGGTTGCCAGCGGCTGGCGGTAGGTGTAGGGTTCCATGCGTCCGGCCAGGTCGATGCTGAAGGTTCCCGCCTCTCGCCAACCGAATTCATCTTCTTGTTTTACGACGATGACACGGTCCTTGCGGTCGGGGTCGGGCGTGAGGCCTGCTATGTCGACCGGCCGTGCCACTCGGTACCAGCCCTGCTCGTCCTTGATGTAGACGCTCTTCTCGTCGTAGCCCCACAGCCTGCCCCCGTGCCGGAGGGTATGCTCGGGTTCGGCTATGGGTTGCTCGTCGGTGAGGAGCGGACATCGGTCCACCGTCCCGTCAGCGCTCACGCGTATCACGCCAGTCTCGGTCCGGCAGTATAGGTGCCCATCATGCAAGCTGATGGTGAACAGCGCGCGTACCCCCATCGGGCGCCAACGGTCAAGGCTTTCCATCAATATCACCTGTCGGCTGTCGTCTATCGCCCACATCATGCCCGTGGCGGTATCCACCTCGAAGCCTCTTGTCCTCACTGGCATGCGCTGCCAGCGAAGGCTGTCGCCCAGCGGAGCATAGTAGCTTCCGTCGCCTATGGCCACCAGCCCACCCCGCCAGGGGCGCACCCGGTCCACCTTCTTCCCCATCGGCGTGGGCCAGCGGTGCCAGCTCCGCCAGTTGTCGCTGGTGCTGTATATGCCTTTGCCGCAGGCTATCCATCCGCTGTCGGCGCTGAGCATGTAGATGTCGTCGATGCCGGCTTTCACGTCGAAGGCGGTGTCGCGCAGGGCGGAGAAGGTGCGTCCGCTGTCGGCGCTGAAGGCCAGATAGCCGTCCTGCGACCCCGCCCACATCTGTCCGCCCGCTCCGCGCCAGGCGTGATGGAACCACTCATCGTGATATCGTCGGGTGGTGTAGCGAATGTTTTTCCATGTGCGTCCGCCGTCGGTGGTGCGCTTGATGAAGTCGCCGTAGCCAACGATGACGGCCGTGTTGCTGTCGAAGGCAATGATATCTTCATAGGAATCAATGGAACTTCTGAAAGGATCTCCTTTTTGCAGAGTGCGCCACGGCGAGTGTATGTTGTCGGCGCGGAATATCTCCCCGCAGAGGGTGGCCATCCACAACGTCCCGTCGGGCGCAACGGAAGTATAGGTGACGGCCTCGTTGCGGCAAGCCACTTCGAGCTCCGCCAGCCGGTTGCGCTGCTGGGCCTGGGCGACGGCGGCCAGCAGAAGGGCGATAATCAGGATGGATTTTTTCATAAAAGTGCTCCTTTTTTTCAAAATGCAAATTTACGCAAAAAAATCCATCCTGCCAAATACGGAACGAAAACCAACGGTTTTTTTATCGAATAACAGATAGAAAACCGTAAAAAAACCGAGAAACGCTAACTACCTGTAATCCACTTACCAAGTCCTTACCAAGTCCTTACCAACTCCTACCCAAGTCCTACCATGGTGGGAGATGGTAGGGTGGTGGCAGGGAGGGAGGGGGGTGAAGATGCGGTTTTGGAATTAAAAATTTATCATGTGAAACATTTTGTGTATTTTTGCAGCCGGAAATTATGAAACAGGACAATACACAAAGCAAGATGGGTATCGGGGGACTGCTGCGGAAGCTGCTGCCGTTCGTGCTGCCCTATAAGTGGCTGTTGGCCATGACGTTGGTGCTGACGTTCGTGGGTTCGTTGATGGCGCAGGTCAACGCCGTGGTGCTGGACCGCGCGGTCGACGCCATCAACGCCCTGCTGCACCTCGAGGGCGGATTCCAGTGGGGTGCGGCGGCGAGGATACTCCTCGTTATCAGTGCCGTGCTGCTGGGCAAGGAGGTGCTGGCGGCGCTGGTCACCTTCGGCCAGCGCATTTTCGGCGAGAAGATACGCATCAACGTCAGCCGCGACCTCTCACTCCAGGTGGTGGACCGCATACTGACCTTCCGCATGGCTTTCTTCAGCCAGGAGGGCAACGAACCCGGCAAGCTGCAGACGCGCATCGACCGCGGCATCATGAGTCTGAGCAACACGGTGAAGAACTTCTTCATCGACATCCTGCCGCTCTTCACCAGCGCCGTGCTGGCCCTGGCGTTGATGTATGCCGCCAACGTGTATGTGGGCCTTGTGGCGACGGTCATCATACCGGTCTACTTCTGGATTACCGCCGTGCAGGGCCGGAGGATGAAGGGTTGGCGCCACCGGGTCTTCGGCACCCACCAGCAGCTGAGCCACGGCATACTGAACATCATCGAGAGCATGGGGGTCATCAAGTCGTTCAACCGCGAGCGCGTGGAGGCCGCCAAGCAGGCCGCCCTGCAGGAGCAGAGCACCGACCAGCAGATGCAGACGCGCCGCATCTCGTTCCTCTACGAGGGGTTGAAGACCTTCGTGGAACAGATAGGCACCGTGCTCATTATCATCCTGACGGCCTACCTGGTGCTGGTGGACTATCCGGGCATGTCGATAGGCAAAATCATGTACCACGTGATGCTCTTCGCCAACGTCAGCGCCCCCATCCGCCAGCTGCACCGTATCTACGACGACCTCAACGACGCGCTGGTCTATGCCGAGGGGTTCTTCGGGCTGTTGGAGGCCGACGGCGAGGTGGAAAAAAGTGGAGAGTGGAAAGTGGAGAGTGGAGAGCGTGTGCAGGGGCGTTTCGAGCTGAAAAACGTGGAGTTCACCTATCCCGGTGGCACACATGCCATCCGCGACCTCTCGATGACCATAGAGCCGGGCAAGACCACGGCCCTGGTGGGCCTCAGCGGGGCGGGGAAGAGCACCATCGTCAACCTGCTGGACAAATTCTACGCGCCCGACAGCGGCACCATCACCCTCGACGGTGTGCCCCTCGGCGAGTGGGATACGCAGGCGTTGCGCGAGAACATCGGCCTCGTGCTGCAGAAGAACCACATCTTCAGCGGCACCATCGAGGAGAACATCCGCTACGGCCGCCCCGACGCCTCGCAGGAGGAGGTCTACGAGGCCGCCCGCAAGGCGTACATCTACGACCAGGTGATGGCCCTGCCCGAGGGTTTTCGGGGCAACGCCCTCAACCTCAGCGGCGGCCAGCAGCAGCGCATAGCCATTGCCCGCATGTTCCTCAAGAACCCGCCCATCATCTTCCTCGACGAGCCGACGGCAAGCCTCGACGCCATAGCCACCGAGCAGATCAAGAACTCCATCGATGCCATCAAGCAGGGCCGCACGGTCATCGTCATCAGCCACAACATTGGCCAGATCATCGACAGCGACGAGCTCTATGTCCTCGACCACGGGCATGCCGTGCAGCACGGCACTCCGCAGGAGGTCTATCACCAGGGCGGCCTCTACAAGGAAATCTTCGACGCCTCGGCCCGCAGCATGAATGTGGACAAGATTGCCGAGACCACGATGTGAGCCTCCCGGACTGTGCCGGGGGAGGAATATAAAAAAAGGGAACCACCCGTTGAAGGTGGTTCCCTTTTCTCATTTCTGTCTGTGTTGAGCTTAGCCTTCCACAATGGCGCCGGTGGGGCAAGCGCCAGCGCAGGTACCGCAGGAGACGCAAGCGTTCTCGTCGATTTTGTAGATGTCGCCTTCGCTGATAGCTCCAACGGGGCACTCGTCGATGCAGGTGCCGCAAGCAACGCAGATGTCAGTGATTCTGTAAGCCATTTTGTTTCTTTTTTTAGGATTAATAATTGATCAATTTTTTTGCTTCAAAGCGAGTGCAAAAGTACGAACTTTTTCCGATATGGCAAAATTTTATCACCATTTTTGGTGAGGGTGCTATGCAACAGGCTTGTTTTTCAGAATATTAAGCTCAACAAAACCCACAGCCAATGTGCCGCCACACCAGCGCAGAGGCCGCCGATGGTGTGGGCTCCGATGGCTTTTCCGATGAGTTTGCGGTAGCCCAGGGAGTCGAGCATGGCGGTGTGGGTGGAGAGGTAGCCGCTCCAGCACATGCCCATGGCGGTGAAGACGGCGATGGCGTTGTTGTTGATGATGCCCTCGGTGATGAAGGTCGGCACTAGGCCGATGGCGGCGCCGACGGCTCCCAAGGCCGTGATGGGGAACGACACCAGGGCGCCGCTCTCGAAGCCGAAGAGCCAGAAGAAGATGAAGTTCACCTTGTCGGCCAGCCATGTGATGACGGGTACGCCCTCGTAGGCTTTGCCCAGGTACTCGCCGTTTTCGCCGGCAGGGCCGAAGGTGAGCATCATGACGATGGTGGAGATGCAGAGCACGCCGGGGATGATGGCCACGCCGATGCCCACGCCGCTCTTGCCGCCGTCGAGCATGGCGTTGAGGAAACGCTGGAAGATGGAGCCTTCGCTCTTGTAGGAGATGTTCTGTTCGGAACCCTCGGCCTCGGTGACGGGGCTGTCCATCTCGGGGTAGCTCTTCAGCGTGAAGCGCTGCATGAGGCGGGTGCTGATGATGCTGCCGATGATGGCTCCCATGAGTCCCACCAGGGCGCCGCTGCCGTAGCCCTTGCCGGTCATGAAGGCAATGACCACCAAGCCCATGCCGAAGGCGGTGCCGAAGTTGGTGAGCGACACCAGCTGGTATTTCTTGAAGTAGCGGGCGAAGTTGTTGTCCTTGGCCAGCGAGATGATGGCGGGGTTGTCGCTGAGGAAGGTCATGACGGCTCCGAGGGCTGCCACGCCGGGCAGGTTGTAGAGGGGTTTCATCAGCGGGCGCAGGATGTTCTCCATCAGGCGCACCACGCCGAACTCCGTCAGCAGTTTGGAGATGGCACCCATCAGCACGCAGATGGCCATGATGTAGAACACCGTCTCCAGCAGGAGCTGGTAGGCTGTCTGCATGAAGGTGTTCAGCATGTGCGGCAGCGTCATCCGGTAGGCCAGGAAGCCGAAGAAGGCAAAGAAGCATACGAGGAAGATGAGGGCCTCGAGGCTGCGGCTGGTGGTGAACTTCAGCCGTCGGGGTTTGTGGTTTTTTTTGTCCTGGGTCTCGTGGTGGCGGAACACCTGGAACGGGTCGATCACCGTCAACAGCGAGTTGAGCAGGTGGTGGCTTGCGGCCTTGTCGGACGGCTGCCCCTCGGGAACGGAGGGCGTTTCGGTGACCGTCATCGGCATTTGTTCTTTGATCTTCGTTTCTTCCATAGTATGGTTTTCCCTTTTAAAAAAAAGTGTTATTTCTTAAAAAGCTTCATGACGTCCATGGTCCAGGTGGCGCCGAGGTTGACGTTGAGGGAGTGCTCGGTGACGTCCTGGTTGGTGGTGTTGGTGTAGCTGTCGGTCATCTCGGCCACGTAGCCGTGGATGCGCACGCTCTGCAGGCCCTTGGGGTTGTACTCGAAGCCGGCACCGTAGCGGCCGTAGCTGTGGCCGGCGCGGGGCATGAGGAAGTCCATGCTCACGCTGGCGTCGTCGAGGTCCACCTCGGATTTGTTCTGCTCATAGCTGCCCTTGATGAAGAGGGTCCACTCGTTGTTCAGATGGTAGTTCCAGCGGCTGACGACGCCGAAGTTCTTGCCCCAGTCGTCGGTGGCCAGGGCGTGGTGCATCAGGTCCACATAGATGTCCGTTATGCCGTCGGTCGACGTGTATTTGGTGCCCAACGAGATAAAGTTCATGAATTTGCCGCGTTCGCGCTCCATCATGCTCACGCCCCAGAGGGTCGTCACATGCGAGCCGATCGAGCCTGCCCAGTAGAGGTTGTAGGCAAAGAGGCCGGCGTCCCAGTTCAGGCCGTAGAAGTTGACGTAGGGCGACTGGCTCACCTGCAGCATCATCGTCTGGCGGCCGTCGTCGGTGATGTAGGCGCCGCTGGCTGCCAGCTGGAAGCAGTAGAAGTTGTCCCACATGTTGGTCTCGTAGAACACGTCGATGGGGGGAGCGTCGTACTCGAATCCGCCCACGGCCATGGCGTCCTTACCGAAGCGCAGCTGCCAGTTCTGGGTGGGGCGGTAGTTGAGGTAGAGGAAGTCCGTGTTGTCGAAGAAGTTCACCGTGCCCGCCTCGGCCTTGATGCGCTGGCGGAAGTAGTAGCTGAAGTTCTCGCCCAGATTGCCGCCGAGGTGCAGGTTGAAGTAGCGACCATGGATGCCGTAGAGGTGCCCGGGGTCGCCAAAGGCATCGCCGTCGATGTTGATGGTGCGGTTGGTGTATTCCGCATCGGCGCGGGCTTCGATTTTGAACTTGTTGAACACCTCGCCCCACGCCACCTGGGCGCTCGCCTGCGAGGAAATGGACAGCATCGCGGCTGCCACTGCAATGGTTAGTATCTTTGTTTTCAAGACTTTAATGTTTTAGTTCTTTATAATTTTATTTTGCAAAGGTACAAATAAAATTCGAATATCCTGCCATCCGCGCAAAAATCTCTTATATGATATATAGGTATTACTCCCGGTCACCTCCCGTCCAACCCCTGCCCATGACCCTACCAACTCCTGCATTTCTTATATTTTGGTAGGAGTTGGTAAGGAGTTGGTAAGGACTTGATAAGGCGTTGAAAGTACTTATATGTCTAAAAATCAGTAATATATTTTAATTTGGACATTTTGGCCGTTGCAGAAGGGTCGATTTTTGCAAAATTTGGGGTTCGATTTCTGCTTTTGACAGGCTGAAAAGCATTGGAAAATCACTAATAAGAAAAATTTTTTCATTTGCAAAACGCTGATTAGCTATCGATTCAAAAATATTTTCAAAAAAATGCAAAAAAATATTTGGTCAGTTTGAAAAATGGTTGTATCTTTGCACCCGTTTTCGACCGAACGAGGTCACTGAAACGAAAGAACTTTGACACTGATGAGAAGATAGAGATAGCGTGTGTCGGACGCCTCTTTGGGGAGGTGTGAGACACGAGACGAGTCAAGAAGGTAAAACGAACAAGCAATTCTTACAATGAAGAGTTTGATCCTGGCTCAGGATGAACGCTAGCGGCAGGCTTAACACATGCAAGTCGAGGGGCAGCGCGAGGTAGCAATACTTTGGCGGCGACCGGCGCACGGGTGCGTAACGCGTAT
>DFIZ01000074.1 GCA_002372855.1 Bacteroidales bacterium UBA3684
ATATGAGAACGATATAAGAACAATATAAGAAATATCCTATTTGACCCCTCTTCAACCCCTCTTCGACCGCATGGAATCGGATGGCGACATAGCATGTGCATTCGCATGCTGAGACACATCATAACCCGGTTCCAAACTTGGGTCAGGAGAAAAGGCAGAGGGGAAATTAAGGGATTTTAACAAAAATTTGTTATAAAGTGTGAAAAAGAATGCGTATCTTTGCAGAATAATTAAGAATAGGCAACAGGGTATTATCTATTGAAACACAACAAGATATAGCAATGATAGGAGTAATTGGAAGTGGCTCGTGGGCCACTGCAATTGTTAAAATACTGCTGGAACAGGCAGACCGGAGGGTGAACTGGTGGGTGAGAAATGAAGAAGTGCGCAAGGGTCTGCTGCGCGACGGGCACAATCCGGTGCACCTGCCGGATGTGAAACTCGACACCAGCCGCTTGGACATCAGCGGCGACCTTGCCGAAGTGGTGGAGAAGAGCGAGTACCTTTTCCTCGTCATCCCCTCGGCATTCATCGCCAACGTGCTGGAGCAGCTGCCGAAGTCGGCCTACAAGGGCAAGAAGTTCGTCTCGGCCATCAAGGGCATCATCCCCGACAGGAGGATTTCGGTGTCTGTATACCTGGAAAACATCGTGAAAATCAAGCGCAACGACATCTGCGTCATCAGCGGTCCGACGCACGCCGAAGAGGCGGGCCACGGCAAGCCGACGTTCCTCACCATGGCGTCGAACAGCCCGACGCTGGCCATCGAGGTGGAGCAGCTGATGCGTTGCCCCTACCTGCACACCACCCACACGACGGACATCCTGGCCGTGGAGCGCGTGGGCTTGCTGAAAAACGTCTACGCCATCTGCGCCGGCATGTGCCAGGGGCTGGGCTACGGCGACAACCTCAACGCCGTGATGGTCAGCGCCGCCATGCGCGAGCTGAGCCAGCTGATCAAGGTTTTCCCCTCGGTGACCCGCAACATTGCCGACAACTGCTACCTGGGCGACCTGATGGTGACCTGCTGGTCGAAGCACAGCCGCAACCGCCGCCTGGGCGAGGAAATTGCCCGCGGCGGCGAACTGGACGCCATCTTCGAGAAAATGGGCACCGTGGCCGAAGGCTACTACTCCGCCAAGAACTTCCACGAGCTGGGAATGCTGATCGGCCGATGCGACGAGATGCCCATCGTCGAGGCCGTCTACCGCGTGCTTTACGAGGGCTCCGACCCCAAGGAGGAGATTGACAACCTGATAGAGAACGTCTTCTGAAAATCATGGACAACACTTTCGACGACATACGACCCTACAACGACGAAGAGCTCCGCGAAGCGCTGAAGCGCATCGGCAAATGGGAGCTGATACCCCAGATACTGAAATTCATCTATCCGCAGCGGCCTGTGGAAGAGTCGATGCAGCGGCTGCAGAAGGTGCAGACCGTCAGCGAATTGCAGACGACGTTCATGTTCGACGCCATCTGCCGCATCGTGTCGACCACCACGCAGGGCTTCTCGCACTCGGGTTTCGACTATATCCGCAAGGGCAAGCCCTGCCTCTTCATCTCCAACCACCGCGACATCACCCTCGACGCTTTCCTGCTGCAGATGCTCCTGATCGAGCGCAAGCACGATACGTCGTACATCGTTTTTGGCAACAACCTGATGGAGACACCGCTGCTGCGCGACCTCTTCCTGAGCAACCACCTGATACAGATGGAGCGCGGGGGCAATCCGCGAGCCTTCTACCGCAGCCTGCAGCACCTGTCGCAATACCTGCACCACCTCATTGTGGACCAGAAACACACGGTGTGGATAGCGCAGAAGAACGGGCGCAGCAAGGACGGCATAGACTCCACGGCGCCTGCCATCATCAAGATGCTCACGCTGGGGAGCGACGGTCCCGCCGAGAAGACCCTCGCCGAGCTGAACATCATACCGGTGGCCGTGTCTTACGAGTGGGACCCCTGCGACCTGATGAAGGCCAACGAGCTCTACCATCGTGCCCACGGCGGCTACCACAAGGTGGAAGGCGAGGACACCAACAGCGTCACCACGGGTATTATAGGCCCCAAGGGGCATGTGCACCTGGCCATCGGCAAACCGCTGAGCAGCGCCGAGATAGCCTCCGAGGGCGACCTGGCCGAGCACGTGGCGGGAGTGCTGGACCGCCGCATACAGAAGCTGTACAAGCTGATGCCTACCAACTATCTGGCCTACGACCTCCTGACGGGTACCAACCAGCACCGCCAGCACTATTCCGCCGAGGTGAAAAACCTCTTCCTGCAGCGCATGAACCAGCTGCCGGAGGGCGAGTGCCAGCGGATATTCATGGAGATGTACGCCAATCCGGTGATTTCGGCCAGGCAGTAGAGAATCAACACTTTATTCGTAGAAACGGGGCTCGAAATTGAGCAGATAGACCCTGTCGGTGGCTCGCGTGAAAGCGGTATAGAGCCAGCGTAGGTATTCGCGGTCGAGCTGCATGTCGGGGGGCAGGAACCCCTGGTCGATGATGACCGTGCGCCACTGGCCGCCCTGGGTCTTGTGGCAGGTGAGCGCATAGGCGAACTTGACCTGCAGGGCGTTGAAGTAGGGGTTGGCGCGAAGCTCGCGCAGGCGCTCCGCCTTGGTGGGGAGGTCGGCATAGTCCTCCATGACGTTGTTGAAGAGGAGGTTGGCTTCGTCGGAGGTGAGCGAGGGCGACTCGGAGTAGAGCGTGGAAAGAAGCAGCTTGCAGTCGCGGGGCTCCTCGTCGGGGTAGTCGACGAAGCGCACCGTGGCGTCGGCAAAGCGGAACCCATAGAGCTCCTGTACATTGCGCACGCTAAGCACTTCAACGATGTCGCCGTTGGCGATGAAGCCGATGGTACTCTCTTCGTCGAGCCAGAAATAGTTGTTTTTCACCACCATGAGGTAGTCGCCGGCGTTGACCTCCTCCTCGCGGAAGAGCACGGTGTTGCGGACACCCTGGTTGAAGAGGTTGGCGCGCTTGTTGGAGCGGCAGATGACGACAACCTGGTCGAGGGCGAAGTCGCCGTATTCGCGGTAGAGGGTCTCCATGAGGTCCTCGCCAGCAAGGCGTATGACATCGACGCCGTTGGGGCTGAAAAGGGGCATCCGCGCCTCGTCGCCGGCGACGAGGGAGGTGATTTGCGAGCGCAGTGCCGTGGCTCCGGCCAGGATGCCGGAGAGCTGCTTCTGGCGCACCACCTCGGTGAGTTCGGCGCTGATGACATTGAGGGAAAAGGCGGCGGAGAGGTAGCGCTCGTCGAGGGCAGGGCTCTCGCTCTGGCCCACGGGGGGCAGCTGGGCGCTGTCGCCGATGAGCATGAGGCGGCAATGGTTGCCGTCGTAGACATAGTCGATGAGGTCTTCCAGCAAGCTCTGTCGCGTGGAGGTGGGCTCGAGGCCGATCATGGAGGCTTCGTCGACGATGAAAAGGGTATAGGAATGCTTGTTGATGCCACGGACCGTGCGCACGGCGCCGGAGGCGTCGGTGACGGTCATGTAGATTTTTTTATGGATGGTGTAGGCCGGACGGTTGGAGTAGGCCGAGATGACCTTGGCGGCACGGCCAGTGGGCGCCAGCAGCAGAGAGCTAACGCGAAGCGACGGGAGGGTCTGGATGAGAGCCGAGATGAGCGAGGTCTTTCCGGTGCCGGCATATCCGCGCAGCAGGAAGGCCGAGCGGGGGTCGGAGTCGTAGAGGAACCGGGCCATGGAAGCACAAGCATCCCACTGTCCGCCCGTTGGCTGGTGCGGAAAGTGGGATAATATGAGCTTTTGGACAACCGGCTCGAAGCCTGAGGTAGCCACGACTTACTGTTGGTCAGCCTCAGGAGCGGGCGTGGCGGCTGCGGGCATGGCGGCCGTGGCAGCGGGAGCCTGCTGAACAGGGCTATAGTCGGCGACTTTCACCTCGGACTGGAGGGGGTCGGAGGACTGGCCACGATGGATGCTGATAGTGGCCACAAGGCTGAGTGCCACAAGGATACCAGCGAGCCACCAGGTAGCTTTCTCAAGGAAATCGGCGGTCTGGCGCACACCCATCACCTGGGTGGGAGCAGAGAAATTGGCGGCGAGTCCACCACCCTTGGAGTTCTGCACGAGCACAACCAATGCGAGCAAAACGCAGACAATGATAATCAGGATTACGATGATGTTATACAGCATAGTTTTTTAATAATTTATTTACTATTTAATATTGTTGTCAGTCGTTGAATTCGGGGTGCAAAAATACTACTTTTTTCGGGATTATGGGCCAATAAATTCTTATAAATTGCCAAAGCCTTGTCGTAACGGCCTTGTTTCTCGAGTATAACAGCAAGAGTTTCAGTGCCTAAAGAAACATCGGGGGTTAAACTTTTTTTGTCGTTGATGTCGCGGTTGCGAGCGTCTTGCGAGGCCTCATTTTCCTCTTCGGAAGGGTCGACTTGGAGAAAATTGGACAGGATGACACTCTTGGGAGCTGTCTTGAAAGAGACTTCCTGGAAGGTGTTGATTTCGCTCAGAATGTCGAACGACGGGTCGTCGGCCACCGGCGCGGCGGCGGGGCCGCTGGAGGCGTTGGCCAAGAGGGTGTCGAGAACTTCCGGGTTGCTTATCGACAGGGCCACGGCGCGGCGTTCCTCGGGCGTGTCGAACCCGTGAGCATGGTCGGCAAGCAGCGCCAGGGTGGCAACAACCGATGAATAAGGATACTTGGCCAGCTGTGCCTTGAGCCAGCCACGGTCCTGCGAGGAGAAACGGGTGGGGGCCGAGATCATGTCGATAAACTGTTTTTTGTCCATATCCTACGGTTGTTTTTTGTTACTTTAGCTGTTAAAAAATTTACTCCATTTAACAACTTTTCACATTGAAAAATGGATTTGCAAATGTACAAATAATTTTTCAAACAGAAAAAAAAGAATTTATTTTCATCATCGTGACTACTGATAACCAATAATTTAGATTGAAAAAAGATTTACCGGAGAGAAATTTTTATCAACAATTCAAAAAAAATGTGTACTTTTGCAAACTCAATTTCGACGAAAAAAGAAACAAAAAATATTGCAGAAAAATGAAAAGAACATTCCAACCGTCACTGAGAAAAAGAGCGAACAAGCACGGTTTCCGCAAGAGAATGTCTACCGCCAACGGTAGAAAAGTGCTGGCCGCACGTCGTAGAAAAGGCAGAAAAAGACTGACCGTTTCCGACGAACGCTAAACAAGGCCTCCACCGAAATGGAGACTTGAACGGCATTTGCAAAGAGAAAAGAAGTATTGAGGATACTTCTTTTTTTTCTTTTAACACCAAAAGAACCAATACACTATGGGAAGAAGAAACAGAGACTTGCCGCTGCTGGAGAAGGTAACAATCGCCGATGCAGGAGCCGAAGGCATGGCCGTGGCCAAGGTTGACGGACTGGTGGTGTTCGTGCCCTTTGTGGTGCCGGGCGACGTCGTCGACATCCAACTATATAAGAAGAAAAAGAACTACGCCGAAGGGCGCGCCGTGAAGTTCCATAGCTACTCCGACCTTCGCGTCGAGGCCCGTTGCCCCCACTACGGAGTGTGCGGCGGATGCAAATGGCAGACCCTCAGATACGAATCCCAACTGGAGGCCAAACAACGGCAGGTGCGCGACAACCTGGAGCGCCTGGGCAACGTCGACTGTTCCGGCATGCGGCCCATCTGCGGTTCGGAGAACATCTACTACTACCGCAACAAACTGGAATTCACCTTCTCCTCCAAAGCCTGGCGCACACAGGAAGAGCTTGCCGCCGGCGACACCGCCCTACCCTCGCCCGGCGCACTGGGATTCCACATCCCGCAACTCTTCGACAAGGTGCTCAGCATCGAGCACTGCGCCCTGCAACAGGACCCCAGCAACGACATACGCCTCGCCGTGCGGCGCTACGCCGAGGAGCACGGCCTGGAATACTACGACATACGCAACCATACCGGTTTCCTGCGCAACCTCGTCATCCGCAACACCTCCACCGGCCAGTGGATGGTCATCGTCATTGTGGCCAGCGACGACCCCGACCGCCTCTTCCCCCTGCTGGACATGCTGGCCGAACGCTTTCCGCAAATCACATCGCTACAATATATTGTAAACACCAAGCTCAACGACTCTTACAGCGACCAGACCGTCGTCACCTACCGCGGCAGCGACCACATCGAAGAGTGCATGCAAGGCTACCGCGGCAGCCGCGAGCTGAAGTTCATCATCAACCCCAAATCCTTCTACCAGACCAACTCAGCCCAAGCGCAGCGGCTCTACAGCTTCGTGGCCGAACTGGCCGAACTGCAACCCGACGACACCCTCTACGACCTCTACACCGGCACCGGCACCATCGCCCTCTTCCTGGCCGACAAATGCCGCCGCGTGGTCGGCATCGAATATGTCGAGGAAGCCATCGCCGACGCCAAAAACAACGCCCGCATCAACGGCTACGACAACACCCGCTTCTACGCCGGCGACATGGCGCAGGTGCTCACCGAGGAATTCATCGCCGCCAACGGCCAGCCCGACGTCGTCGTCACTGACCCGCCGCGCGCCGGCATGCACGAGAAAGTCGTCGCTCAACTCATCGCCACGGCACCCAGGAAAATCGTCTACGTCAGCTGCAACCCCGCCACACAAGCCCGCGACCTGCAACTCCTCGCCGAGCGCTACGAGGTGCGCCGCATACAACCCGTCGACATGTTTCCGCACACGCAACACGTCGAAAACATCGCCGAACTTGTGTTAAAATCTTAAAAAAAACACAGATTTTTCAACAAAATTCTGTTCATTCCGAAAAAAAGTGTTATCTTTGCATGTTGTTCGCGACGGCGAAGACAACCTCGCTTTCGGCGCAACAACCTAAACAACAAATAATTGTATAAAATAACAAAGAATAATAATAAATAAAAATACACACTAACAAGATGAAAAAAGTATTATTGAGTCTGTTATTGGCTATTGCATGCATGCCTATGGCTATCGGCCAGAACAAAGCCGGCAATTTGGTAACTATCGACACTACCGTCTGCAGCAGTTTCACCTGGATCGACGGTTTCACCTACACTCACGACACCGTGGCACTCTACACCTCGGCAAGCGACTCCACCGTCTACGTGCTCAACCTCACCATGAGCGGTGCCGTCACCGATACTGCCAATGCCATTGAGCTCGACGGCATCTGCAGCGTCAACTGGAACAACAAAGTTTGGTCCACCCCCGGCAGCTTCTTCGACACCCTGAGCACCGTCAGCGGCTGCGACAGCATCGTCAAGCTCCAAATCACCCTCGCCGGTGAAAGCCACGACACCATCGTCGCCCAGGCCTGCGACGAGTACGTCTTCGACTCCGTCAGCTACACCGCCAGCGGCAACTACACCATCACCGAAACCGAAGGCACCTGCCACACCTACACCCACCTCTTCCTGACCATCGCCAACACCATGACCGACACCGCCTCCGTCGTCGTCCGCGACACCATCGGTGGCTGCAGCATCACCTGGAATGGCCAGACCTACTCCTTCGCCGACACCAACCGCACCATCTACGCCCTCGGCACCACCTCCGTCGCCGGATGCGACAGCCTCATGGCCATCCGCATCACCGGCTTCACCGGCACCCAGCGCGACACCAACTACGTCGAAAACTGCGGCTACTACCTCTGGGAAGGCGACACCCTCCGCACCAGCGGCATCTACACCACCGTCGACACCACCGCCACCTGCATCGAAGTGAACAACCTCGCCCTCACCATCACCTCCCTCCACGACACCACTACCACCGAAGTCTGCGAGACCTACACCTTCATCTTCAGCTCGCGTGAAGGCGTCGCCGGCGCCCGCGACCGCGCCACCTTCACCGAGAGCGGCATCTACAACACCGACCTCGAAGGCGACACCCTCTACTCCACCCACTTCCGCACCGGCTGCGTCACCTACCACACCCTCGACCTCACCGTCATCCCCGTGGCCCAGCGCTTCAGCACCGAGACCATCTATGACACCGTCTGCGACAAATACACCATCTCCTTCGGTGGCGAAAGCCGCGAGTTCACCGAGAGCACCGGCGACACCACCCTCCTCCACTCCCGCCGCACCGTCCGCAACTGCTACGACACCTCCATCACCCTCAACATCATCGTCAACCATCGCTCCTACGCCGACTACAACGAGACCGTCTGCGACAGCTACTTCTGGCCCTTCACCGGTCAGACCTACACCGCCTCCACCGTTCAGACCTATATCCTCCCCGACACCCTCAACAGCGTCAAGTGCGACTCCGTCGGCCGCCTGAACCTCACCGTCAACTACACCCCCGAGGTCTCCATCGAGGGCAACTGGCACCTCAACCCCGAGGTCAGCAATAGCACCGTCCTCAGAATCGTCGACAACCCCGCCGACCACAACACCTACAAATGGTTTAAGAACAACGAGGCCACGCCCTTCAGCACCGCCGACTCCGTCACCGTCACCGTCACCGACAACACCGACATCCACCTCCAGTCCACCTCCAACAAGGGCTGCACCGCCGACAACTGGCTCACCATCACCCTCAACGTGGGTATCGACGACGTCGACGGCCTCAACGTCAACCTCTACCCCAACCCCACCAGCCGCTACCTCAATGTTGAAAGCGCCGAAGGCATCAGCACCGTCGTCGTCTACAACACCATCGGCCAGCAGGTCATCCGCCGCGACATCAACGCCACCGCCGCACAGCTCGACCTTGGCAACCTCGCCGTCGGCACCTACACCCTCCAGATCCTCTCCGCCAATGGCGAACAGGCAACACGCAAATTCATTGTCAACAAATAATGAATACATATCTTAAGAACAAAAGCGTTCGGCACCCCCGTGCCGGACGCTTTTTGGTAACCCTCGCAGCCTGCTCCCTGCTCCTCGCCTCCTGCCACCGGCAGGAGCCCGTGCGCCTCGCCGGCGAAGCCCAGGGCACTTTCTACAGCATCCAGTACTACGATCCCCAGCAACGCAACCTCCAGCCCCGAATCGACTCCCTCCTCCAGGCCTTCGACCGCTCGGCATCCCTCTGGGTCGACTCCTCGCTCCTGCGACGCATCAACGCCGGCCAGACCGACAGCCTCGACGCCACCCTCCAATTCCTCCTGCAGAACTCCCTGCGCATCATGGAATACACCGACGGTGCCTTCGACCCCCGTGTGGGACGCCTTGTCCAGACCTGGGGCTTCAGCTTCAAACAGCGCAGCGAGCCCGACAGCGCCACCCTCGCCGCCCTCCTCCGCGCCGCCCACAGCCCCGTAGGCATCGCCGACGGACGCTTCTTCCGCCATAGCCCCGACACCGAACTCGACTTCAACGCCATCGCCCAGGGCTACGCCTCCGACCTCGTCGCCCGCCTCCTCGACAGCTGCGGCATCGACAGCTACCTCGTCGACATCGGCGGCGAAGTCGTCTCCCGCGGACTCAAACCCGACGGCAGCCCCTGGCGCGTAGGCATCGAACGCCCCGCCGAGGACCGCTACAGCGAGCCCGTCGTCCACACCGCCATCCCCCTCACCGACGCCTCCGTGGTCACCTCCGGCAGCTACCGCAAATACTACGAGCGCGACGGCGTGCGCTACTCCCACACCATCGACCCCGCCACCGGCCGCCCCGTGCAGCACTCCCTCCTCAGCGTCTCCGTCGTCGAGGACCAGTGCTGGCTCGCCGACGCCATGTGCACCGCCTACATGGTCATGGGCCTCGACAGCGCCCGACGCTTCATCGCCGCCCACCCCGACGGCCCCGGCACCGCCGCCGTCTACTTCATCTACGACTCCTGCGGCACCCTCAAAGAATACGCAACAAAAGAATTTAACGACCTAGCAAAATAAACACAATGAAATCAATGACCGGCTACGCCAAGGTGCAGTCCTCCTTCGGCGACAAAAAACTGAACATAGAAATCAAAACCCTCAACAGCAAGCAGCTCGACCTCATCGTCAAGGTCCCCGCCGCCTACCGCTCCCACGAGCTCGACATCCGCGCCATGCTCGGCGTCCTGGAGCGCGGCAAAGTGGAGTGCATCCTCTCCGAGGAAAACAGCACCTCCGCCGACGCCAGCTTCAACACCGACCTCCTCGTCAGCCGCTACAACGCCCTCGTCGACGTGGCCAACGACCTCCATGCCGTCGACCTCATGCACCGCGCCTCGCTCTTCACCACCGTGGCCGCCATGAGCGACATCTGGAACACCGCCGCCAGCGACGAAGTCAGCGACGAGCAGTGGCAGCAGACCGCCGCCGACCTCCAGCGCGCCATCGACCTCTGCGACCAGTTCCGTGCCCACGAGGGCAGCGTCCTCGAGGTGGACTTCCACAAGCACGTCGACCTCATCGAGGACAAGCTGCGCCAAATCCCCGCCCTCGAGGGCGAACGCATCGACACCGCCAAGGAGCGCATCAAACGCTACCTCGCCGACGCCAACGTCGAAGTCGACCCCAACCGCTTCGAGCAGGAACTCATCTACTACCTCGAGAAACTCGACATCACCGAGGAGAAGGTGCGCCTGCAGAAACACATCGACTACTTCCGCCAGACCATGGCCACCGAGCCCTCCTGCGGCAAGAAGCTGGGCTTCGTAGCCCAGGAGATGGGCCGCGAAATCAACACCACCGGCTCCAAAGCCAACCACGCAGGCATCCAGAAAATCGTCGTCGAAATGAAAGACGAGCTCGAGAAAATCAAAGAACAGCTGGGGAACGTGCTTTAAAGTCGTAGAGCTATAGAGTCGTAGAGCTATAGAGTCGTAGAGCTATAGAGTCGTAAAGTCGTAAAGCTTTAGAGACGTAGAGTCATAGAGACGTAGAGACGTAAAGACGTAGAGACATAAAGTCGTAAAGATATAGAGACGACTTTATGTCTTTACGTCTTTATTACTTTATAACTTTATGACTTTATGGCTTTAAAACTCTATAGCTCTACGTCTTTACGTCTCTACAACTCTACAACTCTACGTCTCTACAACTCTACGTCTCTACAACTCTACGTCTCTACAACTCTACGTCTCTACGTCTCAAAAAAAAGCCGCCCGTTTGGGCGGCTTTTTTTGTATCCAACTGGAACCTTACTTGATGATGAGTTTCTCGATCTTGCTGAAGGTGTCGTTGGTGATGCGCACGAAGTAGGCGCCGGCAGGCATGTTGCTGACGTTGATGGTGGTCTCGGCCTCAGCATTGATGTTGGCGTTGTAGACCACGCGGCCGCTCATGTCGATGATGTTGCAGTTGACAGTGCCGGTGACACCAGCAACCTGCAGCTTGACGGTGGAGGTGGCGGGGTTGGGGTAGAGAATCATACCAGCCTCGGGAGCCACGGGGTCGATTCCGACGGAGGGATCCCAGCCGTACCACTCGTAGTCAACAGTGATGGTGTAGCCATTCTCGTTCTGGGGAATCTGCTGGAAGAAGAGCTCGTAGTATTCGCGAGCAAGCAGCACCTGGTTGGCCGAGTTGGTAACGTTGGCCTCGCCGCTATACAGCCAGAAGTTGGTAGTGGGGGTCTCGCCGCCTTCAACATAGACGGGGGCCTCGACGCCGTTCACATACACGTGGGTGATGTAAGAGTGGTCGCCCTTAGGATAGATCACGAAGGACTGGTTGGAACCAACGGCCACATTGACCTCGTCGGAGCAGGCGTCGTCGGCACCGTGCTCAACGGTGACACCGAATTCGTTGTTGGTGTCGGAGACACAACCGGTGGCAACAACGGGAACACGCTCAACCTCGTCGGCAGGTCCGACGATGGGGCGAATCATAGGATAGTTGTTAATATTCCAACCATGAATCCAGTGGCTACCACCCGCGTTCGTGCCGTTGGCATCGTAGACCATCACGCTGTAGGGCATGTTGGGGCTGTTCTGGTAGTAGTAGGGGGCGGTAGCCTCGTCGTTGAGGTAGCTGGCGCGGGTGTTGGCGTCGGGCTTGTAGCTCCAAGCCTGGGCGGCCACGTGGAAGTTGGCATCCTCATAGAGGCGGTAACCGAAGCGATAGGCGGTGTTGGGCTTCAGGGTGGGCTGGTCGAGGAAGGGGATGTTGATGGCGCTGTAGTTGGCCTCGCCGTCGGTGGAGGGCAGACGATAGCCGGTCGTGGGCAGGTTGGCAATGTCGGCCTCGGTGACACTGAAGAGCTGGTTGTCGATACCGCAGGGGACGTCGACGAAGCTCAGGCTCTGGTCGTCACCTTCGCCAACATACTGCTCTTCGTACACAACGGGCAGGATGCAGCCTTCGGCGGGAGCAACCGTACCGTCGGTGGCGGGCACCATTTCGAAGCCGCGGAACACCCAACCCTCGGGAATGTCGTTACCGGTGGTGTAGCGGACATGAACCATGTAGCCGCGTCTGGTAGCATGGTCACTTCCATCGCTAGCATCGAGGTAGTGGTTGTCGCCGTCGCCGTAGCCAACCTTGAAGGTGGAGTTGGAGGGGATAAGACCATTGTCGCGGCCCCAACGGTAACCGTCAACACCATTGCCGCCTTCAAACTCGATGTAGCTGGAGACGGTGTAGAGGACGGAGTCGACGAGGGTGTTCAGGTTGCCGCCGTGGGCACGCACTCTGTAGACATTGGCACCAACGGTCTGGGTGTTGAGGTGGCGGCCCTGGAAGCCCTGGGGCAGGCCGGGCTGGCCATAGTGGGCGTAGTTGCCGAGCCAGTCGTGCGAACCGTAGGTCAGAGGATCCTCGGTCATGAAGCCGCGCTCGTTGACGATCATGCCGTAGTCGGTGTCGAACTGGCCGGCGGGCATGGTGAGGGGGGCAGAGGTGGCAACGGTGGTGAACTCGCCGCCGTTGAGCGGAGCATTGTCGATGGAGATGTAGGCGTTGTTGAGGGTGGTGATGTTGGTGTTGCGGCCATAGATACCGTAGGTGATGGGGATGCTCATGCCTTCAGGCATCATACCGTAGAGACCGTCGATAGGAGTGCTGTGGTTGAACTCCCAAGACTCGGTGTCGTTGTTGCTGATGACGGCGACATTGTCGAGGAACCAGCCGTAGCCGTAGGCGGCATACTTCTTGGCGGAAACGCGGATACGCAGTTTGATGGAGGTCTGGTTGACCAGGTTGAAGGGCATGACGTAGCGGACCTTGGAGGAAGCAACGCTGTTGACATCGCAGTCGATACCGTTGACGTTGATTTCGCGGACATACCAGGTGTTGCCGATCTTATAGTCGAGGAAGCACTGGTCGTAGAAGCTGTAGTAGGCCTGGTTGACACCGACCACGAAGGGGGTGCCGCTGGTGGTACGGGTCACCACGGGCAGCTCGATGTAGTCGTTGATGTTACCAACGCTCAAAGCGTTGTTGTTGGCATCATAGCCATAGAAGACGAAACCGTCGTCGGCATAGCCGGCGTCGTTGGTGTTGTTGCCGGCGCCAATGCGGTTGAGGACCCAGCCGAAGTCGGTGCCGCCGTTGCCGTCGCCGCAATAAAAGCTACCAACCCAGGTAGGATAGTCGGTCATGATGTTGGCCTTGAAGGTGGCGGAGTCGGCATAGCGACGCCACTGGGCCCACTGGTTGGCGGAGGTGTTGACGGTGTGGGCGTCGGCGCCAACGGTGCTGTCGGTGCCGTTGACATTGATGACGTCGGTGGCACTGAGGGTACCCACGGTCATTTCTGCCCAGTCGGAGGCCGAGAAGCGGAAGACACGCAGGGTGTCGAGGTGGGAATCCTTGGCGAAGATGGAGGCCTTGTAGTCAACATCGGCCTTCTGAACCTCGCTCAGATTGATTTTCTGCTCGCGGCCACGGGGAATGTCGTGGCGGGAGACGACGGTCTTGGCGGTCTGTGCGAAAGCCATGGTGGTGCACAGGGCAAAACCTAAAACCATTAATGCTTTTTTCATTTTGTTTGAATTTTGATGATTAATAAATTATTTCCAATTTTTTCGTTTATTGTTCTAGCTTTCAATCTGTTCAACATGTTTTTAACACTTCCACGCACTATATTTCACGATGCAAATATAGGCATTTTTTTTAATACCGCAATTTTTTTTTGTTTTTTTATGATTCTTTTCGCCCGTCCGACCCCCGTCTGTGGAGACGCAGCACGCTGCGTCTCTACATTAACTCATAACTCTTAACTCATA
>DFIZ01000053.1 GCA_002372855.1 Bacteroidales bacterium UBA3684
ATATAAGAAATGCCGAATTATGTACCTCTTCGACCCCTCTCGGACCCCTCCTATCGGGAGACGCTGTATGTTGAGGCGCGGCAGGCTCCGGCTCCTTGCCGGCGGGCGGACGGAGGGCTGAGGGACAGGGGGAAAGAAGATATTTTTTGCGGTGTCGGGAAAAAGTTGTAATTTTGCAGCCGGATTTATCCGCGAAAAAAAGAAATGAAGACACCCATTGTGACACTGACCACCGACTGGGGCTCCCAGGGCTTCTTCACCGGCATGGTGAAGGGGGCGCTGATGAGCATGGTGGAGGGTGTGCAGGTGGTGGACATCACGCACAGCGTGGAGCCCTTCAACGTGAGGGAGGCCACCTTCGTGGTCAAGAACGCCTGCAAGGGTTTTCCGGCGGGGACGGTGCACATTGTCGACGTGGCGTCGAGCCACTCGGAGGAGCACCCCTTCGTGGTGGTGAAAGCCCGCGGGCAGTACTACATCTGCAGCGACAACGGCCTGCCGTCGATGGCCTTCGGCGAGAACATCGAGGACGTGATCCGCATACCGGTGCAGGAGAACGGGGTCTACAATTTCGCCGCCTACACGCTGTTCACGCGCGTGGCGGCACGGCTGCTGGGCGGCGCCACGATGCGCGACATCGGGCCGCGCCACGAGAACCTGCTGCAGCGCCCCAACGTGGGATGGATGCCGCAGGGCGACGGCGGATACCGCATCTACATAGAATACATCGACAGCTACGGCAACGCCTATCTGGGCATGAGCTACAAGGAGTTCGAGGAGCTGCGGCAGGGCCGCAAATTCGTCATCACGCTGCGCGAGCAGGAGGTCGACGAGCTGATGGCCTCCTACTACCAGCAGCACAAGGCCAACGACCCGCGGCACAAGCTGCGCCTGACGGTGTCGGCCACCGGCGTGCTGGAGCTGGCCGTCAAGGAGAGCTCCTTCACCCAGCTGATGGGCCTCCGCGCCACCGACTCGGTGCTGCTGAGGTTCAAGGAGTGAGGGCGAGTGGCTGAGTGACCGAGTGGCTGAGTGGCTGAGTGGCTAAGTAGCTACGTGGCTGAGTGGATTGATGAATAATAAAAAAAAGAGTTCGCGAACTTGTGTTCGCGAACTCTTTTACTTTTTCTGCTCAGTCACTTAGCTACTTAGCAACTCAGCTACTCAGTCACTTAGCTACTCAGCCACTCTAATCTCACTGCTTGGGGGTCTTCCAGGAGAAGAAGACCTGCACGCCGGCCATCTGGTAGACCTGCAGGTGGCCCCACTTGCCCATGCCGGAGAAGTCGGTGTCCCACTTGAGGTTGAGGGCGAAGTTGGCGGCGATGTGGGAGGAGAAACGGTAGTCGAGCTTTACTTCGAAGTCGAGGTCGGTCTCGAAGACGCGGCGCTGGAGCCAGTTCATGTCGGCGAGGTCGGCCCAGGTCTCGTCGGTGGCGGCGAGGTTGTATTCGCAGTCCTCGGGTTTGGTGAGGGTGCCGGGATTGTCGACAAAGGCCTGAATATTGTCCCAGGCCATGTTGGAGGGTTTCTTGTAGTCGTAGAAGAGCTCGAGGCGTGCGTAGAGGTCGAGGCTGGGGAGGAGGTCCTTCTTGAGGTACTGAGCCTTGACGTAGCTACCGAGGGCGAAGTAGGCGTGGGTCCAGGAGCGGTCAGGGTCGGCGGGGTTGAAGCCCTTGTCCTGGATGACACCATAGGTGTAGCCGGAGTCGATGAGGTCGTTGTTGAAGACGAAGGTGGTCTTGCCGGTCAGGAAAGAGAAGGAGACAGACCAGTCGGCTTTCTTGTGCTCGAAGGAGAGAGCGGTGGTGAGGTAGGCCGGGGCGAAGAAGGAGGAGACCATCTTGCCCTCGTTGTCGCCGGCGCCGGCGTACTCGTAGCCGGGGGCGAACTGGGTCTTGAGGTTGGCGGTGAAGCTGGCGCCCCAGTCCTTGTAGGCCTTCCAGGAGATGGCGGAGGTGAGGTCGATCTTGTCGAGGCTCTTGCGGATGCTCTCGAAGCGGCCGCCTTCAGCGGAGTTGTCGAGGTCCTGCCATGCCTGGCCGAAGCCGAGGTCCACGATGTTGTCCCACACATACCTGGGATGGGTGTACTTGTAGTTGCCGAAGAAGGTGATGTTGAGGTCGATCTGCGACGTACCGGTGGAGGACCAGTTGTTGAACATCATCTCGTTGAGTTTGAGAGCGGGGGTAGAGGAGGTGGTCCAGGAACCTTGGGGTTTGTCATCCTGCGCGGTGGCAGGGACGGCGGCAGCCATGAAGAGCGCCATGCAAAGAGCGTAAATACGTTTCATTGTTGTAGGGTATTTGTTATTATTTGATTGATTTCGGAGATGAGGAATCCACGCGAGAGGAGGAAGGCCGTGAGCTTCTGGCGCAGGGCCGCGGTGTCGTCGACGGAGCGGCGGAGTTCCTGGAGTTTTTTTCCGGCCACATCGGCAAGGACGGCGAGGTAGTCGTCGTCGCTGACGGCGGCCATGCCGACGGCCACGGCCGCACGGGGCAAATGCTTGAGGCGCAGCTGGTAGAGGACCTTCTGCCTGCCCCAGTGCTGGTGGAGGATTTTGCTCTCGCAATAGGCACGGGCATAGCGCTCGTCGTTGAGGTAGTTCTCGGCGAAGAGGGTGTCGACCACAGCGTCGGATTCGGCGGGGGTGGCGCCCCAGGTGACGAGCTTCTGACGGACGGCGTCCTCGCACTGTTCGGCGAGGGAACAATAGCGTCGCGCCTTGTCGAGCAAGGTGCGGTAAGAGTCGCTGTTTCGGAGGTTTTCGTCCATCGTGGCAAGGTATAAAACAAAGTGCAAAAGTACAACTTTTTTTTGAAACGGCAAGAATGATTTTGCCATATCAGGATTTTTTTGTATCTTTGCATTTAATAATAATATAAACAATTTTATGGCAAAAGGGAGAATACTATTTGTGAATCAGGAAATTGCGCCTTTTTCACCCGAAAACGAACAGAGCTTGTTCGGGCGCTATTTGCCTGCAAAGACACAGGAGATAGGACGCGAGATCAGGGTTTTTATGCCTAAGTTCTGCGAAGTGAACGACCGCAAGCACCAACTTCATGAAGTGATACGCCTTTCGGGAATGAATCTTATTGTGAACAACTGCGACCACCAGCTCATCATTAAAGTGGGCTCTATTCCATCGGCACGCATGCAGGTCTACTTCATCGACAACGAAGAATATTTCATCAACAGCAAAGGCCTTCTGGACGAGCAGGGGCACCCCTTCGCCGACACCGACGAGCGGTTGCTCTTCTTCGGACGCGGCACGCTGGAGGCCGTGCGCAAGCTGGCCTGGCAGCCGCACCTGATACACTTCACCGGATGGTTTGCCTCGATGATACCCTTCTACCTTCGCCGCATCAACAAGGAGAACGCCTTCTTCAGCGGCACCAAGATGGTCATCACCCTGACGGGCGACCGCTTTGAGGGGCCCATCGGCGGCGACCTGGAGCGCAAGATGAAGACCGACGGCGCCACCGCCAAGGACCTGCGCCTCTACGGCCAGACCGACTACCTGGGCCTTATGAAATCGGCCATCACCTACTCGCAGGGCGTGGTCATCGGGTCGCCCAACGCACATCCCGAACTGGTGGCCTTCGCCAAGGAGAACAAACGCAACGTGCTCGACTACATCGAGGACCGCGACGAGTTCTTTGCCCGCATCAACAAGTTCTACGACAGCATCGTAGGCAGCAGCAAATTTGAGAACTAAACAACCATTATGAAAATCATCAACAAAGGTTTACTTGCACTGGCGGCCGTTGCACTGATGGCATTCCAGACGGCCTGCACCGACGAGGAGTCGGCGCTGGGCATAGACCTTGTGGACACCGCCACACTCTACAACGGACAGACCGACACACTCTACGCCGACACGGCATGGACCGAATACGAGGACTCGCTGCTCACGAGCAACTACTCGTTCGGCATCATCGGCAACTACCACGACGTCACCTTCGGCAAGGTGAGCTCGTGGCTCTACACCCAGATAGCATTGCCGCCGAACACCAACGACATTGCCTTCGACCACTCGCTCGTAATGGACTCCGTGGTGCTGACGCTGGCCAAAACGCAACTCTTCCCCGACTCCAGCCGTACATACAACTTCCATTTCGAGGTGGTGCAGCTGGCCGAGGCCCTGAAGAGCGACACATCCTTCTACGCCACCAGTACGCTGCCTGTGGCATCGCAGCCGAGCAAGGTGTTTTTTGACGGCAACGTGTCCGTCGGCGAACGGGATTCGGTAATCAGCCTGAAGCTTAGACCGAGCTTCTACAACGTGATTTACCGCACTGCCACGGCCGAGGAATTCATCGAACAGACCAAGGGACTGCGTGTAAGGATAACCAACGAGGGCGACGAGGGTATGGTGACCATCGATTTCTCGTCGGCCGCCACGTGCCTGCGCGCCCACTACCACTACGCCAACGGCAACGACACCACCGTGGGCTTCTACACCTTCCTGCTGGGTGCCGGCACAGCACATTTCACCCACTTCGAGCACGACTATTCAGGCACCCTGTTCAACGGGCGTCCCAAACTGCCGGGAACCCTGAGACTCTTCCTCGAGCCCATGGGCGGGCACCAGATGCGCCTGAGTTTCAACCGCGACCTGCAGGCTTTCCACGAGGCTCATCCCTGGGCGGTGATACACCATGCCGAACTCATCATGCCTCTGGCACCCGAGTCGCCGGCACTGCATCCCGACCAGATCATCACCCTCGGCAGACTGGCGGACAGCACGGACGCCTACATCGACGACCTGATTGACCTCTACACCCTGACGGGATACGACGGCTCGTACCACGAAGACGGCAACTACTATCGCATGCGCGTCACCCAACACCTGCAAGGCCTGATGCGCCAGGGAGAAGACCGCGGCCTGCTGCTGCTCCTCAACTCGCGACGCAATGCAGCACAACGAGCCATCTTCAACGGCACCGGCACCGCCAACCGACCCAGAATCATATTTGTCTATTCCGAATAATACCGAGAAAACATTTTCAAGAATATGAGAAGAATCCTTGTCCTTGCACTGATTTCTTTTGCAGGCCTCCAAACGATGGCCACCGCCCAAACACCCTACCAAAAGAAATACTCCAACAGCAACCAGCCCGCAGTACAGGGCACCCTCAACGACCAGAACCGCCGCACCGGCAGCTGGACATGGTGGTACACCAATGGGAAGATTTCGCAGGAAGGCACCTACGAAAACGGCAATAAGGTCGGCGTGTGGACACTCTACTACGAGGACGGCAGCCGCATGGCCGAGGAATGCTACGGCACCGGCACCAGCCGCTCGTGGCACCGCAACGGCGACCTGAAGAGCGAAGTGGCCGTGGAGAACGGCAAGAAGACAGGACTCTACCGCTCGTGGCACGACAACGGGCAGAAGGAGGAGGAATACACCTACGTCAACGGCAAACGCGAAGGCAATACCTTCCAGTGGCACCGCAACGGCGCCCTGCGTTTCAGCGGACAATACAAAAACGACGCCCTGCAGGGCGACGCCGTATGGTATTTCCCCAACGGCAAAGTCGACATGCGCGGCAAGTTCGTCGATGGCGAGCAGGACGGCGAATGGTCCTTCTACTGGCGCAGCAACGGCAAGCTCGGTATTCAAGGTACCTATGCCAAAGGCAAGGAAATCGGCCAGTGGACCTACTACTACGAGACCGGCGAGCGCTGGCGCACGGGCAACTACAACAACGGCCAACGCGAAGGCCTCTGGACCACATGGTATGAATCGGGTGCCAAACTGCACGAAGGCAGCTATGCCAACGGCAAAGAGGACGGCCGCTGGACCTCGTGGTACGAGAACGGCAAAGTGGACTACTTCGGAGACTTCGACGACGGCGAGATGGTCGGCGAATGGCGCGGCCTCTACGACGACGGTTCCGTCCGCTACATTATCCACTATTCCGACAACGAAAAGAACGGCGAGGAAGTGCGCTTTTACCCCGACGGGAAGGTCGAGCTGCGCCAGAACTTCCAGGACGGCCGCCTCAACGGAAAATATGAACGCTACAACGAGGCTGGCGCCCTGGTGGAGAAAGGCCAGTTCCTGAATGGAGAGAAAGACGGCCGCTGGACATGGTACGAGAACGGCCGCGAAGTGTACAAAGCCAAATTCAAGGAAGGGAAAGAGACCAAATGAGGTTGCTGCTTGCCTCCCAATCACCCCGTCGGCAAGAACTGCTGGCCAAACTGGGGTATCCTATAGAGATAGTGAAGAACAAGGTCGACGAGCACGTCAGTCCCGATGTGCCTGCCGACCGTGTGGCAGAACATCTGGCCCGCCGCAAGGCCTTGGCAGGCTATCCTGTGGCCCATCTGGCCGACGACGAAGTGCTGGTGACAGCCGACACTGTTGTGGTACTGGGCGGTCGTGTGCTCGGCAAGCCCGCCTCGCACGAAGAAGCCTCGGCCATGCTCCACAGTCTCAGCGGACGCAGCCACGAGGTCTACACCGGCGTAGGACTCACCACACGCCACGAATCATGCCATTCCTTTACCGAAAAAACCACCGTGCATTTCCGACCGCTCGAGGACAAAGAAATCGAGTACTACATCGACCACTACCGCCCCTATGACAAGGCTGGCGCCTATGGCATACAAGAATGGATCGGCATGGTGGGGGTAAGCCGGATTGAGGGTTGCTACTACAACGTCATGGGACTCCCCGTAGCCAGATTATTCGAGGAGCTGAAGCTCCTGATGTCCAAGAGTTGAACCCTCACACCCAATGCAGCAGGGCATCGTTGTCAAGACGAACCTCTCCCCTGTCAATCATCTCACGTACAACATCGCCAACCTGCTCGTAGCCATCCGATGCGAGCATCTGCACCAACTGCCGCACCCCGACAGCCCCTTTTCTCAGCTGCCGCTCCACCTCTGCTCTGACGTCCTTCGCCTGCCCGCCTTGCCGAAGGCACACGTCGCACATGCCACAGTCGTGCTTGTCCACCTCGCCAAAGTAGCGCACCAATTGGCGGCATCGGCATTCCGACCCATTATTCAGATACCCTATCACCGCCTCCACACGCTCCTGCGCCGAGCTTTTGAGCATCGAATAGTTAGCCTCCGAGGGGCAAATCATCTTTTCGTCGATGCGCTCGCTGGTGAAGACAATCTGCGGACCGTGCGGACGGGGACGGTACTGCAGGATGTGCATTTCGTGCAACTGTGTTAGGTCGTTCACAACCTGCGATGTCTCCATACGGCGATTGCGGGCAATCTTGTGTTCGTCGATGGATGTGGCGCAATCCATCAGTCCCGGATACATCCGCATGATTCCCTGCAGCAGGTCGCCAAGCCGCTGATGATTGAGCAGGAAACGGTACAACTCGTCCCGCGAGCCGGGGATATACACTGTCGAATAGGCATCCTCGATGGTGGGAATGGAAATGAGGCCCTCCTTCTCCAGGAAATGGCAGGCGCTGTAGAACTCGCGCACTGCAAAGTTGTAGTTGAAGCAAATCTGTTCGATGTCGAAGTTGAACTGTATGTCGGCGCCGCCCCCCACGGGGACACGGTAATAGTTGCACAGGGCCCTGTAGACGTTGCGGATTTGTTTCACCGAAGGGAAATCCACCTCCAGGTCGTGCCGGAGGCGATCCTCGTCGGAGGGGTCGCAGAGCAGCACGGCATACGATTTCTTCCCGTCCCGCCCCGCGCGGCCCGCCTCCTGGAAATACGCCTCCAGCGATTCGGGAGTGTCCATGTGCACCACGAAGCGCACGTCGGGCTTGTCGATACCCATGCCGAAAGCATTGGTGGCCACCATCACCTGACACCCTCCGGACATCCAGAGCTGCTGGCGATGGTCGCGCTCGCGCGAGTCGAGCCCGGCGTGATAATATGTCGCCGACACTCCCGACTCCTCCAGGAACCGGACCACATGCTGCGTGCCGCTGCGGCTGCGCATGTAGACGATGCCGGTCCCTCCCACCCTTCTCACTATTCGCAGCAGGCGGCTGAACTTGTCGCCGTCGTGCAATACCATATAAGCCAGGTTTTCGCGCACGAAACTCGACTGGAATCGGCGGCAGTCGTGCATCAGCAGTTTCGAACAGATATCCTCGGCCACCCGTGGCGTAGCCGTTGCCGTGAGGGCAATGACAGGTGCTGCGGGGTGATACTGGCGTATGTCGGCAATCTGAAGGTAAGGAGGACGGAAATCGTAGCCCCACTGCGAAATGCAGTGCGCCTCGTCCACAGCAATCATGCCCACCTTCATGTGTCTGAAATGCTCTATGAACTGCCGCTGCCGCAGGCGTTCGGGCGACACATAGAGAAACTTCAGCGTCCCGCTGATAGCATTGGTCAACACGTTCGACACCTCTTCGCCCTGCATGCCCGACACAATGCACGAGGCCTTGAGCTTGCGGTTGTTCAGCTGCTGCACCTGGTCTTTCATGAGGGCTATCAGCGGCGACACCACCAGGCACACCCCCTCGCGCATCAGCGCTGGCAACTGGTAGCAGAGCGACTTGCCTCCACCAGTAGGAAGCAGGGCCAACGTGTCGTGGCCCTGCATCACGGATTCTATGATTTCCTCCTGCAAGGGGCGGAACGTATCGTAGCCCCAATGCTTTTTCAGAAGTTTGTGTTTCTCGTCCATCAGCGGATTATCGTCACCGTGCCCTGTACCGAGCTCAGCGTTGTGGTGCCGGGCTTGCGGAATCGGCAGATATACACGTAGGCACCCTGCGGGCACGGGTCACCGTTGTAGGTGCCGTCCCATTCGAAGTGCACATCGTCCGAGTCATAGACCAACTCGCCCCGGCGGTTGTAAATATAGATGTGGAAGTACTGGTACTCGTTGATGGTGTGTATGGTGAACTTGTCGTTGCCGTCGCTCGAACCGGGAGTGAAGGCCGACGGGAACCACACCGTGAACACATTCACCGGTATCTGGAACGGATACTCCGTCGGGCAGTTGAGGGAGTTGTAACTTGTCAGCGTCACCGGCACCGAGTCGAAACCGATGCAGTTGTCGAAGCTGTGGCTCACCTCGCGCCCCGTTGCCACCTCGCCGTTGTTGAACAGCCACGAGGATGCCACTCCATAGGTCGACTGGTCACGCAGCACCACCTTCGGATTGTCGGTGTCGATGAAACCGGGGGTCAACTTGACACTGGGCACCGGCAGCGGCACGATGGTGACGGTCTTCGTCAGCGGCGTGGCGTTGCAGTTGTTCGTACCGTGGCCAACCATGGTGTACACGGTGGTCACCGACGGCGATACTCTGATCTGGGGAGAATTCTCCTGCCCGGCAAGCGAGGGGTCGGCAGGCGAGGCGCTCCACGTATAGTGGTCGGCCTCGTGGCCCGTCAGCGTCGCCACATCGCCGGGGCATATACGTCCGTCCACAGGCAGCATCTCCAGCTGCGGACGCACCACATAGGCGTGTATGCTGTCCCATGCCACGCATTCCTGCGGGCTGGTCACTTTCACAAAGTACGTCGCCGTATCGGCGTAAGGCGTCACACACAGGGTCGGGCCCGAGGGCAGGCCGCCCGTGACCGTGCCGTAAGTTCTCGACCATTCATAGGTACAACCCTCCACGCCCAAGGCTCGCACCGTGGCGTTGGTCTGGCTGCCCTGGCACACCACCGTGTCGCCCGTCACCTCCAGCTCCGGGTGCAGGAACACCGACACCGTGTCCATCACCGTCGAGGTGCACCAGACGGTGTCGCCGTTGCCGGTCACCATGTCGACGAAGTAGGTACCGTTGTTCACCACCAGCTTGATGGGCTCCACCGCATGCGTGAACGGACGTGTGACGGAGCGGTTGTTCTCCCCTTCGCCGCGCAGCGTGTCATACCGGATTACGTCGCCGGTGTCAATGGCACTGCGAAATATCCACATACGCGTGTTGTCGCCACTGGTGGAGTCGATCATCGTTGTCTCATCGGCATCGCAAAGCACATGGGCCGAAATCGTCATACGCGCATTGGGGTGCTCTCGCGGCTGAATGCGATAGATGGCGTCCGAATAGCAGGAGGGGTCGGTGGTGAAGGTACGCACACGCACTCCCTTCAGCTCCGTGTCGGTGAAAACATATTCCGCGCTGTCGCCCGTGACGGTATCAATGGCGGTGCCCTCGCAGAAGGGGTTGTTGTAGAACGACCACTGCGTCTGGCTGTTCACCACCAGGGTGGGGTCGCCGGGCACATAGCTGCGGTTCCACAGCTTGGCTGTGCCGTCGCACATGAAGAGCGAGTCGACATCCATCGTCGGTTTGGTGTTCTGGACATTGACGTAGAGGTATGAATCGAAAGGCTTGTTCGGGTCGAGGGCCGAAGTCATCTTGCAACGGAAGGTCTGCTGGTTGCCCATAGAATCAACTGCCTGGGCCACTCCCGCGGGAGAGAGACGACGCGTGACTCTGAAGTCGCTGGCCTGCACATGGTAGATGTGGTCGGTGCTCTCGTTCGGTGTCAGCTGCCGCCACGTGTAGTGGCTGAAATCGCCCCCCGGACCGAAGTTGGCGGCGTTGGCAGGCTCGCCCACTCCCCATTCCGAGGCATACCACACATAGTTACGCATATTGGTGGCGGCGGTGAGCGTGGTGACGTCGGTCGAAAGGCCTGGCGGACATCCGGCCGTCTGGATGGTCATCGGGCGGCATTCGCCGGCAATGTATGCGTAGGCATAGTGGGCATTGTAAATACAGTCGTATATCAACACCTGTATCTGCAGCGTATCGTATAGATGGTTGCTCAGGTTGATACACACTTTCTCCCAGTCCTTGTAGACCACGCCATTGTAGCCGGAACTGGCCTGATGCCATCCCGTCTGCCCATTAGCGGCCAACGTCACATTGGACATATTCGGACAGGTATGTTCTCCGCCCGTAGTACCTTGTGTGACGCCGTTGACAGAGGAACTGATATAATAGGCCAACGTATCGTTGATTTGAGTCCACTGTCCCGCGTTGTTCTTCTTCATGGTACGGATGATGAACGTAGGGTTGCCACTTTGATTGTGGGTGGGTGCCTCAGCCACAATGGCATAGTAGATATACAACATGGCGTTGTCCTCGGTGACACGCATGGTGTAGTTCAGCTGCGCTCCGCTGTAGTCGCTGTTGGAGCTGCCCGCCGAGCACCCATCGCCAATACGGATACTCTTGGTGATGTTGGTATTGATGGCGCCGGGAGTGGTGTCAGTGGTATTGAAGTGCGTGGGCACGTATGGCAGATTGTTTGCAGTGTTGGGGTCGTGGCCGTTGACGTCGGTCACAATGACGAACTGCTTTGCACTGTTAGGCAGGGAGGACGAGCAGCCGCCACTTTGCACGCCTGCCAATTGCGCCGCCGTGTAGGTGGTGCCAAACGAGCTTGCCCCTGTTGTACCCGTCAACGGGTTGGGGCACGGCTTGTTCGAACTGCTGATGCCGATGCCCTGCCCGGAATACTTGTTGACCAACGCCCCGCCTTGAGTGAAACTCGACGGGTTGTTCCAACCCGGACAGGCCACTTGCTGACTCCACTGCGTCTGTCCGATTGCCGTGCTGCCGGCCAGTACTGCCGTCAACAGCAGTACCATTGTCCCGAAAACATTCTTTTTCTTCATAGTGTCAATAATTATCCATTTATAAATCAGCACCATAAATCCAAAACACCACTTACTCCATGGGTACAAAGATAGTATTTTTTATTTATTTGTGCAACTTTTTTTCTTTTTGCGTCTTTTTTGCCCTTCACCTATATAGACTAAAAAAAGGGCCGAAAATTTCACGGACCCCCTAAAAAAAATCATAAAAAATGTTAACAAGACCACAAACCGCTGATTACCAACACATGCCACAGGCACAAAAAAAAGTGCCCGGCGTAACGCCGGACACCAAACAATGCGTTATGAAAAAATTCTTTTTTCGGAACGATTAGTTCTCCTCCTTGAGCTTCTGGAAGATGTCGAGGTCGCCCAGAGTGGTCTTCTCGAGGCTCTCGTTGATCTGCTTCACGCTCTTGGCGGTAGCACGGCCCTTCTTGTCGTCGCCTTCGGTGCGGACGTCGTCCTTGCCGTCCTGGAAGGTGCGGGTGTGGCTGACGATGATCTTCTTGCTGTCCTTCGAGAACTCGATGACCTTGAAGTCGAGGGTCTCGCCGTTCTTGGCTTTGCTCTTGTCCTCCTTGTCGAGGTGACGCATGGGGGCGAAAGCTTCGACGTCGTAGGGCAGGATGACGGTGGCACCCTTGTCGTTCATGTTGACAATCTTGCCCTGGTGGACGCTACCCACGGTGAAGAGGCTCTCGTAGACATCCCAAGGATTCTCCTCGAG
>DFIZ01000081.1 GCA_002372855.1 Bacteroidales bacterium UBA3684
CCCGCGCCACGCTACAACGCGCGCGACAGCGCCATCTATCTGGCCCGCTCCTGGAACGCGCGCACCGTCCTCGGCTCCGCAACCCCCTCCGTCGAAACCTTCTTCAACGCCCAAAACGGCAAATACGGCTACGCCGAAATCAAGCATCGCTACGGAGGCATACAGATGCCCGAAGTTCTTTGCGTCGATATGAAAGACGCACACAAAAAGGGAGAAGTGCAGACCAACTTCTCGCAGTTTCTCCTGACCCACATCAAAGAGGCCCTCCAGAACCGCGAGCAGGTCATCCTTTTCCAGAACCGGCGCGGATTCTCACTCAGGCTCGAGTGCGACGTCTGCCACTGGATTCCGCAGTGCCAGCACTGCGACGTCTCGCTCGTCTACCACAAGGCCACCAACAGCCTCCGCTGCCACTATTGCGGCTACTCCATCCCCGTGCCGCAGGAGTGCCCGGCCTGCCACTCCACGCACCTGAAAATGACCGGCGTGGGAACCGAGCGCATCGAGGAGGACCTTCAAATCCTCTTCCCCGAGGCCAACGTGGCGCGCATGGACCTGGACAGCACGCTGCAGAAAAACCAGTACCTGGAAATCCTCTCCGACTTCGAGCATCGCCGCATCGACATCCTCGTTGGCACACAGATGGTTACCAAAGGGTTGGACTTCGAGCGGGTGAGCGTGGTGGGCATCGTCAATGCTGACAACATCATCAACTATCCGAGCTTCCGCTCGTTCGAGCGGGCGTTCCAGCAAATGACGCAGGTGAGCGGCCGTGCGGGCCGCCACGGTGCCAGCGGAAGGGTCATCATACAGACCTACAATCCGCACCATCAGGTGATTGCCAACGTGATGGACAACGACTACCGTAGCCTCTACGAGGAGCAGATACAGGAGCGGCGCGTCTTCCGGTACCCGCCGTTCTACCGCCTGATCGAGATTACGTTGAAACACCGCGACGCCGACCTCCTCAACAATGCCGCCGACTGGATGTCCATGCAGCTGAGGGGCGCCTTTGCCGGCCGCGTCATGGGCCCCGAATACCCGCTGGTGAGCCGCATCAGGGGTTTGTATCTCAAACAGATAACCCTCCGTTTCGAACGCACGGAACCCATTGCCGATGCCAAACGCGTCATCCGCCAGATCGGCGACGACCTCACCAAGCAGGAAGGCTGGAGCGGCGTCGGCATCATCTACGACGTGGACCCGGCGTGAAAAAAAAAATTTGTCCATGTCGAAAAGTATTTGTATCTTTGCATTTCGAAACAACAAAGGATTTTAGTATTAAATCCGTTTGAAACAGAGAGTTAGGGCAAGTCTTATACGACCAGCTCCCATTGAATCCCCCAGGGTAGGAATACAGCAAGGGTGTTTGGTTGTAGCGGTGCGATATAAACAGCTTGCCCTTCTTTAATGTGGCTGGGTGACTGAGTGGCTGAGTGGCTGAGTGGCTGAGTGAACTATAATATATACGATGGCAACAAAATTTGATGATTTAATCATTTGGCAAAAAGCTCGTGAACTGACAAACTCCATTTATATGATGATGGAGGGGTTTCGGGATTGGGGGTTCAAAGACCAGATTCAACGTGCCAGTGTAAGTATTATGAATAACATTGCAGAAGGGTTTGACTCTGGATCAAATACTAGATTCTGCTATTTTTTGAATGTGGCCAAAGGGAGCTGCTCTGAAGTGAGAAGTATGCTTTTCCTGTGCGAGGATTTAAAGATATGCAACGAAGATGAAAGAACCAGGCTCCAATCTATAACAAAACAAATTAACACCGGTATTGTCAAAATGATATCTCACCTGAAAACCACCCCACCCCTCAATCCGATAACCAATCAACCCAGCAACTCAGTAACCCAGTAACCCAGTAACCACAACAATGACCAACCAGGAACAGATAAAAGACCTCATCCAGCGCAAGGATACGCTGAAGAAATTCCTTGATATCGATGCCAAGCAGGCGTGGATTGCCGAAGAAGAAAAGAAGACCGAAGCCCCCGACTTCTGGAACGACCCCAAGGAGGCCCAGAAGGTGGTGAAGGGCATCAACGCCCAGAAGAGCTGGGTGACAGCCTTCAAGGACGTGGACACTTCGTGTGGCGACCTGGAGGTGATGGGTGAATTCTTCGAGGCCGGCGACGCCTCGGAGGAGGAACTGGTGGCGCAGATCGCCGTCACGCAGAAGAAGGTTGAAGACCTGGAGTTCAAGAACATGCTGCGCAACGAGAGCGACCGCCTGGACGCCGTGCTCTCCATCAATGCCGGTGCCGGCGGCGTGGAGGCCCAGGACTGGGCCGAGATGCTCATGCGCATGTACATACGCTATGCGGAGACGCATGGCTACAAGGTGGCCATCTCCAACTCCCTCGACGGCGAAGGCGCCGGCATCAAGAGCTGCACGCTGCAGATCGAGGGCGAGTTTGCTTATGGGTACTTGAAGAGCGAGACCGGAGTGCACCGCCTGGTGCGTGTGTCGCCGTTCAACGCCCAGGGAAAGCGCATGACGAGTTTTACAAGTGTCAGTGTCACACCGCTTATCGACGATTCGATTGAAGTGGTGGTTGATATGTCGAAACTCTCGTGGGACACCTTCCGCAGCGGCGGTGCCGGCGGACAGAACGTCAACAAGGTGGAGTCCGGTGTGCGCCTGCGCTACCAGTACAAGGACCCCTACACGGGTGTGGAAGAGGAAATCCTCATCGAGAACACCGAAACGCGCGACCAGCCCAAGAACAAGGAGAACGCCATGCGCCTGCTACGCAGCCAGCTCTACGACCGCGAGATGAAGCACCGCATGGAGGAGCAGGCCAAGATCAAAGCCTCGCAGAAGAAAATCGAGTGGGGTTCGCAGATACGTTCCTACGTGATGGACGACCGCCGCGTCAAGGACCACCGCACCAACTACCAGACCTCCGACGTTGCCGGTGTGATGGACGGCCACATCGACGAGTTCATCAAAGCCTACCTGATGCAGTTCGGCGCCGACGCCTGATCGGGTCCGAACCGAGTATTCTCACCGGCTACCGGCACATGCAGAGGTGTGTTGATAGCCGGTTAAAAAATATTTTTTTATAAAGTACTAATTATTTGCATTTAAATCGTATATTTGCATTTTGATTCTGTCAGGCAGAATCCTTTAACAGATTGACGCACATGACGATTGAATGCAAACACACGATAGAATTGGTTGGCGGATGGAGCCCCGACGCCCTCAGGCAGCGCCTTGAGGGAGCACGGAGCATTGTCATGACCGCCCATACCAATGCCGACGGCGACGCTGTCGGGTCGTTGACAGGCATGTACGCCATTCTGAGCCGTGTGACAGAGGCCGAACTGGTGCCGATGCTCCCCGACGGATGCCCTGAGGACTTGGCATGGCTGCCGCACACCAATCTGATTCTCAACGGAAAGAAAGACATCGACCGCTGCCGCGAGGCCATCGGCAAAGCCGACCTCATCGTGGCGATGGACCTGAGCAACCTGGACCGCACCGGGGTGCTGGCCGAGGCCATCCAGGAGTCCAAAGCGCCGCGCATCCTGTTCGACCACCATGTGGGCCCCGACCGCGGGAGTTTTGAGATGGTGATGTCGGACCCCGATATTTCGAGCACCTGCGAGCTGATATTCTGGACGATGAGCCAGACCTTCGGCATGGAGGCCATCGGTACCGATGCCGCCACAAGCCTTTACACAGGTATCTGCACCGACACAGGCACCTTCAGCTACAGCAACCGAAACGAGAGCCTGTATCTGGCGGCCGCCCGCCTCACGCAGATGGGCATCGACCCCATGGAGATCAACCATCAGATAAAGAATGTGTTCAGTTTCAACCGCATGCAGTTCTTCGGATATGCCATGAGCCAGCTCCTGACGGACTACCCGGCCCAGGAGACGGCGCTGATGGTGATTCGGCAGAGCGATATGGAACGCTACAAGGTGGAGAGTTCGGAGCTTACAGGGCTGGTGAACGAAGTGATGAAGCTGCGCGATATCGACTGTGCCATCCTTGTCCGCGAGGAAGAAGACCGGGTGCGCCTGTCGCTGAGGTCGAAATGCAAGGTCGACGTCAACCTGCTGGCACAGCGGCTGTTCGACGGCGGAGGCCATGAGCGCGCCGCCGGAGCCACCAGCCACCTGAGTCTGGAGGCAACGGTAAAAAAGGTTAAAGCAGAACTTGGACTAAAATAAAAGAACAACATGAAATACAGGGCGTTGATATTCGGATTTCTCCTATCGGTAGCAGTTGCCGGATGCGGCGATGTGCCGGTGGTTGACGTGCAGGCCCCGAAAGGCGATACGCTGAAAGAAAACCTTATCAATGCCAACCGATACATCGCCAACAGCGAAGCCACACAGATCGAGGCCTATGCCGCACGACGCGGATGGAAGATGGCGCAGCTCAACGGTGGAGCCCGAATAATGGAAACCCGCCATGGGAAAGGGTCAAAGGTGGAATATGAAGACACCGTAAGCATCCGCTATAGCGTGGAAGCCATCAATGGCGCAACCATTTATGCGAACCAGGAAGAGACCGTTGTATCGGGTCAGCTGCAACCCAACAGGGGGCTGGATGCCGCCTTGAGAGCCCTGTCCCAGGGGTCACGCGCACGCGTCATCCTTCCATCGGAGCAGGCATACGGCGTGGCCGGCGACGGCAACAAGGTGAAGAGCCGCATGGTGCTGATTTACGACGTGGAGGTACTGAAAGTGAACAAGATGAAAGATTGAAACGAAAAATAATTAATGTACATTAGATAGAGATGAAAAAAAGTATCAAATTGGCCGCCATGTTTGTGGCCGCAACAACAATGATGGTCGCCTGTAACAGTGGCGATGATGAAGGTTTCACCAAAACCGACAACGGCCTGTATTACAGGTTTGACAAACAGAACCCCGACGGACAGCAGGTTCAGGAGGGCGATGTGCTTGTGGGCGAACTGACCATTCGCTTCGACACGGTCGAACTCTTCTCCAACAAAGGACAAGCGCGCCGCATTGCACAGGCCATTCCGAACTTCGAGATTAAAATCGGAGAAGGCCTCATGATGATGCATGTGGGCGATGTGGCCACATTCGCCATGGATGCCGATTCGGCAGCCAAGTATGTGGACCCCAGCCAGATGCCCCCTCAGTACCAGCCCGGCAAAGGCCAGAAACTCTACTACGAGGTGAGCCTGCAGGACATTGTGACGAAGGAAGAACTGGAGGAGGAGCACGAGAACTTCGAAGCGTCGATGGAAGAGCGCATGAAGAGCGAGCCTGACGACATCGCCGCCTACGTCAAAGAGAACAACATCACCGCCAAGCCCACTGCCGATGGCCTCTATGTCATCGTCAAGAAGCGCGGCAACGGTCCCAAGGTGGCCATGGGCAAGGAAGTGTCGATGAACTACACCGGCCGCCTGCTGGACGGCACCATCTTCGACAGCAGCGTGGAGAGCGACGCCCGCAGCGGCGAGATCTACAATGCCAATCGCAAGTATGAGCCCATGACCTACACCGTTGGCAAGGACAAACTCATCGAAGGATGGGAGCAGGGCGTCATGGGTATGCCCGAAGGCACGGTCCTTCAGCTCGTCATCCCCTCGGCCCTCGCTTATGGTCCCCGCCAGGCCAGCCCCATCATCCTCCCCTACTCTCCCCTGGTGTTCGACATCGAGATTGTTTCGGTTAAATAAGAGAAGTTAAAGAAGTTAAAGAAGTTAAAGAAATTAAGACTGCAATAGGAGTTTCCGCAACAGCCGTAAGCATTTGTCTTGACTCCTCTAACTCCTTTAACTTCTTTAACTTCTATAACTCCTTCACTTCTTTAACTTCCAAAGTCTTAAAAACTAAATTAATGAAGAATATCGTCATTTTCGGAGCCCCCGGTGCCGGCAAAGGCACCCAGAGCGATTTCATCGTGGAGCACTACGGCCTGACGCATGTCTCGACCGGCGACCTGCTCCGCAAGGAGATTGCCGAGCAGACCGAGCTCGGCAAACGTATCAAGAGCATCATGGATGCCGGCCAGCTGGTGAGCGACGACATCGTGGTGGAGATGATGGACAAGGCCATCGCCGCCGACACGAAGGGCATGCTCTTCGACGGCTTCCCCCGCACCGTGGCCCAGGCCGAGACCCTCGACCGTCTGCTGGCCAAGTACGGCCGCAGCCTCACCTGCATGGTGCAGCTCGAGGTGCCCAAGGAGGAGCTGATGCGCCGCCTGCTGGAGCGCGCCAAGATTCAGGGCCGCGCCGACGACAACGAGGTCACCATCAACAACCGCCTGCAGGAGTACAACAACAAGACCCTGCCCGTGGCCCAGTACTACGCCGCCCAGGGCAAGCAGAAGGTCATCGACGGCCTCGGCACGGTGGAAGACATCGCCGCCCGCATCCGCCAGGCCATCGGCTGACACTCCGCCCTTTTTCTGAAAAACACCCAAGCCTCCGCCGTTCCAATTTCGGCGGAGGCTTTTTGCTTTCTGCGGTAGGTAAATTGTTGCATCGGCACAATAAAAAACAAATGACGACGTTACATATGCAGAACACATAAAACGTACAGCTATGGCTACAATAACACTGGAATACGACGGACGCAACAGCGCAATCAAGCAGTTGATAGGCGTGCTGCTCACTCTTGGCGCAAAGGTGATGCCCTCAGACAATCCAAAGGAGGAGC
>DFIZ01000055.1:0-145 GCA_002372855.1 Bacteroidales bacterium UBA3684
TACAACAGCTATGTGCTGCTGGACGAGAAGGCGGTGCTGTTCGACACCGTCGACGCCGCGGTGGCCCAGCAGTTCTACGAGAACGTCGAGGCCGCCCTCGCGGGCCGCAAGCTGGACTATGTGGTGGTGCACCACATGGAGCCCG
>DFIZ01000055.1:202-15827 GCA_002372855.1 Bacteroidales bacterium UBA3684
GGAGCCCGACCACGCCGCCACGCTGATGGACCTCCTGCTGCGCCACCCCGAGGCCACGGTGGTCACTACCGCCAAGGCCGCCCAGATGATGGAGCAGTTCTTCGGCACCAAGCCCGCACAGCTGATGGCCGTCAAGGAAGGCGACACCCTCGCCACCGGCGCCCACACGCTGGTCTTCACCATGGCCCCCATGGTGCACTGGCCCGAGGTGATGATGACCTACGACAGCACCGCGAAGGTCCTCTTCTCCGCCGACGCTTTCGGCACCTTCGGCGCCCTGAGCGGCAACCTCTTCGCCGACCAGATGGACTTCGAGCACGAGTGGCTCAGCGACGCCCGCCGCTACTACATCAACATCGTAGGCAAGTACGGCCTGCAGGTGCAGAACGTGCTGAAGAAAGCCGCCACGCTCGACATCCAGATGATTTGCCCGCTGCACGGCCCCGTGTGGAGAGAAAATCTTGGTTGGTTCATCGGCAAGCACGACGTGTGGAGCCGCTACGAACCTGAGGACAAGGGCGTTGTCATCATCTACGGCAGCATCTACGGGCACACCGAAGCCGCCGCCCTGCGCCTAGGCACGCTGCTCTCGGAGCGCGGCGTGCGCGGCATCAAGGCCTACGACGCCAGCCACACCCACGCCAGCAAGCTGGTGGCGGAGTGCTTCCGCGCCAGCCACGTGGTCCTGGCCTCCAGCACCTACAACAACGGCCTCTTCACGCCCATCGAGGGGCTGCTGGCCGACCTCAAGGCCCACGCCTGGCAGAAGCGCACCGTGGCCCTCGTGGAGAACGGCAGCTGGGCTCCGCAGGGTGCCAAGCTGATGCGCGCCGAGCTGGAGCAGATGAAGGACATCGCCATCGTCGGCGAGCCCGTCAGCCTCAAGAGCGCCGCCACCCCCGCCCAGGAGCAGCAGCTCGCCGCCCTGGCCGACCAGATAGTGAGTACGCTGGGGGAGTGAGGAAGGAGTGAAGGGGGAGTGAGGAAGGAGTGAAGGGGGAGTGAAGGGGGAGTGATGAGGGAGTGATGAAGGAGTGAGGGGGAAGTGAGAGGGAAGTGAGGGGGGAGTGAGGGGGACAATACCTTATTTGTGTAAATAAAATAGACGACAATGGAATATGGATTTCAACGTGTGATAGCATGGCAAAAAGCGCATGAGTTCGTTTTGCTGGTTTACAGAATATCCAAGCATTTCCCCGACGATGAAAGATTTGGGTTGACATCACAGTTGAGACGTGCGGCCGTGTCGGTGGAAGCGAACATAGCGGAAGGATACCGGAAGATAAGCCGGGCCGACAAACTACGCTTCCTCAATATTGCACAGGGAAGCCTCGAGGAATGTCGCGACTACCATATCCTTGCAAAAGACTTGGACTATATCAACGAAGAAGAATACGAACAGATAAGGGTTTCGCTCTTGATGGCCAGCAAATTCCTCAATGCCTACTGCGAAGGCATCAGAAACAATAACGCCATGAAAAATGACCCAGTATAATAATAAAAAACCGCAAATAAAGAAGTAGTAAACAGGAGTAGTATTAAGGAGTAGCATAAGGAGTATATAAAAAGAGCTGTGAAAAACATTTGTCCCCTTCACTCCCCTTTCACTCCCTTCTCACTCCCTTCTCACTCCCCAAAATAAAAAAAAACATGCTCGACAACAAAGCCCTCTTCACCATCGGCTACGGCCTCTATGTCCTCGTTGCCCGGCAGGGCGAGAAGGACAATGCCTGCATCATCAACGTGGCGCAGCAGGTCAGTAGCGACCCGCTGCAGCTGATGATCTGCGTCAACAAAGCCAACCTGACGCACGACATGGTGCTGCGCACACTGAAATTCAACCTCTGCCCCCTCAGCGAGGAGGCCACCATGAAACCCTTCCAGCACTTCGGCTTCCAGAGCGGCCGCGATGTCGACAAATTCGCCGGCTGCGAGCAGGAGCTGCGCACGGAGAACGGCCTGCTGTACCTGCCGAAGTTCATCAATGCGGTGATCAGCTGCGTCGTCACCAAGAGCATCGACCTTGGCAGCCACACCATGTTCATCGCCATGCCGCTGGAGGCCCGTGTGCTCAGCGACAGCCCGTCAATCACCTACGCCTACTACCAGCAGCACATCAAGCCCAAGCCCGCCGCTGCTCCCGCCGCAGGCGGCAAGAAGAAGTGGGTATGCGAAGTCTGCGGCTACGTCTATGAAGGCGACGAGCTGCCCGCCGACTTCGTCTGTCCCTGGTGCAAACATCCAGCCAGCGACTTCAAACTGGTAGAATAATACTTAGCATCGTCATGGAAAGAATTCGATTGGTCCTTCCCGTTGTTTTGCTGATGCTGGCGGGATGCACCGGCAACCACACGGGCGATGGAGTGCTGCTGGAGGATTTCCCGACCCTGCAGCAGACCACCGACTACACCTGCGGGTGTGTGTCGGCGCAGATGGTGATGCAGTACTTCCACGTCGACGACGAGACGGAGGCGGGACTGGCCGAGAAGATGCACACCCACATAGACAGCCGCACGCCCGGGGCACTGCCGGGCAGCGCCGTGCAATGGACGGACTACGGCACCAGCGTGGAGGAGATGCACCGCTACTTCGACGGCCGCGGGGATTTCGGCATTGTGGCGTCGAGCTTCTGTCCCGACAGCAGTCCGGCACTGCTCACCGACACCGCCCGCGTGGGCATACAGGCCGTGGGCAATGCCGCGCAGACCTTCGCCGGCTATGGCGAGGCCGCCCAGTTCTTCCGCCAGCAGCTGGAGGCGGGACGACCCGTCATGGTGTGCTGGAACCTCTGGGGCGGCCACTGGACCGTCTGCATAGGCTACGACGACCGAGGCACCACGGACACCTACGACGACGACATCCTCACCATGGCCGACCCCTGCGACATCACCGACGGACGGACCGACGGCTACACGCAGGTAAGCCTCGTGGCTTTCTTCTACGACTGGTTCTGCACCATGACGCCTAAGCCTTGGCAGCTGCAGCCCTACATCGTCGTGGCGCCGGAATAAAAAAATATTTTTTTTGCCGAATAAGAAAATAGTTGTATCTTTGCAGCCGAATATAAACCTTAAAAAATAACAAAATGGAAAAATACACATGCGACGTTTGCGGTTACGTTTATGATCCCGCAGTTGGCGACCCCGACAACGGCATCGCCCCCGGAACCAAGTTTGAAGACCTGCCCGCCGACTGGGTGTGCCCCCTGTGCTCGGTGGACAAGACCCACTTTGAGAAACAATAAAAGAATGTGGGAATGTGTTAATGTGTGAATGCGTTAGTCGTGCTGACGCAATTGCATCTTGACAGATTAACATATTAACGAATTAACAAATTAACGAATTAACATATTAATACTATGCTGAACAAAAAAGTTTCCGACCTGCTGAACGAGCAGATCAACAAAGAGCTCTACAGCGCCTACCTCTATTTGGACATGAACAACTACTTCGACAAGCGCGGCCTCAACGGCTTCGCCAACTGGTACATGATCCAGGCCCAGGAGGAGCGTGACCATGCCATGCTCATCTACAAGTATATGCAGAACAACGACTACCCCATCAAGCTCGAAGCCATCGCCATGCCCGACAAGGTGTACAAGAAGGACATGGACGTGCTGAAGGCCGGCCTGGAGCACGAGGAGTACGTCACCGCCTCGATCCACACCATCTACGACGCCGCCAGCAAGGTGAAGGATTTCCGCACCATGCAGTTCCTCGACTGGTTCGTCAAGGAGCAGGGCGAAGAAGAGACCAATGCCCGCGACATGATCTCGAAGATGGAGCTCTTCGGCAGCGACGCCCGCAGCCTCTACATGCTCAACCAGGAGCTTGCCGCCCGCACCTACAACGCCCCCAGCCTGGTGCTCGACTAATTACAATATCATAAAACATACAGGAGCCTCGCAAACGCGAGGCTCCTGTTCTATATTTAATCTATACTCCCATATAGATATTCCGCATCCACACTATTATTACAAGACCTACAACAGGAATTATAAAATAACGAGGCCATCTCTTAAACATGACAACTCGTACAATATTGGTCTTGAATAAGAGATCAATCCATGCAGATATAATTAGGATGAGAAAAAAAAGAATTACAAAAGGAGCTAATGGATTTATATGAAAAGCATTCTCAAAATGTCCATCTATTATTTCTAAAGCAGCTCGTGTTCCTCCACATCCAGGGCAAGGAATTCCTGTCAGTTGATGGAAAGGGCAAAAAGGCTTTGGTATAAAGTTTTGCTTGCCTAACCAAAGCCATATTCCCCCTGCAATAAAAACAAGGTTAATGAGAAGAAAAACTTTGATTCTTTTCACTTATAACAACATAGTAGCTTCATTAAATTTCTTCATATTATACTCATAAGTCTTGTCTTTTATTAAAAACCAGTCAATAATAGTCCAGATTCCACAACCTCCACAAGTAAGAAGTTTTGCAACACCAAGTCCTGTATCACCTAGCATAAACCGATCAACACCATATCCTCCAAGGAAGATGGAAATAATAAGCATTGTTGTTGGATTTTTGAATGATGTAGCCATCAACAGGTTTGCTTTTTCGTCTGGTAAAGATTCAAGTTTTTGTTTAATAATTTGCATCTGAGCAAACGGGAAAAAATCTTTGTTTGTAGCAACAAACATGTCAATCTTGGATTGTTCCATAACCATTTCCCTTATACGTGTCGGGCACAACCTTTTTACTCTACCGTGCCTCGTTGAGTAAATAACAATACGAAAGCGTGGCACCGAATGCCGCTTCCTACATGAGAGGTCGTGAGAATTACCATAAGCCAAGAAGATGCAAACAGTCCACGCTAAGATACGCGAACCTTTACACTTGTTCTTGCGGCTTGATGAATTTCTCACGTTCCTCATGTGCAAGAAACGAGCATAACGCTTCGTTGATTTCCTTATGAAATCGTCTGCAAAAATACATAATAATATTGACTTGGCAAAAAAAATTTTCATCATATCATAATTTCTTCGTATCTTTGCCCCGTTTTTAAAGACCATTATTAACCCTAAAACAAAGAAAGACAATATGAGCAAAAAATTCATCTGCCCCGTGTGCGGCTATGTTTATGAAGGCGACGAGATGCCCGAGAAGTGCCCCATCTGCGGCAAACCCATGCAGGAAGTGAAAGAGGACATCAAGACCTGGGCTGCCGAGCACATCGTCGGCGTGGCCAAGGATGCCCCCGAAGACATCAAGATGGACCTCCGCGCCAACTTCGAAGGTGAGTGCAAAGAGGTGGGTATGTATCTGGCCATGGCCCGTGTGGCACACCGCGAAGGTTATCCCGAGGTGGGTCTCTACTGGGAGAAAGCCGCCTTTGAGGAGGCCGAGCATGCCGCCAAGTTCGCCGAACTGCTGGGCGAAGTGCTGACCGACAGCACCAAGGAGAACCTGAAGATGCGTGTCGATGCCGAGTACGGTGCCACCGCCGGCAAGACCGATCTAGCCAAGCGCGCCAAGGCTCTCAACCTCGACGCCATCCACGACACCGTCCATGAGATGGCTCGCGACGAAGCCCGCCACGGCAAAGCCCTCGAAGGTCTGCTGAACCGCTACTTCAAGTAGTAAGGTGTGAGTCGTCTTTAGCACTTAAAACTCACAGCTTAACGCTTAAAACTCAACTGATGTCCTTCCGCAAGAACATATCCAAAATTCTCTTCCCGCTGACCTGCTGGTACGCGGTGGGGGTGCGCTTTCGCAATATGTTCTATGCCATGGACATCATCAAACAGGAGGCTCCCCACATCACCACCATCGGTGTGGGGAACCTTTCTACCGGCGGCACCGGCAAGACCCCCCATGTGGAGTACCTGCTGCGTCTGCTCGCCGACCGCTACCCCACGGCCATGCTGAGCCGTGGCTACAAGCGTAAAACCAAAGGCTACGTCGAAGACGACGGCAGCCACGACCCGGCCCTGCTGGGCGATGAGCCCGCTATGATTGCAACCAAGTTTCCCCAGGTGAAAGTGGCCGTCTGCGAGCAGCGTCTGGAAGGGGTGCAGCGCCTGATGGCACAACCCTCCACCCCGGAGAAAACGGATCTTCCGGAGAAACCGGAAAATCCGGAAAACCCGGAACCTCCGGAAAACCCCGCCATCCCCCAGCTCATCGTGCTCGACGATGTCTTCCAGCACCGTCGCATCAAGCCCAGCATCAACATTCTCCTCACCGAATACGGGCACCCCTACTACAACGACCACATCCTGCCCTACGGCGACCTGCGCGAATTCAAGAGCGCCCGCTTCCGCGCCAACATCGTCATCGTCACCAAATGCCCACCGGTGCTCAACCCCGTCGAGCGCCACAACATTGCCCACGACCTGGCCTTGCAGAACTACCAGAAGATATTCTTCTCCTATCTCGTCTACGGCCGTCCCGCCACCCTCGACGGCCACGCCACCGACATCGACCTCGGCCGCATAGACAACGTGCTGGCCGTCACAGGCATTGCCCACCCCGATACCTTTGTCGCCGAGCTCCGCCAGCGCACCCGCACCCAGCACCTCGCTTTCGCCGACCACCACGACTTCTCCACCAGCGACATAGCCCGCATACGCAACGCCTTCGAGTCCATGCCGGGCACAAACAAAATCATTCTCACCACCGAGAAGGATGCCATGCGTCTGCACGGCAAGACCGGCAACCTGCCCGTCTACTACCTCCCCATCACGGTGGCTTTCCACAAAGAAAAAGACCTGGACTTCGACGCACTGATCGAATCCACCGTTCGCGAGAACATCTCGTTCCTCAGCAAACTCAGCATCTGGAGCTGACCAGAACACATGGAGCGCGGGCTGCCAGCTCGCGAAAAATGGGACGCAGGCTGCCAGCCCGCGAAATTCACTTCTTAATATAACTCAAGAAATCCAAATCAATGCTCAAACTCACAAAGGGCTTGAGCAGCCATGCCTTGGCCGTCACGTCGTCAATGCTCAGGCTGTTGCCGATGATGTCGCCGTTGTTGTATCCATCCTTAAGCACCTGGTATTCGGCAATGTTCAATCCGAGGGTAAGGTAGAAGAAATCCACGAAACGGAAACTGGCGCCGACATAGAAATTCTTGAAAAGGTTGCTGCCGCCGAAGCCCACATAGACGCCGATATCGTAGGCGAAATCCTGGTCGAAACGGCGTATCTGGAGGCTGGTGCTGTCGGGACCAAGGGTGTGCTTCTGGTTGAAATACTTGGTCAGGTCCCACAACATGACGGAGGCACCGGTGACGTAGTCGAACTCGATGTCGCCGGCATTGCGGTTGCTGATGTAGCGGTCGTAGGTGCCCGTCGTGGGACCGGCCTTGAGGCGTATCTCCCAGTCGGGGGTGCGGTAGAACCGCATGGCCACGCCCTGTATGGGGCGCACCTTCTTCTTGCGGTTGGTGGCCTGCGCCACACGCTCCTCGGCGGCACGGGCACGCTCGGCCAGATACTTGTTGGCCTCTTCTTTGCGCACATTTTCCAACTCGGCAATGCGGACAATGGTCCGCAGCGAGTCCACCATGTGGATGTAGTAGTTGCGCTCGGCCTCGAGCTTTTCCTTGTCCACGCCGTTGGCCGAAAGTATCTCGCGGTAGAACACTTCCTTCTCCTGCAGGGCCTTGAGGGCTGCCGTGTCTGCCTCGCGGCGGACGACGGTGTCGGTATGGTAGATGTGCAGGGTGTCGGTACGGTAGAGACGGAGGGTGTCGGTGCGGAGGATATAGACGGTGTCATGGACAGGCGACGCCGGCGTCGCCGCACGCGACAAAGCCCGCACCTCGAGAAGCTGCGGCGCAGCCTCCGACGGTTCCCACTCGCCCGCTCCGGCATCGACAATGCTGTCGGCCACCGGAGCCACACGCAGGGTGTCCTGCGCCCGCAGCGGCAGGCACAGCAACAGGGGCAACGCTATGAGCAGCAGGCGTTTCATTTCAGTCGTTCAATCATTTGGTCCACCGTCAGGGTCTCCTGTGTGCCGGAGGTCATGTCCTTGAGGGTGACGGTGCCGTCGCGCAGCTCGCTCTCGCCCACGAAGGCCACGAACGGGAACCCCTTGCGGTTGGCGTAGTCCATCTGCTTCTTCATCTTGGCGGCGTCGGGATAGACAAGCGTGGCAATGCCGGCGTCGCGCAGCTGATGGGCGCAGCGGATGCAGTGTTTGAGTTCCTCGGGGCCGAAGTTGACGAACATCACGCGAGCCGACTGGCCGAGGTCGGCGGGGAAGAGTTCGAGCTCGGTGAGCACGTCGTAGATGCGGTCGGCGCCGAACGAGATGCCCACGCCGCTGACGCCCGGCATGCCGAAGATGCCGGTCAGGTTGTCGTAGCGGCCGCCGCCGCAGATGCTGCCGATGCTGACATTCTTGGCCTTGACCTCGAAGATGGCTCCCGTGTAGTAGTTCAGGCCGCGGGCCAGGGTGAGGTCCAGCTCCACCTCGCACTCGAGGCTGAAGAGGCCGATGAGGTCGAACAGCTCGGTGGTCTCTTCGACGCCCTTGAGGCCCACCTCGATGCCGGCGAAGAGCTCCCGCAGGCGGGCCAGCTTCTGGCGGGCGTCGCCCTGCAGGTCGAAGACGGGATTGAGCGCCTCGATCTGCTGCTCGCTGAGGCCGCGTTCGCGCAGCTCGCCGCGCACGTTGTCGAGGCCTATCTTGTCCAGCTTGTCGATGGCCACAGTGATGTCCACCAGCTTGTCCGGCGCACCGATGAGCTCGGCGATGCCGGCCAGGATCTTGCGGTTGTTGATTTTCACCACCACGCCGATACCCAGACGGCGGAACACCTCGTCGATCATCTGCACCAGTTCCAGCTCGTTGAGCATCGAGTCGGACCCGATCATGTCGGCGTCGCACTGGTAGAACTCGCGGTAGCGGCCCTTCTGCGGCCGGTCGGCACGCCACACAGGCTGCAGCTGGTAGCGGCGGAAGGGCAGCTGCACCTGCTCGCGGTGCTGCACCACGAAACGGGCGAAGGGCACCGTGAGGTCATAGCGCAGGCCGCGCTCGCAAATCTGCGGCGCCACCTTGTGGTAGTCCTGCTGGAAGTCCACGCCGTCCATGAAGTCGCCGCTGTTCAAAACCTTGAAGAGCAGCTTGTCGCCCTCTTCGCCGTACTTGCCCATCAGGGTCGAGAGGTTCTCCAGCGACGGCGTCTCGATGGGTTCGAAGGCAAAAGCCTTGAAAACAGAGCGGATAGTGTCGAAAATATAGTTGCGGCGCGCCATCTCGACGGGCAGAAAGTCGCGCGTTCCCTTTGGTATAGAGCATTTAACTGTAGCCATATATTCACTTTTTTGAAACTGCAAAGATACGAAGAAACGACGATATGGCAAAATTTAATTTTACACCCCTCCCCCACCCCGTCGAAAACCACCTCCGAAACGACTCGTTTTAACCAATTTTAACAGTTTTGCCAACTACCTATAAACCAGCTATCAAGTCCTACGATGGTAGGAGTTGGTAAGGAGTTGGTAAGGCCTTGGTAAGGGGATGGTAAGTACATCTCTTTTTTCCATGTTGTGTTTTTTTCGTACCTTTGCAGCGGGAATAACAAGGCAGAAATGAAACTCGGGCAATATATCATACTGGCAGTGTGCCTTTTGTGCACGCACATAGCGAGCGCGCAGACGAGCGCAAAGGCTCCTTTGACCCTCGAACCGCAGGGCGACAGCCTGCTGCGGGTTTCTTTCGCAATGCCGCAGCTGTCGTACCGCCACGACGAAGGCTTTCTCCACTTCGACCCCTCGATGGGGATGAACCTTGCCAACGGCACCCCCGGCCAACCGTCCCTGCCCACGCTAAGCACCCTGGTGCGCCTGCCCAAGGGCAGCACGCTGGAGGTGGCAGAACTGCGCACCAGCAACGAGCTCGAACTGGAACTTGCCCCCGAGGCGCCGCCGCTGGCACCCATCACCCGGGCCTGGGCCAAGGACAGCGAGCGGCCACCCTACGAACCCGACGCCAAGACCTACGCCACCGACGCCTACGTGCGCAACGGCGAGGTGCTGGAGGTTGAAGACCTCGGCGCCATGGGCCGCTGGCAGCTGTTCCGCCTGACGGTGAGGCCCGTGGCCTACAACCCAGCAAAGGGGCGCCTGTCCCAATACAACGCCCTGAGGGCCACGCTGAAAATGCACAAAGCGCCTGCCTCCGCCGACGGCAACATCCTGCTGGTGGTGGCACGGCCCGAATTCCAGGCAGGCCTGCAACCTTTCGTGCAGTGGAAACGCCAGGAGGGCTACAGCGTACGCGAACTCTACGTGACAACCCACCAGCGCGACAGCGTCAAAGCCGCCATACGTCCCTGGTTCGACAACGCAACGCCCCTCGCACCGGCGCCCTCGTACATCCTGCTGGTGGGCGACGCGGCACAAATCCAGTCCTTTATCGGCCAGACAAGCCTCGAAGGCGAAAGCCATACCACCGACCTCCCCTATGCCGACCACACGGGCGACTACCTGCCCGACGCCATGCTGGGCCGCTGGCCTGTGAACGACACCGCCGAGCTGCGCACCGTGGTGGAGAAGACGCTTCGATATGAGCAGTTTGCCGGCATCGACACCGCACAACTGGAACGGCTGATGCTGGTGGCGGGCAACGAGCAGGCCGGACAGGCCCTGCTGACGACCAACAGCCAGGTGGAATATGTGGGGCGCGAAGCCAAGCTGGCGCACCCCGAATTGGACACCGTCACCTACCGCAACCCCCAATCGGGAACCCTGCTGGACAGCATCAAGGCCGACATCGGCCGCGGTGCCTCCTTGCTCAACTACACAGCGCACTGCACCGTGGGCGGATGGACCTCGCCAGCCCTCAGCATCGGGCGCGTGGAAGAGGCCGGAGCCGACCAGCCCATGGTCTACGTCAACAACTGCTGCAAGAGCAACACCTTCAGCGGAACAGGCTTCGGCGAACAGCTGCTGCGGCTGCCCGTGGGCGGCGCCGTGGCCGTGATCGGGGCCACCAATTCGACACTGTGGAACGAAGACTATTTCTGGGCCGTGGGACCCAAGTGGCCCATAGCCCCCGACAACGCCTACGACAGCCTCCTGCGGGGCGCCTTCGATGTCCTCGTGGGCAGCCATCCATCGGCCACCACCGTCGGCGAACTCCTGACGGCGGGCAATCTGGCCGTCACCGCCTTCGGCTCGGGATACAGCCGTTTCTACTGGGAAGTCTACTGCCTCCTCGGCGACCCCACGCTGCGCCCCTATATCGGCGTGCCCGCACGGACCACCCTGGGGCTCGCCAACGGTGCCTTCAACGGCCAGGACGTGCTCCATGTGGAAGGGACTCCCGGCGCCACCGTCACCGTCCTGCAGGGCGACAGCCTGCTGGGCGTCATCACCTTGAGCGGCAGCGGCACCGCCGCCATTCCCCTCTGCCGGACCCTCGACACCCTGCCCCTCATCCTCACAGCATCGGGAGCAGGCCTCAGACCCACGGTGGACACCGTCGAGGTGGACCGCTCGATAGCCCGCGGGGCCACGCTGCGCGAGGTCACTCCCGGCGACACAGCCGTTGCCTTTGCGGTGGAGAACACCGGCAGCACACCCCTCGACAGCCTGCATGCCCGCCTGGCACAAACCCCCGAAGACTCGTTGGCCGGGGCATGGATTGCTCCCGCCGACACAACAATATTCAACCTGCTGCCCGGCGAACGGCGCCTCCTCGCACTGCCGCTTCGGGTCGGCTCCACCGGAGCACAGCCCCTGTGGCAAGGGCACCTGACGCTGGCCACCGCCGACCTCGGCGTGCTGTGCATGCTCGGGGTGCGCCAGACAGTGCCCACGGACTACCCCGTCCTCTCCCTGCGTGTGCTGGGAGCCAACGGGCGCGAAGCCAAACGGCTCGTTCCCGGCGGCACCTACACCCTTGCCGCCGCTGTCGAAGGCCACTACGACTCGCTGCGCCTCGCGGCCGTGTCGTTGCCCACCGGCGAACGGTTCGCCTCCGAAGACGACAACCTCGACTTCACCCTCGGCGACAGCCTCTGCGCCGTACACATCGAGTCCACAGTCCATCTGGGCCACTGGCAAGGGCACCGCGACTTCTGGCTGGAAGCAGGCAACCGCACCGACGGCTTCGAGGACGGCCTTGAGCGCCATCCCTGGCAGAACGACCTCCGCGCCACTTGGACCCTGGACAGCGCCACAAGCCATTCCGGCCGCTACAGCCTCCGCTCCGGAGCCATCGACGACGGACAGTCGACACAGATCTGCCTCGAGGTGGAGATGCTCCACCGCGACTCCATAGCCTACTGGGTGAAGACCTCGTGCGAAGCGCAGTACGACATGCTGACCCTCATGGTCGACGGCCGCGCCTATACCCCCCAGGCCTGGGGCATCAGCGACTGGCGTCAGCGCGGCTTCGTCCTGGATGCCGGCCGCCACACCCTCTGCTGGCGCTACAGCAAGGATGCCGCCGGAAGCGACGGCGAAGACCGCGTCTGGATCGACGACATCCAGATTCCCCTCGCCGCCTGGGACAGCGCCACAGCCTGGCACTGCCTGAGCCGGACCCTGGACATAGCCCCCCTGCCGACAGCCTGCGCCCTCAGCCTCAGCCCCAACCCGGCCACAGGCGAAGTGGCCATCGGCGGCAAGGCGGGAACCGTCGTATGCATCGCCGACGCCATGGGTCGCCCGTTGACAACCCTGACCCTCGACGGCACCACCCAGCACCTCTCCCTCGACGGATGGCCTACAGGCATCTACTTCGTCCGCGCCACCAACCCCGACGGCATCGAAACGACAAAGAAACTAATCGTGATAAAGCAATAACAAGACGACATGGCGGAACAACACAGCGACACAATAGACTACACGGCGACGCCCTTTTGGCAATGGGACAGCGTGCCTCTCAGCGACGGCACGGTGCACCTCGACGTGCCCTACGATTCCATCTTCGCGCCCCGCGAGGCTCCGGACACCGTTTTCCGCACCTCGCTCTTCCAACGCCACTCGCTACAGGTGCAGCACACCTCCTCCTCCCCGCGCCCCGACGTCGGCGAGCCCGCCTGGACCTTCGTGGCCCTCGTGCTCCTCACCGGACTGATATGCCTCTACGGACGCCTGCGCAAAATCAAAGCCACAAGCCTGCTCAAAGCCCTGGTGGACCGCCACGCTATGGACCGCCTGGTGCGCGACTGCAACCTCAACCGCAGCATCATGATGCTCCCCATGGGACTGCTCCTTGTGGCAGCCCTCTGCCTGCCCATCCACCGCATGGCCATGGCGCATACAGGTGTGGCGGGATACCTCCTGCTGACTCTCGGCGTCAGCCTTCTCTACATGCTCCGCAACGGCATCATCCGCCTGCTGGGCAACACCTTCGAGAACAAAGCGGGCGTCGCCCTCTACATGACCAACAACTACCTCTACCACCTGATGGAGGCCTCCGTGACCACCGTCATCCTCTACCCCTTCTTCTACCTCCCGGGCGCTCAGACGGCCATGCTCTACATCCTCGGCGGATTCATCGCCCTGGCCTTCGCAAGTCGCTTTGTACGAGGCGTGAAAGTTTTTTTAACACTTCAAAATAGCTCTAGTTTCTATCTTTTTTACTATCTTTGCACCGTCGAAATAATACCAATCTTAGTAATCATAAAGTGGTTTATCGAACAATAGAACAATAAGTTGAGACAATAGAACGCCAAGGCATGAAACTGAAAAAAATCCTGATTTCGCAACCTGCACCCGTCGATTTGGAGAAATCGCCGTACAGAAACCTCATCAACAAGCACAATGTTGACATCACCTTTTTCAAATTCTTCGAAGTGGTGGGCATCCCCGTCTCCGAGTTCCGCAAAACACGCATCCACATCGGCGAATACACCGCCATCATCTTCAACAGCAAGAACTCGATAGACCATTTCTTCCGCATGCTCAAAGAGCTGCGCGAAACCGTAAGCGAGGACATGAAATACTTCTGCTCCACCGAGGCCATCGCCCTCTACCTGCAGAACTACATCCAGTACCGCAAACGCAAAGTCTTCTTCGGAAACCAATACTTCTCCGACCTCATCGAGGTCATGGGCAAACACCGCGACGAGAAATTCCTCTTCCCCTGCTCCGACGAGAAACAGACCGAATACACCAAGGCCCTCGACAAAGCCAAGTTCAAATACACCAAGGCGCCCATGTACACCTCGGCGCCCAAGGACCTCACCAAGTTCAACCTCGACGACTTCGACTGCATTGCCCTCTTCTCACCCATCGGCGTGCGCAGCCTCGTCAAGAGCTTCCCCGACATCAAGGACCGCAACATCCTCATCGCCGCCTTCGGCACCTCCACCCACGCCGCACTCAAGGAACAGGGCATCAAACTCACCATCGCCGCCCCCACACAGTCGGCGCCCTCCATGGCCATGGCCATAGAGAATTTCATCCTCGGCAAAGAGCAGGACGCCGTCATCGCCTCCAAGAGCGAGAGCGTCAAACACAGCACCAAGAGCACCATCGCCGCCGCACCCCGCAAGGCCAAACCCGTCATCGCCAACAAGGAAATCTACAAGCAGCGCATGGAGGAAAAGAAAGCCCAGGCCGCCGCACGCCGCGCCGCCCGCGCCGCCGAGAAAGCCAAAGCCGAGAAAGAAGCCATCGCGGAGAAGGCCGTGAAGGTGGAAAAAACGGAGAAAGTGGAGAAACCCGCCACCAAAGCGGAGAAACCCGCCGCCAAGAAAACCGCCACGGCAAAACCCGCCAAAACCTCCACCGCCAAAACCTCCGCCACCAAGACCTCCACCACCAAGACCTCCACCACCAAGACTGCCGCCACCAAGACAGCCTCCAAAACCGCTACCAAGACCACCAAAACCGCCAAAACCGCCAAAGGCGACACGAAGAAATAAACCTCGATGGGCTTCACCTTCAAGAAAGAAGAACGTTTGTGCAGCCGTCAGCTGATCGACCGCCTCTACGCCGAGGGTCATCGACTGATGGCTTTCCCTTATAGCGTCCAGTGGATGACCCTGGAGAGTGGAGAGTGGAGAGTGGAGAGCGGAGAACGGAGAGTGGAGAGTGGAGAACCACTCAGAAACTCAAAAACTCAGCCACCCAGCCACTCAGCCACCCAGCCACTCAGCCACCCAGCCACTCAGCCACTCAGCCACCCAGAAACTCAGCCACTCAGCCACTCAGCCACCCAAGTAATGATCGTCGCCCCCAAGCGCAAATTCCACCATGCCGTGGACCGCAACCGCGTGCGCCGCCTGACGCGCGAATGCTACCGCCTGCGCAAGCATGCACTCTACGATTTCCTGCAGCAGCACGGCCTCACCCTCGTCTTTTCCATGGTCTACATCCACAACGAAATCATGTCCTACGACCAGTTGGGCCACAAAATGGACAAACTCCTCGCAGCACTGCAGAAGGACATCCTCGCCCACCAACAGCCCACGCCATGACCCTGCGCCAGCTCCTTGCCCTCCCCTACCGCGCCCTGCGCTGGCTGCTGAGCACCCTCATGCTGGCCCTCATAGCCTTCTACCGCACCTGCATCTCCCCCCTGACGCCCCCGGCCTGCCGCTACACCCCCACCTGCTCGCAATACGCCCAGGAGGCCATCCGCAAGTACGGCCCCTTCCGCGGCGGCTGGCTCGCCCTCAAGCGCATCCTCCGCTGCAACCCCT
>DFIZ01000055.1:15892-16141 GCA_002372855.1 Bacteroidales bacterium UBA3684
GGGGCGGCTCCGGCTACGACCCCGTCCCCTGACCCCCCCCGCAACAAACACGCTGCGTCTCTCCATTCACAACTCATAACTCTTAACTCATAACTCTTAACTCTCCCAACGAGGGGTCAAATTCGGCCCTTCTCATATAGTTCCTATATACTTCTCATATACTTCTTATATCACCTATATAAGAAGTATATGAGAAGTATATGAGAACGATATAAGAACGATATAAGAAATGCCGAATTATGTACCTCT
>DFIZ01000023.1 GCA_002372855.1 Bacteroidales bacterium UBA3684
TTATTGAACATGAAGAAACCCCTATCCTTTGGAATGACCATGCTGGCCTCGGCGCTCGGCATGGTGATAGTGTCGGTGATTGCAGGCATTTTGATGTTTGCGATGATGATATTGATGGTGGCCTCGGTGGCCAAGATGGACAGCAAGGACATGGTGCCGGTGCGCACGGGGTCGGTGCTGAAAGTGGACCTGGGCCGCATCAGCGGCGACCGCACCGCGAGCGGCCTGACGATGTCGATCGGCGGCAGCAAGAGCGTGGGCCTGGTGGACGCCGTCTACGCCATCCGCAACGCCGCCACCGACGACCGCATCAACGCCCTCTACCTGACCGACGACGGCCTCTCCGGGCTTTCGTGGGGCTCGCTCAGCGAACTGCGCGACGCCATCGAGGACTTCCGCGACAAGAAACCCGTGGTGGCCTATGCCACCACATGGTCGCAGGGAGGCTACTATGTGGCCTCCGCCGCCAGCCGGGTGTGCGTGCACCCCAGCGGCATGGTGGACTTCCGCGGCATGGGCGGCGAGGTGATGTACTACAAAGACCTGATGGACAAACTGGGCGTCGAGATGCAGCTCATCCGCCCGGAAAGCTGCACCTACAAGAGCGCCGGCGAGGTATACACGCTCAACCACATGTCCGCCGCCAACCGCGAGCAGATACGCGCCTACATATCAAGCATCTGGAACACCGCCACCAGCGCCATCGCCGCCAGCCGCGGCATCGACGCGGCCAAGCTCAACAGCATTGCCGACAACCTGAGCGGCTACCTGGCCCCCGACGCCCAGCAGAGCGGCCTCGTGGACGCCCTCTGTTTCGAAGAGGATGTGCGCCGGCAGTTCAAGGACAAGCACGACGGCAAGCAGCTGCTCCCCCTGGAGGACTACGCCAAGGGCTACAACCTGGCCACCGCCAACATGCCGTCCAAGGACAAGATAGCCGTCATCTACGCCGAAGGCAACGTGATGGACGGCAGCGCCCGCGGCATGGACCAGGGCGTCTACGGCGACGACATCGTCCGTGCCCTGCGCCAGGCCTCGGAGGACAAGGATGTGAAGGCCATCGTGCTGCGAGTCAATTCGCCCGGCGGCCAGGCCACGGCCAGCGAGAGTATGACGCACGCCGTCATGCAGGCCCGCGAGAAGAAGCCCGTCATTGTCTCCATGGGCGACCTCGCGGCCTCGGCAGGCTACGAGATGAGCTGCATGGCCAACGTCATCGTGGCGCAGCCCACCACCATCACGGGCTCCATCGGCGTCTTCGGCACCATACCCAATGTGGGCAAGCTCCTCAACCAGAAGCTGGGCCTGCACGTCGACACCGTCGGCACGAACCGCAACGCCAACGGCCTGAACATCTTCCGCCCGCTGAGTCCCACCGCCATGGCCATGATGGAGCGCAACGTGGAGGACTTCTACAAGGTCTTCGTGGGACGTGTGGCCGAGGGCCGCGGCATGAGCTACGACGCTGTGCACCAGATAGCACGCGGGCGCGTGTGGACCGGCGTCGACGCCAAGCGCATCGGTCTGGTGGACACCCTGGGCGGCATCGACCTTGCCATGAGCATCGCCGCCGAGAAGGCGGGCCTCGAGAAGTACGCCGTCAAGGTCTATCCCGCCGAGAAAGACACCTGGACCCAACTGCAGGAACTCTTCGGCGAGGCCACGGACAACGACCTGAACCTCATGTCCAAGGGCTGGCTCGCCTACCGCTGGAAGACCTCCCAAAAGGGACAGAAAGCACTGTCGAAACTGGAGCAAGACCTGCTGTTTGTGGCCAACAGCGAGGGTGTGCAGGCAAGAATTCCTTTCGTCTTTATTGCTGAATAGTCAGAAAGAAAGACATATTTTTTGCAAAAACCATTAAAGTACCAAGAACACTATGATTATTGTAAACCTGGAAGCCATGATGGCCAAGCGCAAAATGACGCTCACCGAGCTCAGTGAGCGTGTGGGCATTACCGTTGCCAACATGAGTATCCTGAAAACAGGAAAAGCACGCGCCATAAGATTTTCGACGCTCAACGCCATTTGCAAGGCCCTCAACTGCCGGCCCGGGGACATCCTGGCCTACAGCAAGGAGTAGCCGCGTCGCGGCCTACTGGTCGACGCCCTTCAGCGTAAGGCTGATGCGGCGGCGGCGGAAATCCACTTCGAGGACCTTCACCTTGAGGTGCTGATGGAGATGTACCACCTCCGAAGGGTCGCTGACCCTGCGCGAGGCCATTTGGCTTATGTGTATCAGGCCGTCCTGGTGCACTCCGATGTCGACGAAAGCTCCGAAGGCGGTGATGTTGGTCACTATGCCGGGGAGCACCATGCCTTCCTGGACATCCTCCAGGCGGGTGACGTTCTTGTCGAACTCGAAGACTTCGAACTTGGCGCGGGGGTCGAGTCCGGGTTTTTCCAGTTCCTTCATGATGTCGTGCAGGGTAGGCAGGCCGCAGTCGGCGGAGACGAACTGCTCCAGCTTGATGCTCGAACGGAGTCCGGCGTCCTTGCAGAGGGCTGCCACGTCGGTGCCCACCGAGGCCGCCATGCGCTCGACAAGGGCGTAGCGTTCGGGGTGGACGGCGCTGTGGTCGAGGGGATTGTTGCTTTCACGGACACGCAGAAAACCGGCGCACTGCTCGAAGGCTTTGTCGCCCAAGCCCTTGACCTGCTTCAGCGCATGGCGGTCGGCGAAGGCGCCGTTCTTGTTGCGATGGGCCACAATCTTGTCGGCCAGGGCCGGGCCGATGCCGCTGACGTAGGAGAGGAGCTCGCGGCTGGCGGTGTTGAGTTCCACGCCGACGCTGTTGACGCAGGAGACGACGGTGTCGCCGAGGCTCTCGGAGAGGAGTTTCTGGTCCACGTCGTGCTGGTACTGTCCCACGCCGATGCTCTTGGGGTCGATTTTGACCAGTTCGGAGAGGGGGTCCATGAGGCGGCGTCCGATGCTGACGGCGCCGCGGACGGTGATGTCGTAGTCGGGGAACTCGCGGCGGGCCACGTCGCTGGCGCTGTAGACGCTGGCGCCGGCCTCGCTGACGCTGACGGCTATGACCTTGCGGTTGAAATGGCACTTCTGCACCACCTCCTCGGTCTCGCGGCCGGCGGTGCCGTTGCCGATGGCTATGGCTTCGATATGGAATGCCTCCACCAGGGCCTCGAGCTTGTTGACGGCGGCGCGCTCTTCGCGCACGGAGGTGAAGGGATAGATGGTTTCGTTGTGGAGCAGCTGCCCCTGGGCGTCGAGGCAGACGACCTTGCAGCCGGTGCGGAAACCGGGGTCGATGGCCAGGGTGCGTTTCTGCCCGAGGGGCGCCGCGAGGAGCAGCTGCCGCAGGTTCTCGGCGAAGACGCGTATGGCCTCGCGGTCGGCGCGTTCCTTGAGGGCGTTGCGGAATTCGGTCTCGATGCTGGGCATGACGAGGCGCTTGTAGCTGTCGGCCACGGCCATGTCGTACTGGTCGCCGGCCTTGCCGCGCGGACGGGTGTGGGAGGTCATGGCCTCGATGCAGTCGTCGTCCTTTTCGGGCTTGACATGCACTTTGAGCACGCCGGCATCCTCGCCGCGGAAGAGGGCCAGGATGCGGTGCGAGGGGGCCTTGGCGATGGGTTCCTTCCAGTCGATCCAGGACTCGAACTTGCCCACGCGTTCGTCGTCGGGGTCCACGCCGCGCGCCAGGGCGGAGGAGAGCATGGCCCTGCGGCGGAAGACATTGCGCACGCGGTTGCGCACGGCGGCATCCTCGCTGACGCGCTCGGCAATGATGTCGCGAGCACCAGCGAGGGCGTCGTCGTCCCAGTTGTCCCACTGCCCGCGCATGATGGCGTCGGCCACGGGCTCGAGGCCTTTCTCGATGGCAATGGTGGCGCGTGTGCGGCGCTTGGGGCGATAGGGCAGGTAGAGGTCTTCGAGGTCGGTGAGGGTCTCGGCGGCTTCGAACTGGCGGCGGAGGTCGTCGGTGAGTTTGCCCTGCTCGTCGACCGACTGGATGATGGCCTCGCGGCGCTTGTCCAGTTCCTTGAGGCGCAGGAGGAGGTCGCGGATAGCGGCAATCTGGACCTCGTTGAGGGAGCCCGTGGCCTCCTTGCGGTAGCGGGCAATGAAGGGCACGGTGGCGCCCGATTCGAGCAATTCGACAGTCTTCTCAACCTGTCGGACGTTGAGTTCCAATCGCTTGGATATAATCAAGGCATAATTCATAGACTACAAAGATACAAAAAAAAGCGGAAAGGTCAAAGACCTTTCCGCTTTTTTTGTCAGAGCAAGGATTATTCCTTGACGAACTTCTGCATGCCGATGCCCTGCTCGGTGGCGATACGGACGACATAGACGCCGGCGGCGAGGCCGCTGACATCGATGCTGTTGGTGGCGCCGAGGGTCATGACGGTACGGCCGGTGACATCGATGACGGAGACCTCGTTGAGGCCATTGACGCCAGAGATGGCGAGGCGGTCGGTGGCAGGATTGGGATAGACGCTGAACTCGACCACGGGCTCGGCATCCTCAATGCCCACATGGGAGCCGTCGCCGTCGTTGGTGACATTCAGGTAGTAGTCGAGCTGCGAGAATTCGGGACCGTTGGTGTAACCCCATTCTTCGGCAAAGACTTCGCCCTGGGCATCGTTCAGCCAAAAGCCGGAAGCGACATTGTCGTTGGTGAAGAACCAGCCGTCGCCATAGGTGTCGATAGCACTGAGGATGTAGAGACCGGAGGTGGCGGGGCTAAAGTCGATGAATTTGTAGCGGGCGTTGGGAATCTGGGAGATAGTCTGCGGGTTGCCGGTGGAAATGTCGGTCCAAGGACCCATAGTCCACAGCGCGGTGCAGTTGGCCTGGTTCAGCAGCGACACTTTGGCTTCGGAGCCGTAGCAGTCGATACCGGCTTTGAGGCGCAGGGGGCTCTGGACAGTGTAGATGTTGAAGTCTGCCATGGTGATGTCGGCAGGAGTGGCGGTGATGTTGACAACCTCTTCATCCTCGAACGTGGCGCTGAGGACGAGGACCGATTTGGTCACTTCGCAGTTCTGGACGCGCGAGCCATCGGGAGTGACAGTGTAGGCAGGGAGGTCGACATTTACGGTGCTGCCGGCGGGAATGAACTGTTCGAGGGTGCTTTCGTTACCGTCGTACTGGACGGTCACGGAGCTGACGTTCTTGTCATAGGTGTTGGCAATGCGGACATAGGGCTGGAACTCGAGGGCGCAATCGACGTGGTTGACACCGCTACCGGCGACGTAGACGGCGGGGAGCATGGTGATTTCGGCTTCGTTGCCGGAGAGGATGTTTTTGTGGGTCTCAGTAACGAAAGCAAGCACTTTGAGGTCGCTGAAGTCTTCGATGGCCACAGCGCCGATGGTAGCGGGGATGGAGTAGGTGTAGGTCTTCTCGATGAAGGTGCCCTGGGCGATGGTGGTGAGTTCCTCACCCCACTGGCCGGTAATCATGTCGCGGAGCATGTGCATGTGGCGATACTGACCGTTCTCAATCATTTCGGGATAGAAAGTGATGGCACCAACCTGGGGGCCCATGACGTTGTCCTGCAGGAGGACGACATTGAGGAAGTTGCTGGAGACAGTCTGGGCGCCGGTGTAGTAGACCTCGACATGCACGGTCATCTGACGGGTGTTGGGGTCGATGGTGGCCTCGGCAGCCACATTGACAGGCGAATCCTGGTTGCGGATAGAGGCAGCAGTGCCGGCCCATTCGCCGCGGTTCTGCATGGAGGCGCAGCGGTTGGTGGTTCCGCAGGGATAGCCGGAGATGTTGTACTGACCAGCAAGGCCGTCACCCCACTGGGTGGTGTAGCCAGAACCCTGGGCATAACCGCCCTGGTGGATATTGATGGCCCAAGCATGGCCAGGATAGGTGGCGCACACCTCATTGGCCCTTTTGTGACCATCGGGGCAGTACTGGCAGTTGACACCAGTGTACTCCTCGATGAAGACATTGCGTTTCTCCACCTGGGTCGAAACGATGGTCTGAGCGGACAGACCTGCACCAAACAGCGAAGCTGCAATCAAAAATAATACTTTCTTCATAGATTTTAAGTGTTTAAGTTATTAATTTTAAAATTCTTATCAATATTGCTCAAAAACATTTCACAACTGCAAATATACAAATTTTTTGGAATGATGAATATTTTTTTGTCATTTTTTTGATTTCAGACCCACCACAGAGGGCGTTGGACGGGCGCCGGCAGGAGGGGAAAAAGATTTTTTTTCCTTATATCATGCAATAAAGAAAACAAAACGCCGTTATATAGGGTAATCAATTGACAGAAAAGGATGAAAAAAGCACTGATAATAGCAGCCCTGGTGCTGTGCAGCACGATGGCGACAGCACAGAAGAATGTGGCCACCGGCAATGTCTCGTCGCGCGCCAAAGCCATGAGAATGATGAACTTCGGACGCGAAGAATACATGATTAAGGACATCAAGGTGTATACAGACACCATGACGGTCTACTCGCTGTCGAACTACGTCATCTACCCCTTCGGCGAGTGGGAGTCGATGGAACAATACATCACCGACAACCAGCTGCATTGGTATCGCGAAAGCGGATACCGCAAGTATTTTGACTCGATGGAGGTGAGTGTGAACCGTATGAAACGTCTGGACGACAGCTACCTGGACATGTTCTACTCCATTTGGACACGCAAGGTGGAGCTGCTCGGCGGCCGTATCAACGACCCCGAGATCCAGCTTGCCAACGGCATCCACGTGGGCATGTCGAAGGACGAGGTGTTCCACGTGTTCTTCAAGAAATACCCCAAATCGTACACCTCCGATGTGGCCGTCCTGAAAGTGATTTCCGGTGCCGGCGAGGTGGCGGAGATCTACACATTCAAAGGCACCAAACTGCGCCACGTGAAGATTGAAACGGCGTACAATTACTATTAAGGCGTAGAGTCGTAAAGTCATAGAGGCGTAGAGTCGTAAAGTCGTAGAGTTGTAGAGTTATAGAGTTATAGAGTTGAGGTGAAGCATGTTGCTCTTTTTTTCGGGTCGTTCAATCCCATCCATGTGGGACACATGGTGATAGCCAACACCATGGTGCAGCAGGAGGGGGTTGACGAGGTGTGGTTTGTGGTGAGTCCGCAGAACCCGCTGAAAGAGCGCTCGACCCTGCTGGCCGACCACCACAGAATGCAGATGGTGCGTCGGGCGGTGGACGACAACTATAGGTTGAAAGCCTGCGACATAGAAATGCATCTGCCCATTCCGAGCTACACGGTGGTCACCCTGACGGCGCTGGGCGAAAAATACCCCGGGTACGAATTCAGCCTCATCATGGGCAGCGACAACCTGGCCACCTTCGAACGCTGGCGCAACTACGAATACATCCTCGAGCATTACCGCATCCATGTCTATCCCCGCCCGGGGAGCGAGCACTGCAAGCTGGCCACACACCCGCACGTCAGTATGGCCGAGGTGCCGATGATGGACATCTCGTCGAGCTACATACGTCGCCTGATCGGCGAGAAAAAAGACGTGCGATACCTGCTGACAGAACCTGTATACCAATACCTTACCGAGATGCACTTCTACGAGTAGCAAGGACTCGCAAAGGGACATCAAATTTATTTTTCAACACCACACAATAAAGTGGTGCGGGAGGCGTTATCTGTCTAAATAAATAAGGAAACAATAATATGAAACGGGGACTGAAAATAGCGTTCTGGGTAATAGGGATACTGCTGGGAATCATCATCATAGCCACCCTCGTTGCCGCTCCGATAGCCAAGAGCTACATCAACAGCCATGGCGAGGAGTTGGTGGGCCGCAAGGTGAACGTGGAAGGTCTGAAACTGAATGTATACACAGGCCACGTGGCGGTGTACGGCCTGAGCCTGTACGAGGATAACGGCACCGACATATTCGCCAGTTTCGACACTCTCGACGTCAAAGCCAGCCTGCTGAAGCTGATCAGCCACACCGTGCACCTGAAACACATCACCCTCGCCGGACTGAAAGTCAACCTGATACAGAATGGCGAAACGTTCAATTTCCAAAGCCTGATAGACCACTTTGCCAGCGACAGCACCGAGGAGGACACCGACACCACACCGAGCGACTGGGTGTTGAAATTCTACAACATACGTCTGAGCCATGCCGAGGTGAACTACCGTGATGCCAAGTCGGGCAAGCAGTGGCACCTGCCGCATATCGGATTGAGGGTGCCGGGATTCGTGCTCGGAGGCGAGGAGGCCAGCGAAGGCGGACTCCGCATTGGATTTGCCGAGGGCGGAAGGCTCTCCATCGACGGCAACTACGACGCTGCCGGAGGGAACTACAACCTGACGGCGACACTGGAAGACTTCGCACTGAAAAACATCGAGCCGCTGACCGACGGAGTGCTGCAACCCTGCAGCATCGGCGGCAACCTGCAGGCCAAACTCAATGCCGAAGGCACCATAAGCGAAATACAGAAGAGCCACATTGGTGGCACGGTGACGTTGAACAACGTCAGCCTGCAGCAGAAAGAGGCATCGTCGCCGGTCGCCCACCTGGCCCGGTTGGACGTGAAGGTGAACAACATCAACCTCGAGGCCAACAGCTACGACATCTCCAGCATCATCCTCACCGGGCTGGAAGCCCAGTACGAGCAATGGCCCGACCACAGCACGCTGGACAATATCCTCCTGCCGGACAACCCGGAATCTCCGGAGAACCCGGAGAACCCGGAGAACCCGGACTCCCCCTCCTCCCCCATCAAACTCCATGTGGGCCAGCTGGCCATCAAAGACTGCAATGTATCCTATGCCGACCACACGCTCCCCGACCCATTCCTCTTCCCCCTCACCAACCTCAACATCGAAGCCAACGACCTCACCCTTGCCGGCGGCAACAACGCCAAGCTCCGCGCCATGCTACCCGGCGGCGGACACCTGATGGTGAACTGGAAAGGCAACCTCGACGACTGGAAACAACACCAGGACCTGTTCCTCTCCATCAAAGGCCTCGACATGAAACAGCTCAGCCCGTGGGCCGTGGCCTACACCGGCCAGCCCATCGAGGACGGCATCTTCGGCCTCACCACCCGCCTGACCATCAACAACAGCCAGCTGGACAACCTGAACAAGCTCGACATCTTCAAGGCCCGTGTCGGTAGCCGCCGCAAGGACGTGGACCCCGAAATGAAGGTCCCCCTCAAAACAGCCCTCTACATTCTGCGCGACAAAGACGACAAGATACTCATCGACATGCCCATCAAAGGCAATGTGGACAGTCCCGAGTTCAACTACATGAAACTGGTGTGGAAGACCCTGGGCAACCTGCTGGTGAAGGTGGCCACTTCGCCCGTGCGCGCCCTCGGCAACGCCCTGGGCATGAACAGCAGCAACCTTGACTTCATAGCCATCGAACCCGACCAGCGCGGATTCACCTCGGAACAGTACCACCTCCTCTCCGACCTGGCCACCATCGCCAAGAGCGACTCGCTGGTCATCATCACCCTCGAGCAGCGCATGCCCACGCCCGCCAACGACTCGGCTGCTTTCCGCTACACCATGTGGAACAACATCATACAACGATACATGCAGGAGCAGGGCGTCAATGAGAGCCAAATAAAAGTGACCTCCGGCGAACCCACAAGCGATGGCGAACGCACAGGCTACGCCATTGGCTCGGAAATGAAAATGGAATGAAAAGACTATGGAACAGACAGACCTACTGAACACGACCAACCCTGTTGACTACAACGACGACAGCATTGTGCACCTGGAAGACATGGAGCACATCCGCCTGCGTCCGGGAATGTACATCGGCAAACTGGGCGACGGTTCGTCGCACGACGACGGCATCTACGTTCTCATCAAAGAGGTTATAGACAACGCCATCGACGAGTTCACCTCGGGCTACGGCAAGAAGATCGAAGTCAAAATCAACTTCGGCGAACGCCACGTTAGCATCCGCGACTACGGCCGCGGCATACCGCTGGGCAAGCTGGTCGAAGCCGTCAGCAAACTGAACACCGGTGCCAAATACGACAGCAAGGTATTCCAGAAGTCGGTCGGTCTGAACGGTGTGGGTACCAAGGCCGTCAATGCTTTGAGCAGTTATTTCAAGGTGCAGTCCATCCGCGAAGGCAAGACCCGCATCGCAGAATTCTGCGACGGCAAGCTCACCAACGACAGCGGCATCGTGGACGAAACCTCAGGCGCCGAGACCGGCACCCTGGTGGAGTTCGTCCCCGACAGCAAACTCTTCGGCAACTACCACTTCATCAGCGAATACGTGGAGCGCCGCATCTGGAACTACGCCTACCTCAACCACGGCCTCACACTCTACTACAACGACAAGCGCTACTACTCCAAGAACGGCCTGCTGGACCTGCTGGAGAACAACCTGCAGAGCGATGCCCTCTATCCTGTCATCCACATCAAAGAGGGCGATTTCGAGGCTGCCTTCACCCACGTCAACGGCCAAAGCAACGACTACTACTTCTCCTTCGTCAACGGCCAACACACCACCGAGGGCGGCACCCACCAGAGCGCCTTCCGCGAGGCCTATGCCCGCGTGGTCAAGGACTTCATCAAGAAAGACTACCCGCCCGAGGTCATCCGACAAGGCCTGGTCTGCGCCCTCTGCGTACGCATCCAGGAGCCTGTCTTCGAGGCTCAGACCAAAACCAAGCTCGGCAGCACTCACCTCGAACCCAACAAGGTGGACGGCACCAACGACTCCCCCCTGCTGAAGACCTATGTGCTCGACATCCTCAAGCGCAACCTCGACGACTACCTCCACATGCACTCCGACACCGCCGACGCACTGCTGGCCAAAATCAACGCCAACGAGAAAGAGCGCAAGGAGATAGCAGGCATCAAGAAGGTGGCCCGCGAAGCCGGCAAGAAAGCCAGCCTCAACAACCGCAAGCTGCGCGACTGCCACGTGCACTACAACACCAACCACGCCCGACGCCTGGAGAGCACCATCTTCATCACCGAGGGCGACTCCGCCTCCGGCTCCATCACCAAGAGCCGCGACGTGGACACCCAGGCCGTCTTCTCCCTCCGCGGGAAACCCAAAAACACCTACTCCATCAGCAAGGTGGACGTCTACAAGAACGAGGAGCTCAACCTCCTCCACAACGCCCTCGACATAGACGACGGCATGGACAACCTGCGCTACAACAACGTCGTCATCGCCACCGATGCCGATGTCGACGGCATGCACATACGCCTCCTGCTGCTCACCTTCTTCCTCCGCTTCTACCCCGAACTCATCCAAACCGGCCACGTCTACATCCTCCAGACCCCCCTTTTCCGCGTGCGCAACAAGCAGAAAACCACCTATTGCTACACCGACGACGAACGCATCGCCGCCATCCACAACACCCCCAAGGCCGAAATCACCCGATTCAAAGGCCTCGGCGAAATCAGCCCCGACGAGTTCAAGAACTTCATAGGCAAAGACATGCGCCTCGACCCCGTCATCCTGCACAAAGAGTTCGACACCAAGAGCGTCCTGTCCTTCTACATGGGCGAGAACACCCTCGAGCGCCGCGAATTCATCATGGACAATCTCAGGGTCGAAGACGACGAATCCATCGTGGTGGCATAAAAAAAATTTGGTCATATCAAAATAACTTACTATTATTGCACCAAAATCCAACAACTATGGCAACTACAAAAAAACACAAAAAAAACCTGATAGTCAGCTATAAAAACCTGTCCGACGACCTGAAGGAAAAGTTCAAAGAAGTTTATCCCGACGGCTATAATAGCTATTTGCAACGCTTCGTGAAGCCCAACGGAGAGACAATTTTCATTGTCCCGTTCGAAACCGAAGACACCTACTACATGATTAAGTTCGAGGTGAAAATCGACCCGCTCGGCGAGGACCTCGACAAAGCCCTCTTCGACGATGACGACGACAGCGGCAAGGAAGACGAGTTCGCCCCCCTGAGCGAAGCCCTCGAAAAAGAGGAAATCGACCCGGCCCACAAGGAGCGCGTGCTACGCCATGGCGACTTCGAGACCAACCTCGAGGAAGACGAGAAACGCAAAAAGAAACTCACCCTCGGCATCAACAAAGAGGAAATCCGCGCCGCTTTCGGCGACGACGAAGTCGAGGAACTCGACAGCTACGAGAAAATCGGCGACGACGACGAACCCTCCGACGACGATATCGAACCCTCCGACGAGGACATCCGCGGCATCGAGGAGGAATACTTCGACGCCGAGAACCCTCCGCTCGACGCCACCATCCCCGAAGAGGAGATGGTCAAGCCCGAACCCAAGAAACGCGGACGCAAGAAGAAAACCGAAAAATAAAATAAAGAAAACAATAAAACAATCCCAAACGATGAAAAGATTAGTAAAAGTATTGTGCCTGACCGCCATGATTATGGGCGTCGGCACCGTGGCTCAAGCCCAGTTCCGCCAGTCTATTTTCCTGAACGGCAACATTCCCACCGGCGACTTCGCAAGCGACGCCTCCAACGGCCCCACCCTGATTACCGCATACAATTCCGGTGTGCCTCTGACCTACGAGCAAGTGGGTAAAGACGCCACCGTCGGCTTCGGCCTCGGCTACCGTGCCAGCTACCGCTTCGACATCGGATACGGCCTCGTGGCCCCTTTTGCTAACATCGACTTCATGTGGAACACCATCTCCGGCAAATGGAGCGACAAATACCTCGACGCCAAATTCAGTTCGCCGACCTACTTCAACATTCCCCTCCTTGCCGGTGTCAGCTACATCTATGACGACCTCCCCTGGGACGACATCTCCGCCTATGGCGAGTTCGGCGTCGGCACCGACCTCCTCTGGATTACCTCCGAAGGCGCCGACGACTTCAACTTTGCCTACAAAGCCACCTTCGCCTTTGCCTGGATGATTGGCGCCGGTGCCTACTTCGGCGAACATGTCAGCGCAGGCCTCTACTACTATGGCCTCGGCAAACACACCATCGATTACACCCAGGGCACCCTCGACGACAACATGGCCGCCAGCGCCCAGGTAACGGCCAACGAAGCCGCCGGCATGGGCCGCCAACAGCGTTCTGTCGGCAGCGTCATGCTCCGCATCGGTTTCCACTTCTAAACCATAGCGACAAAAAAAGCCCCGCCATCACGGCGGGGCTTTTTTTTTATCCCTACGGCTAGTCAATCTTGTCGAAACCGAGATAGGGGCGCAGGCATTCGGGCATCACGATGCCGTCTGGCGTCTGGTTGTTTTCCAGCAGGGCGGCCACAATGCGCGGCAGGGCCAAAGCCGAGCCGTTCAGCGTGTGGCAGAGCTGCATCTTGCCATTCTCGTCCTTGAAGCGGAGCTTCATGCGGTTGGCTTGGAAGGTCTCGAAGTTGGAGACGGAGCTCACCTCGAGCCAGCGTTTCTGCGCAGCGCTCCACACCTCGAAGTCGAAGGTCATGGCGGAAGTGAAACTGATGTCGCCGCCGCAGAGCTTGAGGATGTGGTAGGGCAGGCCCAGTTTGTCCAGCAGGCCGCCGACGTGGCGTTTCATTTCCTCCAGCATGTCGTAGGAGCGGTCGGGGTGTTCGATGACCACTATCTCGACCTTCGAGAACTCGTGCAGGCGGTTCAGTCCGCGGACGTCCTTGCCGTAGCTGCCGGCCTCGCGGCGGAAGCACTCGCTGTAGCCCACGCGCTTGATGGGGAACTGCTTGGCGTCGACCACCTCGCCACGGAAGATGTTGGTGATGGGCACCTCGGCGGTGGGGATCATGTAGAAGCCGTCGAGCGGAATGGCATACATTTGGCCTTCCTTGTCGGGCAGCTGGCCGGTGCCGAGGCCGCTGGCCTCGTTGACCATCAGCGGGGGCTGTATCTCCACGAAGCCTGCGTCGGCGGCCTCGTTGAGGAAGAAGTTGATGAGGGCACGCTGCAGGCGGGCGCCCTTGCCCTTGTAGAAGGGGAAGCCGGCGCCGGTCACCTTGTTGCCCAGCTCGAAGTCGATGATGTCGTATTTGGCGCAGAGGTCCCAATGGGGCAGGGCATCGGCGGGCAGGTCGGGCTTGTGGCCGTACTCGGCCACCACCACGTTGTCGGCCTCGCTCTTGCCGCAGGGCACGGTGGGGTGCGGAGCGTTGGGCAGCGAGATGAGCTTCTCGTTGAGGGTCTTCTCGGTCGAGGCCAGTTCCTCGCTGAGGGCTTTCTCCTCGCCCTTCAGCTCGGCGGTGCGGGCCTTGGCGGCCTCGGCCTCGTCCTTCTTGCCTTGTTTCATCAGCATGCCGATTTCCTTGGCCATGCGGTTCTGCTCGGCCTTGACGGCGTCGGCCTTCACCTGCAGGGCACGGCGCTGGGCGTCGAGCTCCAGGATTTCGGCTATGCGCTCTTCGACATTCTGTACGTTCTTAATCTTCAGTCGGGAAATGATTTCCTCGGTATGATCCTTGATATATTGCAGTTGCAGCATCTTGATTGATATATTAAAACTATTAAGTAACGCAAAGCTGCGCTAATTATTATATGTCAGAGAAACTTTTTCAGCGTGTCGACCACTTCGATGTCGGCGGGGAGCCAGCGGACGGCCTCCAGTTCGTCCTTCGACAGCCAGCGGGCGGCGGAGTGTTCCCTGAGCGTGGGCTCGCCCTCGGGGGTGCAGAGGTAGAGGCGCATGGAGAGGTGGAACTTGGGGTAGTCGTATTCCACGCGGGCCACCTCCTCCCCCACCTTCACCTCGAGCGCAAGCTCCTCGCGCAGTTCGCGCCGCAGGGCCTCCTCGGGGGCCTCGCCGGGCTCGATCTTGCCGCCGGGAAACTCCCACCATCCGGCCCAGTCGCCGTAGCCGCGCTGCGTGGCAAAAAGACGACCGGCGCTCACAATAGCGCCGGCCACAACCTCTATCTGTTTCCTGTCCTCTGTCATCTAGCGTTTTTTCATGTGGTAATGGTAGGTCCCCTCGATATCTCTCATGACAGTCTCAATATACGTGTGAAGGGTGTTTTCGTCCAATTGTTCTATCGTCATGGTCAACTCGTAGACTCCTTGGTCCTTGCTGACACCATCGGGCAACTCCTGGACGCTGAAAGTCAGATTGTTTCCACTCAGAACATAGGAGAATGGCATAGAGTCCTGGTCTGCCAGCACCCAGCCCGTATGGTCCTCTTTGAAACAGAAAAGCCAGTCTCCGTCCGAGGAATCGTATTCACTGACCACTTGATGGTCTTCGTTCGAAATGAAATTGGTCTGCGTCACCTGCCATGTGCCAACAATCAACTCCTCTTTGTCCTTCGAACACGAGCAGAAGCATACACACAAGGCAACAAATAAAAACAAAGGATTCTTTTTCATAACATTTATCTAAAAAAGGTTGCGGAGAGAGAGGGATTCGAACCCCCGGACCCTCGCAGGTCAACGGTTTTCAAGACCGCCGCAATCGACCGCTCTGCCATCTCTCCGGTTGGTGTTTGAAAGTGCAAAAATACACCTTTTTGACGACATGGCAAAATTTTTTTTCTAATTCGTTGCCATGTCGGAAAATAGTTGTACTTTTGCAGCGCGAAAAATCATTCATCTACAAACAAGAAAACACACAATGAAACGCATCAAATTCATGGCTATCGCCATGGCCGTTGCCACCCTGATGGGCGCATGCAAACAACAGCAGGCCGAGTGCCCCGACACCACCGGGACCGTGTCGACCGACAACCTCTACGCCTTCGACGCCGTTGACGGCAACGGCGACACCGTCGACCTCGCCACCCTCGAGGGCAAAGTGGTGCTGGTGGTGAACACCGCCACCGAGTGCGGCTTCACGCCCCAGTACGAGGAGCTGCAGAAGCTCTACGCCGCCTACAACGGCCGCGGACTGGAGATCCTCGACTTCCCCTGCAACCAGTTCGGCCAGCAGGCCCCCGGCAGCAACGAGGAAATCCACGCCTTCTGCACCGGCACCTACAACACCACCTTCGCCCAGATGGCCAAAATCGACGTCAACGGCGACTCCGCCACGGCCCTCTACCAGTGGCTGAAGGCCAAGGCCCCCTTCGGCGGCTTCGACACCACCGACCCCCGCGGCGCCTACCTCGACAAGATGTTCCGCTCCCAGGACCCCGAATACGACAAAAACCCTGACATCAAGTGGAACTTCACCAAGTTCCTCATCGACCGTCAGGGTAATGTGGTGCGCCGCTTCGAACCCACCGACCCCATGTCGGCAGTGAACGACGCCGTCGCCGAGCTGCTCCGCTAGAGGGCGGCAGCAACGGCAGTGATGATGGATATGGGTATCGCAATGATACACAGCGCCAGCATCACAATGGTCAAAATGCCGTAGAACTTCCAGTAGCTCTTGCTGTTGGAGAGGAAGCTCACAGCAGCTTCATTGCTGTTCAGCGCCACGGCCGTCTCGGCGGCCTTGGCGCCGCGCAGCATATAGACAATCACCGGCACCATCAATCCGGCGCAAGCCAGATATAGAATGCCAATCAGCCACATAGGCATGCTGCCCATGCTCGCGGCGACATCGGCATTGTAGCCTGCATAGGCGGAATAGTTGACCTGGCTCATCACGTTGCCGACGGTCATCATCAAGATGGCGCCCAGCACCATGAAAGCGCACCCCACAATGCTGAGGATGCCGAAGAATTTGTACCAACGTCCCATCGAGCGGACATACTGCTTGGCCTCTTCCTGAAGCCTTAGATTCTGTTCTTCCATTGTATTATGTGTTTAATTGTTAATAATTTGCACAATTCATCGCAACTGGATGCATTGTGCAAATATACTAATTTTTGTTAAATCGGAGCATTTTTTTTATTCCACGCGGCTGTGGCCATACGGCACCCGGCGGTGGTACTCGATGTCCACGCCCTCCAACCGCAGCAGGCGGTACTTGCAGTAGGGCAGCCCGGCATAGTTGCCCAGCGAGCCGTCGGCAGGCAGCACGCGGTGGCAGGGGATGAAGAGGTTCAAGGCGTTGGCCCCCACGGCGCTGGCCACGGCACGCACCGCCGTGGGATGCCCGGCCAGGGTGGCCAATTCGCTGTAGCTCACCGTACTGCCGACCGGAATGCGGGCCACCTGGCGCCACACCTCCTGCTGCAGCTCGGTGCCGAAGGTGCGCAGCGGCAGAGGATTCATGTCATAGGCGCGGAAGAAGTTCTGCCGCAGCTCCTCCACAGCCTCGTGCAGCACGTCGGTCCACTGCCCGTCGACAATCGTGGCGCCGAAACCCTTCGACAACCTGCGCCGCACAGCCTCATAGTGAGCGGAATAAGGCCACAGGCTCAGACACAGCCGGTCGCCGACGGAGCCCAGCTCCAGCTCGCCGACCGGGAACTTGCAGCGGATGGTGTAGATATGCGTCTCGTCCATGGCGGAAATACTTATTGTACAAGAAAACCCTGCCGTGGAAGCAGGGTTTCTAGATCTAAAAAAATCTAAAACAAATTACCTTTTTCTTTTTACTCAGCCTTCTTGGAGTAGCGTTTGTACTTGTTCATGAACTTGTCGACGCGTCCGGCGGTGTCAACGAGCTTCAGTTTGCCGGTGAAGAAGGGGTGCGAGGTGTTCGAGATTTCGAGTTTCACCACGGGATACTCCTTGCCGTCGGTATAGGTGACGGTCTCTTTGGTGTTGGCACAGCTCTTGGTGAGGATCATCGTGTCGTTCGACATGTCTTTAAACACCACGAGGCGATAGTTTTCGGGATGGATTCCTTTTTTCATTTTCTTCTTTTTTGCCGTCTAACCCGTTCATTGCTAGACGATTGTTTATATTCCGTTAATTATTTTCGTGCTGCAAAGATACGAACATTTTCCGAACTGGCAAAATAATATTTCCGTTTTCTCCAATTTTTTCCTCCCGCTCCCCCACCGCCGACCTTCCACCGCCGACCTTCCACCTGTCGGGAGACGCGGCATGCCGCGTCTCTACAGTTGGGGCCCGAGAGGGGTCGAAGAGGTACATAATTCGGCATTTCTTATAT
>DFIZ01000042.1:0-22786 GCA_002372855.1 Bacteroidales bacterium UBA3684
AAGTATATAGGAACGATATAAGAAGGGCCCTCTTTGGTGGGTATCGGGTGGGGTTTGGACGGGAGGGCGGAGGGAAAGCGAACAGAAGGCGGAAGCCGGGCGGAGGGAGGGCGGAAGCCGGGCGGAGGGAGGGCGGAGGCTGGGGACGGCGGGCCAGAGGGAAAAAAGATTTGCTCAGGTCGGAAAAAAAACTTATCTTTGCACATGGTTTAGTGGGGCGAAGACCCCGCTGAGGATTTTATTAATATTTAACAATCAGAATATTATGACGAACATTGACAATCTGGACACCCTCATCAAAATGGCTCTCAAAGAGGATATCGGCGACGGCGACCACTCCACGCTGGCCTGCATTCCGCCCACGGCAACGGGCACGGCCAAGATGGTGGCCAAACAGGAGGGCATCCTCTGTGGCGCCGAGGTGGGCGAAAGGGTTTTCATGCTCGTCGACAATACGTTGAAAGTCACCCTCCTGAAGCACGACGGCGACGCTGTGCAGAAGGGCGACATCCTGATGACCATTGAAGGCCCCTCGGGCTCCATCCTCACCGCCGAGCGCACGGCGCTCAACTTCATGCAGCGCCTCTCCGGCATCGCCACCGAGACGCACCGCATGGTGCAGATGCTCAACGGATTGAACACCAAGCTGCTGGACACCCGCAAAACCACGCCCAACATGCGCCTGCTGGAGAAGTATGCCGTGAAGTGCGGCGGCGGCACCAACCACCGTATCGGCCTCTACGACATGGTGATGCTCAAGGACAACCACATCGACTTCGCCGGCGGCATCGAGGCGGCCATCGACCGTACACGCCAGTACCTCAAAGAGAAAGGCAAGGACCTGCGCATCGAGATTGAGGTGCGCGACCTCGACGAGCTGCAGCGCGTGCTCGACCACGGCGGCGTGGACCGCATCATGCTCGACAACTTCGACACCGCCACCCTCCGCGAGGCCGTGCGGCGCATCGACCACCGCTACGAGACCGAGGCCTCCGGCGGCATCACCGAGGCCACGCTGCGCCAGTATGCCGAAACGGGCGTCGACTTCATCTCGGTCGGTGCCCTGACCCACCATATCAAGAGTCTCGACATATCGCTGGTAAAGAAATGAGGAAACTGAAAGTATGGCTCCGCGCGATGCGGCTGAAAGCCAAGACCTTCGGCCGACACCTGATGTACAAGCGTTGGGTGCGCGAGACGCTGTACTTCACCCACCACTTCACCCTGCCGGGCAACAAGGGGGTGCCGCTCTACGACGTGCTGAGTTACTTCCTTGTGGGCATCTTCAACGGCGGTCTGGCCCAGAGGGCCAAGGGCCTGGCCTACTCGTTCCTGGCCGCGCTGCCGCCGCTGATGATCTGCATCTTCTCGCTCATCGCCTTCTTCCCGGTCGACGGGCTTCAGGACGAGCTCCTCAACGGCCTGGGCGACATTGTGCCGGAAAAGATTCTCAATCCCCTCTCCGCCACCATCAACGACATCATGGGCCACAAGCACACCACGCTGCTCTCCATCGGTTTCATCGGTTCCATCCTCGTGGCGGCCAGCGGTATGAACGGGTTCATCCTATCGCTCAACTTCGCCAACCAGACCGTCGAAAAGCGTCCGTTCCTGCAGCGCTTCGGGCTGTGCCTGCTGATGGTCTTCGTCATGTTCATCATTGTGGCCCTGGTGCTTACGCTCATCATCGGGCACAAATACCTGCTGCAGCTCATCTTCACCCAGGGGTGGCTCTCCGACACCAAGGCCAACACGTTCCTTTTCAACGTCGGGCGCTGGCTGCTGCTCTCGCTGGCCACGCTGACGGCCGTGGCGTTCCTCTACTATGTGGCTCCCGCCAAGCGGCAGCGCGTGGGCTTCTTCAGCGCCGGATCGGTGCTGGCCACGGGCATGTTCTTCGTGCTCACCTGGGGCTTCGGCATCTACCTCAACAACTTCAACCGCTACAACCTCCTCTACGGCTCCATCGGCACCCTGCTGCTGCTCATGCTCTGGATCTACTTCAGCTGCATCGTCCTGCTGGTGGGCTACGAGCTGAACACCAGCATCTACAACGGCACCCTGCGGTCGAAGAACCGCACGGCCCGTCGCGAACTCAAAGACAGAATACAAATATTCAAAGATGATAATACAAAAGAATCACGGGAAGGTGGTGCCCGTTGACAACACCCCGAAGGAAAGATTTAAGATGGTGGCCAAGACGATGGTCAACCTGGAAGAGGTGCTTGCCGAGGAGCTGCGCCAGCTGGGCGCGTTGAACGTCAACGTCATCACCCGCGCCGTCGAATTCGAAGGCGACATGCGCCTGCTCTATCGCGCCAACTACTGCTGCCGCACGGCACTGGCCATCCTCAAGCCCTTCGCCGAGTTCGAAGCCAACAACGAGCAGGAACTCTACGACCAGGTGTACCGTATCCGTTGGGAGAAGATTCTGGACGTCGACTGCACCTTCATGATCGACTCCACGACCAGCGGCGAGGTCTTCACCCACTCCTACTATGCCGCCCTCAAGACCAAGGACGCCATCGTCGACCGCTTCCGCCGCAACTTCGGTAAACGGCCCTCGATCGACACCGAAACGCCTGATTACAAATTCAATCTCCATATCCGCGACAACCACGTCACCCTGCTGATGAACTCCAGTGGCGACTCGCTGCACAAGCGCGGCTACCGCCAGGGCGTGGGCGTGGCCCCCATCAACGAGGTGCTCGCCGCCGGCCTGCTCAAGCTGGCCGGATGGCAGTGCGACTGCAACTTCTACGACCCCATGTGCGGTTCCGGCACCATGCTCATCGAGGCCGCCATGATGGCCAACAACATCCCCGCGCAGTACTATCGCCAGCGCTTCGGATTCATGCGCTGGAAAGAGTTCAACCTCGGCGAATGGAAGAGCGTCAAGAACGAGGAAGACCGCAAGATCGGCGCCCTGGACTTCGACTTCGAGATATGGGGCAACGATATTGACGAGCAGGTCATCCAGCAGTGCGAGAAGAACCTCGAATACACCAAGCTGCACCACGACGTGATGCTCCACATCGGCGACTTCGCCGACCAAGAGCCGCCCGAGGGCAAGACGCTGATTGTCACCAATCCGCCCTACGGCGAACGCATCAAGGTCGAAGACCTCAACGCCATGTACGAGAAACTGGGCGACACCTTCAAGCAGAAGTACGGCAAGGACTGCGACGTGTGGCTCATCACCTCCGACTTCGAGGCCATGAAGCACATCGGTCTCCACCCCTCGGCCAAGATACCCGTGCAGAACGGCGCCCTCGACTGCCGTTTCCTCCACTTCGAGCTCTACGACGGCAGCAAGAAAGCCAAGAACCAGGCGGATGCTGAATAGCGACGACGTCGAACGCATAGCCCTGGAGGTGGGGTTCGACGCCTGCGGCATAGCCCGCGCCGACGCCCTCACCGACGAGGAGTACCCCCTGCGGAGCTGGCTCGCCAAGGGCTGGAACGCAGGGCTTTCCTATATGGAGCGCAACGTCGACATGCGCATGGACCCGCGCCTGCTGGTTCCCGGTGCGCGCAGTGTCATCTGTTGCGTCAGTGCCTATTCCCCACCCTCTTCCGCGGGAGGCATTGCCGCCTACGCCCGCACTCGCGAGTACCACAAGGTAATCAAGGACATGCTCTTCCGCCTGCGCGAACGCCTGGGCATCGACGGCAAGCTCTGCTGCGACACCGTGCCCATCAGCGACAAGCACTGGGCCGCCCGCGCCGGCCTGGGCTTCATCGGCCGCCACACCCTCCTCGTCACCCCCCAGTGGGGCACATGGGTCAACCTCGGCGAAATCGTCACCACCGAAGAGTGCACGGAGTATCCGGAAAACCCGGAACCTCCGGAAAATCCGGGAAATCCGGAAAATCCGGCCCTCCCGGACTTCTGTTCCCACTGCCACCGCTGCGTCAACGCCTGCCCCAACCACGCCATCGCCCCCGACGGCCCGCCGATGATCGACGTCAGCCGCTGCACCGCCTACTACACCACCCACCACTCGCGCCCCATCCCCCCGGGCCACATCACCGCCGGCTACACCCAGGGCTGCGACCTCTGCCAGCTGGCCTGCCCGCACAACAATAGAAGGCAATGATGTACAATAAATAACACTCCTGTACGTTATTCCAAAAAACATTGTTATGAAAAAAGGCAAGAGAATAACCATCATTACCCTGCTGGCAGCGGTCGCCATGCTCGCACTGTCGTCGTGCTACACGCACAAAAAAGTCATATCCTATGACGCCTTCCTTCGTCAGGAAAGTCAATTCATCGACTCCATGTCTGCCCAAGGCTACACCCTCTCCGACTCGGTGATGAACCAAGGCAGTCACATCTTCATCTTCCGCAACAACAAGGACGAACGGTTGCGATTCCAACACAACTTCATGGTACAGACATCTGTAGACTCCATCAAATACGTTGACAGAAAAAGCATAAGATCTTATGGGTGTGTTGCCAGCAACCCAACGCTGTGCGATAGTCTGAACGTTCAGGCCCCGAAACTGGAAGCCGACACCACAATCAAAGCATATCGTACATGGCCTATAGTGGTCGGTATTGTGGCAATCAAAGCGTTCGAATGGGCCGCCGTGATAGGCATTTACAAACTTTTTGAATAAGACCCTATTCACAAACAAATAAATTCCATGTACAAACAAACCCAACAACACGCAAGCGCGTTCCGCTTCCGCCGGTTCAGCCGGGCGAAGTGGGCGGCCTACAGCTCGATGCACCGCGAGGTGACCATCGGACGCCTGGCCACCCGCGTGGCCGACAGCAGCCTGGCCAAGACGGCCACCGTCGCCGCCACCGCCCTGCTGCTCATGCAAGGCACCGCCTTCGCACAGAGCGACAGAGAACAGGAGACGCGCACCTTGCAAGAAGTGCAGATTGTCCTCTCTGCCGACAGCCTGCAGGGCTCCTCCGAGCCTGCGGCGGTACTCACCGCCAACGATTTCCAACAAACAACCATTCGTTCCATCGGCGACCTCGTGGCCTTGCTCCCCGGGGTGGACCTCCGTACCCGCGGCGCGGGCGACGTGCAGGGCGACCTCAGCATGCGCGGCGGCACCTTCGACCAGATGCTGCTCCTGCTCAACGGCGTCAACTTCACCGACGCCCAGACGGGCCACCACACCATGGACATACCCATCGACATCACGATGGTGGAGCGTGTAGAACTGCTGACGCCGTCGCAATGCATGGCGCGGGGCCTCGTGGCTTTCTGCGGGGCGGTGAACATCATCGTCGCCGACCACTACTGCGACCGCCTGCTGGCCGACGTCAGCGCGGGCTCCTACGGCACCGCCAACGCCTCGCTACTGGGCACCAAGGCCCTGGGTCCGTGGACCCTCACGGCCACCGCTGCCTACCACCGCAGCGACGGCCACCGCGAGAACACCGACTACCGCCACGGCAGCCTCTTCCTCCAGGCGCGGCGGCACACCGAGGCCAACGACCTCCACCTGCAGCTCGGCGGACAGCTGAAAGACTTCGGCAGCGCCGGATTCTACTCCACCACCTACCCCGACCAGTACGAGGCCACGCGCACCCTCGTGGCCTCCGCCACCGACAACTTCCAACTCTCCTCTTTCCACTTTCAACTTTCCACTTACTTCCGCCTGCACCGCGACCGCTTCGAGCTCTTCCGCGACGGCTACGTGGACGACGTACCCTCCTGGTACAGCGGCCACAACCACCACCTCTCCTCCCTCGGCGGGGCGCGCCTGCTGGCCACCCGTCCGCTGGGCATCGGCGAGGTGAGGGCCGGTGCCGAGGTGCGGCGCGAGGGCATCTGGAGCAACGTCCTCGGCAGCGCGGACAGCACCCTCCCCTCTCCATATAATAAGAGCGCCGCGCGCACCAGCACCACCCTCTTCGGCGGCTACGGCCTCCGGCGCGGAGCCTTCAGCGCCGAAGCCGTGGCCCTGGGCCAGTACAACACCCAGTTCGGCACCAACTACGGCCTCGCCGCCAACATGGCATACAATCTTTCAACTTTCAACTTTCAACTTTCCGTTTCCAGAACCTTCCGCCTGCCCACCTTCACCGACCTATACTACCAGAGCGCCACGCAGCAGGCCAACCCCGACCTGGGCGCCGAAAGCAGCACCAACGTAGAGTTGAAAGTGGAAAGCGGAAAGATAAAAGTGAGTGAACTATCCACTTTCCGTTTTCAACTTTCCACCTACTACCGTTCCGGCACCGACATCATCGGCTGGGTGCGCCCGTCGGAGGAGGACCTCTGGCTCTCGATGAACCACACCGCCGTCGACGCCCTCGGCGTGGACGCAGCTTTCAACTTTCAACTTTCAGCTTTCAACTTCCAATTCTCCTACTCCTACTGCCACATCGAGGCCGACCATCGCGGCCTGCTCTCCTCCTCGGCCATCGACCACCTGAGCCACAAAGCCCAGCTCTGGGCCTCGGTCCGCCCCGTCGACCGCCTCTGCCTCAAGGCCGGTGCCACGCTGCGCCACCGCGAAGGCCAGTATGTGGAGGACGGCGAGGCCCAGGCCTACGGCACCGCCCTGCTGGTGGACGCGGCCGTGGAGTACGACCTGCTGAGGTCTTGCCCGCAGGATACCGGCGGTCCAAGGCTGACCCTCTACCTCGAGGGGCACAACCTCCTGGACCGCCCCTGGCGCGACCTCGGCGGCGTGCCCCAACCGGGGCTGACGCTCATGGCCGGCGCACGGCTGGCGCTCTGAAAAAAAAGCTTTCCCGATGGGGGCGGACTGCCAAAATGGCAGTCCGCCCCCATTTTTACACATTTCTAAATGATTTTCAACCTACTATCACCCTATCATCTCCCTACCAACTCCCAACCAACTCCCACCACGGTGGGTGATGATAGGTCGATAGCAGGCCCTTCGGACTGACAAAATGGCAGTCCGAGGGGAGTGGCACATGAGTTGTTGTTGCCCTATTGTTTTAATTAGGAATAAAATAAAAAAATACAGATATGGAAGGCAAATTGAACGTACAGACCGAGAACATCTTTCCGGTCATCAAGAAGTTCCTCTATTCGGACCACGAGATTTTCCTGCGTGAGCTCATCAGCAACGCCGTCGACGCCACGCAGAAGCTGAAGACGCTGAGCACCCGCGGCGAGTTCAAGGGCGAGCTGGGCGACCTCACCATCGACGTGAAGCTCGACCCCAAGAAGAAGACCCTCACCGTCAGCGACCGCGGCATCGGCATGACGGCCGACGAGGTGGAGAAATACATCAACCAGATAGCCTTCAGCGGCGTCACCGACTTCATGGAGAAGTACAAGGACAGCCACGAACCCCTCATCGGCCACTTCGGCCTCGGCTTCTACAGCGCCTTCATGGTCAGCGACAAGGTGGAGATTTTCACCAAGAGCTGGAAGGACGAGCCGGCCCAGCACTGGAGCTGCGAGGGCAATCCGGAGTTCACGATGGAGGAGGACAAGAAGCACACCGACCGCGGCACCGACATCGTGCTGCACATCGCCGACGACTGCAAGGAGTTCCTCGAGGAGGGCACCGTGCTGCAGCTGCTGAAGAAATACTGCCGCTTCATGCCCGTGGCCATCCGCTTCGGCGAGGAGACCGTATGGGTGGACAGCGAGACCGACTGCGACAAAGACGGCAAGCCCAAGCGCGTGGAGAAGAAGCAGCCCCGCATCATCAACGACCCCGACCCAGCGTGGAAGAAATCGCCCTCGTCGCTTACCGACGAAGACTATAAGAAATTCTACCACGAGCTGTTCCCGATGAACTTCGAGGAGCCGCTGTTCCAGATACACCTCAACGTGGACTACCCCTTCAACCTGACGGGCATCCTCTACTTCCCGAAGGTGCGCAAGACCATCGACCCCAACCGCAACAAGATACAGCTCTACTGTAACCAGGTCTTCGTCACTGACCAGGTTGAGGGCGTGGTGCCGGACTACCTGATGCTGCTGCACGGCGTGCTCGACTCGCCGGACATCCCGCTGAACGTCAGCCGCAGCTACCTCCAGAGCGACGGCAACGTGAAGAAAATCTCGCAGCACATCAGCAAGAAGGTGGCCGACAAACTGGAGGAGATGAGCAAGCGAGTGGAGAACGGAGAACGGAGAACGGAGAACGAGGCTGACGCGTCAGCCAACTCTCCACTCTCCACTCTCCACTCTCCACTCGAAGAGAAGTGGGACGACATCAAAATATTCGTCCAGTACGGTATGCTGACAGATGAAAAATTCTGCGAGCGCGCCATGAAGTTCTACCTGCTCAAGGGTGTGGACGGCACGTACTACACGCTCGACAGCTACCGCGAGAAAATCAAGGCCCTGCAGACCGACAAGGACAAGACCGTCTGCTACCTCTACGCCAGCGACGCCGAGGAGGAGCACGCCTACATCGAGAAAGTCAAGGCCAAAGGCTACGACGTGCTGCTGATGGACTCGCCTCTGGAGAGCCACTTCATCAACCTGCTGGAGCAGAAGCTCGAGAAGAGCCGCTTCGTCCGAGTGGACAGCGACACCGTCGAAAAGCTCATCCCCCACGACGACGCCATCCCCGAGAAGCTCAGCAAGGAGGAGAAAGAGAAGCTGCAGCCCATCATAGAAGGCGAGGTGGACAAGCAGAAGTTCACCGTGCAGCTGGAGAGCCTCGAGGAGAGCGATGCCCCGATGCAGGTGACGCAGAGCGAGTTTATGCGCCGTTACCGCGAGATGGCGCAGACCTCCGGCGGCGGCATGGGCTTCTACGGCGAGCTGCCGGAGAGCTACAACCTCGTCGTCAACATCAACCACCCGCTCATCAGCCGCGTGCTGAACGAGACCGACGCCGAGAAGCAGAAAGAGCTCGTCCACCAGCTCACCGACCTGGCCCTCCTCGCCAACGGCCTGCTCAAAGGCGAAGCCCTCAGCAAGTTCCTCCAGCGCTCGGTGCAGATGATCTAAACCTGCAAGGCATACACCACAAAAACAGCGAGGGGGCATCCTGACGGATGCCCCCTCGCAGCCTTTTCATGCGGCATTACAAGCGGTAGCGCCCCGCGTCGCCCTTCTGCCGCAGCTGGCGGCGACGCTCGCCGGGCGTGAGGTCGTACTCGCGGCGGTACGACTGGTTGAGGTTCAGCGGCGAGCCGATGCCGCTCCGCTTCGCCACCTCCGCCAGCGTCATCCGCGTGTAGCGCATCAGGTCGTCGGCCATCCGCATCTGGTACGTCAGGCGGAAATCCTCGCCGCTCATCCCCGTCAGGCAGAACACCAGCCCGCCGAGGTCGTTGTAGCTCAGCCCGCGCTTTTCGCAGAACTGCGCCACCGTCCCAGGCGACCCCGCGTCGAGCCACGCCAGCAGCTCGTCCAGCATCCGCACGCCCGACCGCTGCGGCTCCCGCTCTATCGGGAAGTACCGCGCCGCGCCCGACTGCGTGTCGAACTCCCTCCGCTCCGCGAACGGCATCCTGTACAACTCCTCCAACCCGAACTGCGGCTCGCACAGCAGCCGCTTCTCCGGCCTCGGCCGACGCCGTTTCAGGTCGCCGTACCATCTGTCCTGTCTCGGTCTCTTCATAGTCGTCAAAATATTTGCAAAAATACAAAGTTTTTCCCGACCGGCCAAATCTTTTTGCCCCGAAATATTCTCCCTACAAATATTCGGAGAATATTTCACCATCAAAAAATTCTCCCTACAAATAAAAGGAGAACCTCACACCATAACAATATTCTCCGCATAAATAAAGGGAGAATATTGCACATCTACAATATTCTCCCTACAAATAATCGGAGAATAAAATCACCCACGCCAGCCCCGTTTCATTTTCGTTTCGTCCTCGCGGCGACCGTTTCAATACCGAACAATTTCAGCTTAGCACGCCGTCGCACCACAACGGAATATTTCCATATCGTTTCGTGTTATAAACGCGCCTGTGTGGCCTTATCAATCTACCTTATTTCCTATGAAATATGTTCCCATTTCAAGTTTCCACCTATCTGGAACATGTTTATCAAACCTTTCAGCATAATTTGCATCAGCCGTATAAGGGTATTCTGAGGATGCATTTCTCGGAATGAGACTCATTATTCCATAACGCATATAAATATAAGATATTCCTTCGGAAGAGCCATCGGGAATAGGTACAGGCAAATTAAACTTTATCTTATATTCAAAAGCATATAATTTATCGCCCTCGTCGTTGCCTGAAATATACTCTTTATTAACAATTTTACTTCTGTTATCATCACAGACAGATTTCGCAAAATCGATATTTGAGACAATGTTTTTTTCAAAATCCTTCACAAAAGCACGTCTGTTTTTGTCCGTTTTATACCATTGAGGATTTTTCTCTTGATAATCATTCAACCATTCCTGATAAAGACTGGTCTTTAAAGATATTTCAATCGGTTCTTCTACGGCAATGCTATCCAGTGGCACAGTTTGCCCACTCTGATTACACGCACACATAGTCAGTGAAAACACTATCAATCCAATTTGTTTGAATTTATTTTTCATTTTGTTTGATGTTTTAGTTCTGCTCGTCCGTGCCGCGTTGAGCAATAATTAAAGAAGCGTGGCACCGTATACCACTTCTTCTGTTAGAGGTTGTGAGAAATACCCTTGTAATGTAGATGTGGAAACAGTCCACGCTAAACGCGCGAACCATTATACCCATTCTTGCATTACAATTAAGAGTTTCTCACATTCCTAACAGCAACAAGGTATATAACAAAAGATGTACTTTTTTAATCTTCCAAAAATTGTTGTATATTTGCGATTGGATTGAGGGAGAGAGCAGACACGGCTCCGAATGTTAAACCGATTATAATATATAGCAATGAAAACGAACAGAAACGAAAACAAGCCCACCACCGAGACGGGTGTTGAGGATGTAAAAGTGATTGCATTTTACAGAGTATCGACTGAAAAGCAGGACTTGACCCGACAGGAGGATGTACTAAACAGAGTTTTGGCAATTGACGGTTACACCCCCGACCAAGTAAAAGAGATTGGGAAGAAGGAAAGCGGAGTATTGTTGAGTATGGCCGAGCGTGAGGGCATTAACGAGATGAAGGCATACATTGAGACCCACAATGTTAAAGCGGTGTATGTACACGAACTTTCCCGATTAAGCCGAAGAGCCTCCGACACCTTTGCAATCCGTGATTACTTACTTGAACGTCACATTCAGTTGGTCTGTATTAACCCTGCCATCAAATGTTTCACTGACGACTGGCAAATCGACCGAAACGCAAATATGATTTTCGGCGTTATGGCCAGTATGGCCGAGAATGAGGGAAGTTTGAGAAAAGAGCGTTGTGCGACAGGAAGGGCAACCTGCAAGGCGCAAGGACACCTGACCCACGCCCCAAAATTTGGGTGGGACAAAGTTAAGAACGGCAGACGGTACAAGGCCGTCATCAACGAAGAGGAGGCCGCATTGGTACGCCGTATCTACAAAATGTACATTGACCAGCGGATGCCAGCCAATGCCATTGGAAGGCAACTCCGAGACGAGGGTATCAAAAACCGCAAAGGGAAACGCGGAAACTGCTGTTTTGTATGGAAAATACTAAATGATACAGACTACACAGGTAGCGTTGTGTATCCTGCCATCGTAAGCCGTGAGGAGTATGAGCAAGCACAGGAACGGTTGAGGTCAAGCCACACGGAAATACGCTATCAGTACAATGACGGTCTTATCTGGTATGGCAAGCATATACTATATCATAACGGTCTTAAAATGCACATTACCAATCGCGATGGTGCATACAAGAGCGCGGACGACAGGGGAACCCTAAACATCAATGTTGTGGACAGCCTTCTGCTATGGTTGGCAGACAAATATCAACGAGAATTTGAAATTGACAAAGACGAAATGAAGGATGAGTTGCGCCAGCGTATTGCCACTTACCGCAAACAGCTTGAAATCATTGAAGCCGAGCGTGAGGATATACAGAAGCGGATTAGGAAAGCAAACAATCAGTATGATGCCGACGCTCTGACCGATGAGCAATACAAGGCCAAAATCAACGTCATCAACTCCGAGAAACGAGAATTGGGGGACAGGGAACGCCACACGCTGACTATGATTGATGATACCGAGAATGAGATTAAGAACAGAGAACAACCGAGGAAATGGGTTGATATATATAGCCTGTCGGATGTTCGTCGTGCCGAGATTATCAGAATGGTTGTGAATCGTATTGACGTGGAGCGAGGTTCAAAGCAAGGCACATACTTTTTTCATATCAAATTGGCGACGGGGACAAGCATTGAAATCTTCAGCGAAACGATGAAACACAAATATTATATGGCCACCGACATTGATATTGAGAACACTGATACCAAGGCGAGGGAAGAAGGATTTGTGTCCGAAGTGGCTACCGACGAAAACGGGAACCGATTTTTCGTGGCAGGGTACACACCGCACAGAGTTGGCGATGAAATTAATGTGCCGTGGGTAGTTCGATTGGAGAGCAAGACAAAACGCCTTAGCCAAAAGAAGATGGCTCAATATATAAACTGAAAGTATGGCGACTCTGTTGAAGAGTCCGTACATATACCCTATTATCCCTACTGTGCAGGGAGGGGGTAGCGCCTAGGGGGACTCGCGTATCCCGCCCTGCCTACTCCTCCCCCTCTATCCATTCAATGAGGTACACGGATTTCCGCGAATTATGCGGAACCTGATATTTATAGATATATAATCAGAATAATCAGAGTACAATGAAATCAGAAGACGAGAAAATAGTAAAGCGGATAGTGAGCAACTGCATTCACGGGGTGCTTTCGCTCAACCAAGTCAAGCAACACGCGGATTATCTCCTCAACAACGAACTGCCAATCATATACCAGTTTGAGGAAGACACACTGAATGGCAGCAGACCGCACAATTTTAATTACATCAATAACTATATCGATTCACTGAAAGACCCGTCAAGGAGCGTTCATGATTTGGGACGACGACACGCTTACGAGACCGCAGCGAGCTTCATAACCTACATTTTGCATCGGGTGTTTGGGGAGAGCTTGAGGGCAAAAAGCATACCAAATATGTGTGTGGTTCCAGTGCCTACGGCTTCGAGCCAGCCAGCTTACTATGCCGAATGGAGCGAGATTCTTCAACGGGTGGAACATTGTACAGGTGTTCGGGGCTGTATGGATTCGTATTCCTATTGGGGTGTGAGAGACCCATACAGGCACAGAGAAGCGGACGGTTTACCCGTGGGATTCATAGACACCATCGCACTTGCCAATGAGGAGAGCGAGTACGCCAATGTTGTGCTGGTGATTGATAGAATGTACAAAGGCACAGAATTGCTGGAGATGAAGCACAGCCTTGAAGAAAACGGACATACCGTTATACTTGGCATTTGTCTATCGCGAGTAATACTCTGAAGGAACTGATTCAGTAGCAGGGTGGCTTCGTTTAGTCACCCTGTTTTTTGTGTGTATATGGCTGTCCCTATGGAATTTAGGACAAAGTTTCAGTAGCAGAAATATGGAGAAAAACAGATAACAGTATGAACTGGCAGTTGTTGTGGAACCGCCCCAAGCTCGTAACACTTCTGAATCAGCGTGATTTCACCGTGTCTTCCACGGCGACCTGAAACTATTTTAGCAAAGTAGGTTGTATCATTGAAATATCAAAACCGTAGTCTTGCCACATACGGTCTATGGCAGCGAAATCGACCTCTTCGCGAAGTACACCTGCAATGTAGTTAATGATGACGTAGGTCTGTATCACTTCTCGGCTGTATAGAGAAGGTGCATGTCGTTCATAGTCTTCCTTCTCGTAGGGGTGCTGCGGTGTGCGTGCCAGCTCGAAGTCGAGCAGTTCCAACGCCCAAGTATAGTTCTGTTCGTGGATGGCGTTGTGCAACACTTCGTGGTCGTGCATAGTGCGAAGGTTGCCTATGAGTATGTCGGCTGCAATCTCGTGGCTTTTGGAATACCCTTTGCGGTTGTATTGCTGCCACTTTGCGACCTCTACTTCAATCTGTGAGCGTTCCATAAAGGGGGCATCACAAATTCGGTAGGGACATTCAACATTGTATTGTAAGAGGACAGGCTTGACTGCGGTGTCGGTCTGTGCAATGTATATTGGATAGTCGAGTTCCAACACACATTCCATCTGATTGGTCTTGATTCCAAGTGCCTGAATGTCCTGACAACAATGATAGTCTCTCAGAGCATCTTTCATCAACAGCAATCCCCAAACATCTAATTGTGTTTCAGGAGTGTTTAGGAACAAATATTCCGAGTAACATAATCCATTGCCTTTGCTTACTGTATATCTTCCGTCGTTACGCCGTCCAACCACAAAACTGCGACCGTGCAGGGGTGAAACAGAGAGTATTTTTTCATTTCCTGCTGCGAAGCGAAGCAATGGGTACGGGTTACAGTTATTGGAATAAATAATATAATCAAAGGCACACCTTACGGCAGAATATTCTTTCATTGATAATAACAAGGACAGTTAGACAATTTAATGTTTCGGTAAGCAAAAGGACACTCTCCGTTAGGTATTACGCTGTTATCGTTTAACATTTCCTTAATTCTACCATAAAAGGATGAGTGGTTGCCATCATTGACATCACACTTGTATAACGGGCTTCCAATCTCTTGTGGCATTTGAGTCAAATGCTTGCAGTCTTTCACTATCATAACATTTTTTGTTTTTGTTATAGAAATAGTTGCTCTATACGAGAAGTAGGGCGACGTTAGCTCCTACGCCGCCCATTTTCTTTGTTACTTACATACTTCTGTAAGCGATACCACAAATGCCTTCGGTACTTCTGGGGCAGTTGTTCATGCAGACATCCTTCGACTGCTTGCTGATGTTCAATTCTATCTTCATAACGATTCAAGATTTGAGGTTATAGGTGTACTGACTGGGAGGCACCATTTATCCCTTTGTATCGTAAATGCGGTGCAAGTCTACCGTGGCCTTTGGTAGCCGTTGCAACGCGGATTCAAACTCTTCTCCGTTGAGGGGGTCGTAGCCCGCCATCATTCTGTGAGCCATACGATGGCGTATCTTTGCCATATAGCAGCAGTTCTCCGCAGCCTTGCGGAAATCTCCGTATTGAGACTGTGCCTGACCAGCACAAAGATTGCAATAGTCGCAGTAGTCGTGTCGTCCACATTCTTCATAGTCCTTCAACGTGGTACGCTGCCAAGTGGCAAGAATGTCATTACCTACAACCACATTTGCCACGCTATTGTTTTTCAGGTTTCCTAATGCGAGAGGATGGGCGCAGCAAGGCTGGAGGGTGCCATCGGGTGTAATGCAGAAGGATGTCACTCCTGCGCCACACGGAGGTTTGTCCATCAATCGAGGCTGTCCTCCATAGTTCGGTGCTTCGGCACCGACATATAGAGGCACATTGTTGTCGCGCAGCACCACTTGCAACTGTTCTTCCGTAAGGCGCAACTGTCGGGAGCAGCGGTCGCCGTCGATGCTGTCAGAGATATTGAGTTCAAACTGCGGCACAGCACCAAGTGAACGGGCAATATCGTTCACCATATAATAGCTGTGCAGGTTGGGCTGCATGACACAACATTTTAGGTTCATTGGCACCGCCAATTCTGACAGTCTATGCACGACAGCCATACTCTTCTCCCACGACCCCTTGACGCGGGTTATGGCATCATGGTCGGCCGCAATACCGCTGTAAATGCTCACTCCGACAAGCCGAGGGTAATAATATGCCAGCCTGTCAACGTCATTGACTATCCGCTGTCCGTTGGTGAAAATGTCGAAAGCAATCTCCTTCCGATACAGATACTCTATGATATCCCATACGACAGGCTTTGAGAAGGGGTCGCCACCCGACAGACAAACTTTCACCAACCCTGCCTCGTCCAACTCGTCAATGATGCGCTTGTAGTCCTCCAACTGCAACTCCTCACGGTCGCCACGGTGACTGACTTCTTCGTCATTACGGGTCGCGCCTGGGTTGTAGCAGTGTACGCATTTTTCGCTGCAATTATATGTCAGTTCAAACATTACCGACGCGACTACTCCGTCGTCTTCAACTGCGGTGAAATAATCCATTTCAGCGCTTGAAGTATCCATCGGCAGTTTCTCTTTGACCGTCTGCGGAGCGGTACGGCTGGAAATATTGTTTTGGCGCACAACATCACGATATTCCAGTTCCTCTTCCTTGGAGAAGATATGGGTGGTGAGTAAACCGTTTTTGACAAGCAACTGAAAGAAATTGTCGATAGACTCCGTGTCGATGCCCGTTGCCTTGGCGGTCTCATCGACCGACACCGCACCGTTTCTGCCAGCGGCAAGCACATACTTTATCACATCGGCAGAATAGTCCTCGAAGAAGTTGCTGACACCCTCGACGAGATTGTACATGAGGGCGACGTGCTTTCTCCCAAGCGATACATTGTGCTCGCTATATCGTCCGCAAGTCCAAACAGGTCTGTAGTATTTGCCGTCCATAATGTCAGAGTTGATGTTTACATCCGTTCAAATGTCAACGTCCAGATACCATCAAGTCCTTCTCTCGTCTCTGGAGTTGAATTTTCCAAGATTATCCAGTGTACTTCAATAGTCCTATCATCAATGATTGAGACTACACTATTAGGACTAACACGTTGGGGAACGCCCTGTACCGACATAATAATGCCTTTTTCTTCGACAGACCAATTACCAGTTTCGCCCTCGTCAAGAATGGAACCAAAGACATATGTGCCATCACTCCTAAATTTCAATATTGGCTGTTCCTTATCATCCTTGATGTCTTCACAGTCTTCATAGGCCATTTCTTCGTTAGAATAATATCGCCTACATTCTTTAATGGCTTTCCAAGTCCCAATGATTTGATTGGGGTCGTCCGTTTGCACCTGCTCCGTGACATTGTTTTCGTCTGAGTCATTGCTGTTTGAGTGGCAAGCGGTGAACAACAAAGCCGTTGCAACGCACATCATACTGATAACGATTGAAACTGTTCTTTTCATTGTTATTGAAGTTTAGTTGTTAATGTTTTACCTTACGGAATGTTTGTAGCGAAGAGTGCCGCTCAAGCATTGGCTGCATTTGGTTCCGCCACCATTATTGTAGATGCCTCGATGCTTGCACAAACAAGATGCACAGACTCGATAACCGCAGCTATCGCAGACATACCACATCCATTCCACTGGATATTGTTTGCCACAGCAGTGGCAGGGGACTACAATGTTTGCCATATCTTTGTTGTTTTGTTTATAGTGCCAATATCAAAAGAAGTATTAAAACTATTGCAATCAGGACACAAATCTTGGTTTTCCTTGGTTCCACTAATTCGACATCCTCGAATCGTTGTACCACTGTACTCTTTCCTATCCGTCCAGTCTTTTTCCATCGCAGCAATTTGGGCAGGGCATCGGGGAACATACTATCATCCACAACATAATTGTACAATGCTCGGCAGTGTTCAATCATCAGGATGTCGTCTTTCTCATTGTCGAAAAACTCGGTAAAGGTTTCACCTCCCTTGAAGATTTCAAACTTAAGGTGGTTGGCGTTGCATAATTTCAGGAAATTGTCCTGCCCTATGGGAAACGTGGAGAACCCCTTGTTGCTGCTTTTGCTTCGCACGTTTTGGTTCAGACTGATGGTCTCTCTGCCATCAATGGTAATGACGATTCCGCTGGCTGGTCGGTCAAACGCTTTCAGTGCTTCCTGTATCGTCACATCAAACGGATTTTTCTCCAATCTCCTCTTCAAATCCATAATAATGCTGAAGTCGTTGTACCCAACGGCAAACGAGTGTGACAAAGTGGGGCTGTCTGAATAATAGCAGGTACTTATTCTTGGGGTGTCGAACCCCTTTTTCAATAGCACCTTCTCGAATGAACTTCCGTGCATAACAAACAGGGGACTCACAAACTCATCACAGATAGTGAAGAGTTTTGAAAAAGTGAGTTTCTTCTGAAAATCCACCCCTATGTTATTCCTCAAAGCCATCGTATTATGTCTTTATCGTTAATTGTTTCTCATTGACAATTTTCCTCGGCTCGGAGAGGTTTAACCTTAACGAAGAAAGTGGAGCCATCCATTTCCCTAATCTCCATCAGTAGGGCTTGGACTCCCTTTTGTTTGGAACAAAGTAGATAAGGTTTGCTGATATTGCTCCACTTGGTGTATGTCGTATAGTTACGAATACAACACAAGTGAGAAATCATTTGCCTTATTCCGACTTTGTCCCTTTGTGAAAGTGTCCAAGTTTCACTGATGGCGGAATAGAGAAAACGCGCTTTCTCTCGGTAAACCATACTGGTGGTTTACAAGTGCAAAAATACATAAATAATTTGGATTGAGAAAGAAAAAAGTTTTTCAAAGGTTGGCGTTCCCTCTGAAAAACCCTGTAAATTCGACGATTTCGTTAATTTTATCTGATTTGAAACTCTCGCTTCAACCGCTGTACAGTGCTTTGTGAAGTGTCAGTAAGTTTTGCGATTTCAGCGATTTTGTACCCTTTCCGCAGATATACCAACACATCTTTGTACTGTTCTTCTTTCTGCTCATGAGTCTTAACGCTGCCTTTTTTGCGCCCAAGCCGACCACCTTTCTCAATGTAGATTCGGCGACCGCTATTCAGTCGGTAGTAAATGTTCTCGCGCTCAAGTTCTGCACAGGTTCCCAGTGTGGCAATCAGAATAGGAGTGAACATACTCGGCTTGCCGTTCCCGTCGAGCAAGTTCATCTGCTCCTTTTGGAAATAGACATTGATACGGCAGTCCACGAGGTCACGGACGGAGGCAAGAACCTCAAAGGTATTACGCCCAAGCCTCGACAACTCCGACACGAGAAGAGTGCCAATGTGATTGCATTTACAGAACTCAATGCAGTCTATTAGCACAGGTCTCTCGGTGTTCTTCTTGGCTCCGCTGATGTGTTCCTCGAATACCTTGACAAGGTTGAGGTTGCTGCGGTTTGCATACTCGGTCAAGTCGATGACTTGCCTTTCGGTGTTCTGTCGGTCGGTTGTGCTTGAAACTCTCGCGTAGATGGCTGCGGTGTTGTGACTCGTGGTGTTCATAATAATCTTTGACTTATTTGACGTTCAACTTTGGATACTTTCATTACTGCTGTGGCAGACTTTTTTGATTTTTTTGACTGTATTAGTTTTTTGACGGTCTCGCCTGTCAGAAATATAACGGATTTTTTTGAATATTATTACAAAACGCCTTCATTTTCAGCCCGTAGAACGTGCATTTCGGTGCTACTAACAAGTAGCCTGCGGATGCCACCTTTTTTCATCCAACAATATATCCATCAGCGAGTAACTACGTCGTCCTTTCTGAACACGAATCAACCTGTCAAGTAGCGCACGGAAAAGCCTCGAAAGGGTGCCTTCATCCTGCAAACCCATATACAGGTCGGTTTCTGACATTTCGAGCCTGTTCAAGGATGGTTTCAGTGCCTTGTGATTCCCACAACTGACCTCGATGCGGTACATTCGAGCAAACCCCACGGCATCGGTGATATAATCCTTGTGGCTCTCCTCTTCAATCTCCCTTGTCTTGTTGTATAACCTTAACGACAGGGAACCACCTGAATTCTTGACAACAGGCATAGGATTCGCCATCGGTCGTTTTCGCGTGGTGTTTCCTGTTATATGCAACACGTCGGCAACCTTTTGTTCGACACCTTCAATCTTCTTTCCGTTTATAATCAGGTCATACTCACTGTTCTTGTACAGTTGATAGAACCGACGTACGATGCAGAAGTTGAAATCGACGGCAATGTCAATCTTGCTGACTTGCCTGAATGTCAATCCAAGGACATCTTCAAGATAGTATCGGATGGCCACGAACACGGTGTTATAGAGTGCCTGATTCTCATACACTATGTAGACGTGCTGACGGTGGGGATTTGGGGAACCGAAATGTAGGTGGCCAATGCAGCAGTCAAATGCTCCCAGTTCCTCGTCATAGTCCTGCATAATAATAGAGAATTCATTCTCATACAAGCGGCTTTGCTCCCGTATCAGGGTCACAGACTCCAGCTCATACCTCTGCACATTCTTGTCGGACAGGTATGCCCGTACTTCGTCGCTGGCTGTGTAGGTGAGTTCCAGCCTATCAAGGTTAATTCGGCTTTGTTTACGCATAGTTTGTTATATATTTGTACAGAAACAAATATACAACAATGAAGCCTGAATTTGAAAAATAACCGATGGAAAATGAGATGTTTAACAATGTTTAACTTGGTCGGTCTTGGTCTACCGAGAAGGTGGCTGGATGTTCTTGCCATTTGTTCGGTATTCATGCAGGGAGCCGAAAGCAAGCCAAAATATTGAAAGCCAACAAGAAAAACAAAACAGCAACAATTCAATGGGAAATTCCCCTGCAAAATTCTAAAATATCGAGCTGATATTAGCATTTTGTCGGGAGTCCCGTTATATACCGAAATGTTAAATAATATTAAATCTCCTTACTGATAAAGGTGTGACGATTTTTGCAAGTTTATGTTTTACAGAAAATTAAAATGTACACCTTTTGTTCGGTAGTTACAAGACGAAGATATAACGCTTCGACGATTTCCTATTGAAATCGGATGCAAAGATACGCACTTTTTCCGACGCGGCCAAATTTATTTTTCTCCGCCCCATCCTGCGGCACAATATTTAACGCAGTAACGCGTTATAAGGTCAAAACTGAATAAAATGGATAACGCTGGCACATTGACCTCTATTCGTAATCTGGCACGCAAGGTTGCTCCCCAAAGGAGCAATGCCATACTGTATGGTTCACGTGCGAGAGGTACAGCTCGCAAGGGATCCGACTGGGATATCCTATGGATTCTCGACAAGGACACCCTGACGCAGAAAGACTACGATGCGGTAAGCTACCCCCTGGTGCTTCTTGGCTGCGAGCTGGACGAGGAAATCAACCCGATACTTTACACCGCCAAAGAGTGGCAGTCGTACAGCACCACCCCCTTCTACGAGAATGTTGTCCGTGATGGAATAAACCTGCTTCAACCATGACACCAGAACAGAGAATTATCCTTGTCAACCGAGAGAAAGAACGTGCGTTGCACTACTTGGCACAGGCAGACGATATGTCCGTGCCGGCACACGAATTTGTTGATACAATAATCTCATTAATCGATAACCGATGAAACAAACCATTCTCACCCTGGCTGCGGCGGCCGTGCTCTTCGCCGCCTGCGGCACCAAACAGGAGAACAACACCAACGAAGAACAAACTAAAAACAACATCACCACTATGGAATTCAAGAATGTGAACGAGCGCGTCAATATGGGCGCGAAACTGTATGTCACGCCGCAGCCGGCGCTGATGATTGCCACCTACGACGCCGAGGGCAACCCCGACGTGATGATGGCCGCCTGGGGCGGCCAGTACGAGGGCAACCAGGTCTGCTTCCAACTCAGCAGTCACAAGACAACCGACAACCTGCGCCTCAACAAGGCCTTCACCCTCAGCTTTGCCGACGCCCGCACGGTGGCCGAGAGCGACTACTTCGGCATCGCCAGCGGCCGCGACGTGAAGGACAAGGTGGCCCACGTGGGCTTCCACTGCACCAAGAGCCAGAACGTCAACGCCCCCATCATCGACGAGTACCCCCTCGCCATGGAGTGCAAGGTGGTGGAGCTCATCGAGCGTGAGAACGACGGCGCCTTCGTCGTGGGCGAAATCGTCAACGCCGTGGCCGACCCCGCCATCCTCACCGACGGCAAGATCGACATCAAGAAGCTCAACCCCCTGGTCTGGGACGGCTCGAGCCTCAACTACTTCACCATCGCCGACAGCGTGGGCAAGGCCTGGAACAGCGGCATGAAGCTGAAATAAGCCCTTTCCGCCACAAGAACAAACCCCGGAAGTTGCCTTCAACTTTCGGGGTTTATTTCGTTTTCGCCAATAATATCTCCCCCCCGCGGGCGAATATTTTTTCACAACACACAATAAAACACCTTTTCCCGCGTTATCACCCAAAAGAAAAAAAGCCACAAAATCAAATATTCACGCAACATGAACATCATCATCACCGGCGGAGCCGGTTTCATCGGAAGCCATGTGGTACGGCTCTTTGTCAACAAGTACCCCGAGTATAAAATCATCAACCTCGACAAACTGACCTACGCCGGCAACCTGGCCAACCTCAAGGACATCGAGGGCAAGCCCAACTACAAGTTCGTCAAGATGGACATCTGCGACTTCGACGGTGTCTACAAACTGATGCAGGACGAACACATCGACGGCATCATCCACCTCGCCGCCGAGAGCCATGTGGACCGCAGCATCAAGGACCCCTTCACCTTCGCACAGACCAACGTGATGGGTACCCTCAGCCTCCTGCAGGCCGCCAAGTGCTACTGGGAGACCCTGCCGGAGAAGTTCGAGGGCAAGCGCTTCTACCACATCTCCACCGACGAGGTCTACGGCGCCCTCCAGATGACCCACCCCGAGGGCATCAAGCCGCCCTTCACCACCAAGGCCTCCAGCGGCGAGCACCACCTGGCCTACGGCGAACAGTTCTTCACCGAGGACCTCAAGTACCAGCCCCACAGCCCCTACAGCGCCGCCAAGGCCAGCAGCGACCACTTCGTCCGCGCCTTCCACGACACCTACGGCCTGCCCACCATCGTCACCAACTGCTCCAACAACTACGGCCCCTACCAGTTCCCAGAGAAGCTCATCCCCTTATTCATTAATAATATACGCCACCGCAAACCCCTGCCCGTCTACGGCAAAGGCGAGAACGTGCGCGACTGGCTCTACGTCGAGGACCACGCCCGTGCCATCGACCTCATCTTCCACAAAGGCAAAGTGGCCGAGACCTACAACATCGGCG
>DFIZ01000042.1:22885-58739 GCA_002372855.1 Bacteroidales bacterium UBA3684
GTGCTCATCAACACCGTCGACCGCCTCCTCGGCCGTCCCGAGGGCCAGGACATGGACCTCATCACCTACGTCACCGACCGCGCCGGCCACGACCTGCGCTACGCCATCGACTCCTCCAAGCTCCAACGCGAACTGGGCTGGGAACCCTCCCTCCAGTTCGAGGAAGGCATCGAGAAAACCGTCCGCTGGTACCTCGACAACCAGGAGTGGATGGACAACGTCACCAGCGGCGACTACATGAAGTACTACGAAGACATGTACGCCAACCGCTAGCCTATGGTACGCGGGCTGCCAGCCCGCGATAATGGAGCGCAGGCTGCCAGCCTGCGAAAAAAAACCAAGCAGGGACATAAGAATCAACATCTTATGTCCCTGCTTTTTTTTGTTTCAGTCAACTTCGAAAAAAAAATTTCATCATCCACACAATAATAAATTATTTTACCCGTTTATTAACTAGATTTATAATTATAGAACTAAAAATAACAATTATGAATAAAGAACTCACCAAGGCCGAAGAACAAGTGATGCAGGCCATATGGAAAGTGGGCCAGGGCTTCGCCAGCGACATCGTGGCCGCAGTGGAGAGCGACGCAGCCTACAACACGGTGCTCACCGTGGTGCGCACGCTGGAACAGAAAGGTTTCGTCGGCCACGAAACCTTCAACCGTTCCAACCGCTACTACCCCCTCGTCAGCCGCGAGGAGTACATGCAGCAGCAACTCAGCGGCTTCGCAAAACGCTACTTCGGCTCGTCAGCGAGGGCGCTGGTGAGCTTTCTGGTAAACAAGAACGAGGTCACACTCGAGGACCTTGAATCCTTGACAAAAGAACTCGAAAACAACAAAAAACAATGTTAATTAACGACAACCAAAGCCCTATATGATTAGATTCCTTGTTCTTTCGACCCTTGCGGCAGGGCTGTTCTACGGCCTCTACTGCCTGACGCTGCGGCGCGACCGATGGCTGAAACAAAGCCAATGGTACCTGCTGACGACGCTGTGGTTCAGCGTCATATTTCCTTGGTTCACGCTGCCCTCGAACCTTGCAACGGCAGCGCAAACGGTGCTCCCCACCGAAGGCTACATGGCGACGCTGGACGAAATCACCATTTCGGCCTATGCGTCCATGCGAACCATCGACCTTGCAGACATCCACCTCATCGGCGTGGCGCTGTGCCTCGGATACCTGTTGTTCCAAATCGGGGCACAGACTGTCACCATCCTCAGGCTCAGGCGCAAACACACCGTCTATCGGGCCACCGACGGCTACAACATCCCCCGCAACGCATCGCTCGTGCTGCTCGACGACGACACCGCCCCCTACTCTTTCTTCAACCAGATAGTTGTCGGCACGCGCGGACTGAGCGATGACGAGCTGCGCTGCATCCTCGCCCACGAGTCGCTCCACGTAAGCCGCTACCACACCGCCGACATCATCTGTGCACGCCTGCTGTGCTGCGGAGCGTGGTTCAACCCCTTTGCCTGGCTCATGCTGCGCGAGCTGCGGGCCGTGCAGGAGTTCCAGGCCGACGCCGCCTCCATCGGGAGCTGCGGCCGCGGGGGCTACCTCCACCTGCTCTACCGGCAGGCTACCGGAACCGGATATGGCCATATCACCAATAATTTCCTTAGTATTAACATCAAAAAACGTATTGTTATGATGAACAAAACACAATCGCGCTTCGGCGCATGGAAAGCACTGGCGGCACTGCCCGTAGCGGCAGTGCTGGTGATGGCGGGTTGCCAGCCGGCCAACGGAGAAGCCGTTGAGCAGGAGGAGATTCCGTTTGAAGCCACCAATGTCGACGAATCGGCGCCATTGGATGCCAACACCGACGAGGTGTTCAAAGTTGTGGAAGTGAATCCCGAATTCCCCGGCGGGGAGGAAGCCCTCTACAAGTACTTGGCCGAGAACATCAAGTACCCCGTAATGGCCAAGAACAACAAGGTTGAAGGCCGTGTGTATATCACCTTTGTCATCGAGAAAGACGGCACCGTCAGCGATGCAAAAGTGTTACGCAGCGTCAACGAGGAACTCGACGCCGAGGCACTCCGGGTAATCAATGCCATGCCCAAGTGGAAGCCCGGCACGCAACGAGGCGTGCCCGTCCGCGTGCAGTACAACATTCCCATCACTTTCAAGCTGCAATGAGACGACTGTCTACAGTCTCTATTTTGAGCATTCTCCTGCTGGCGAGCTGCGCAACGTCGCGACCCGCCAGCATGGAGGTATGCGACTGCCAGCGCGCCGTGCGCGTGCCGGACAAGGCCTTCCGCACCTGGCTCATTGGCAACGGACTGGCCGTCAAGGCCCACGGCAAATACCTCCGCGCCACCGCCGAAGGTTGCGCGGCGACCGAACTGGAATGCTACGACCAGGGCATCCGCAGCCTCGAGGGCATCGAACTCTTCCCCCAGCTGGAGCAGCTCACTTGCAGTGACAATCCCATTACAAGCCTCGACGTCAACGCCTTGCCCCGTCTGCAACGCCTCTACGGCATCAACCTGCCGCTGGAGCGCTTCGAGGCCGACAGCTGCCACGACCTGCGCGTCATCAAGCTGAGCCACACCCACTTGGACACCCTCGACCTCACACCCTTCCCCCACCTCGAAAGCCTCCTCTGCATCTACTCTCCCCTGCGCGCCATCGACCTCGCGCCCTGCCCCAACCTCCGCACGCTCTACATCCGCTTCACCCATATCCAGGAGGTGGACCTCACCCCCTGCCCCGACTTCTGGCAGCTCCACGCCCTCGACACACCCCTCCGCACCGTCACCGTCACCCCCGGTCAGTACACCTCCGAGACCCTCAGAGTCTCGATTGAAGATTCTGTTAATATCGTCGTTAAACGATAAACCAACCCAAACCGCTGACCGTCAGACACATCTCACTGATTATCCACCTATTAAGCCCCAACCATCTCCCTACCAACTCCCAACCAACTCCCACCACGGTGGGAGATGACAGGGTGTTGATAACTTCCGGATACAATAAAAACACCTCTTCGACGTTAAAGGGGGTATAAACGAGTAAACATCCGATGAAAAACATCATATTCGATTTTGGCAATGTGTTGGTGCGGTGGGAGCCGGAAAAGATTTATACAGAGCACTTTGGCGACGAGGCCAAGGCGTGGTGGTTCCTGCGCCATGTGGCCGACAACGACTGGCGCCTGCGCATCGATGCCGGCGAGAGCCAGGAGCTGTGCCTCAAGGAGTTGAAGGAGAAATACCCCGACTATGAGTCCGCCATCGAGCTCTACCGCTCGCGCTGGAAAGAGATGCTCACCGGCGAGATGCCTGGCATGCGCGATATAATCGTGGAACTCAGGAAGAAAGGTCATGAAATCTACGGCCTCACCAACTGGAGCATGGAGACCTTTCCCGAGGCTCGTGAGCACTTCCCAATACTGCAAATGATTGACCGCTACGTCGTTTCCGGTGCCGAGCACTTGGTCAAGCCCGACCCGCGGTTGTTCCAGGTGCTGCTGGACCGCTATGGGTTGAAAGCCGAAGAGTGCACGTTCGTCGATGACAACCCCGTCAACGTCGAGGCCGCCCGCCGCATGGGCATGTGCGGAATACAATTCGTTGGTGCAAAAAAACTTAGAAAGGAGCTTGCTTTATGAAAACAAAACTGCTGATAGCCGCATTCGTTATTCTTCAATCCTCATTGTTCGTTTCCCTCCAAGCCCAGTCTCGCTTCGATGCGACCGTCTTCGCGGGAGCCAACTTTTGCCAGATCGACGGCGACCAGGCCGGCAGCTACAGTCATGTGGGCCTCCGTGCCGGCGTGGGCACCAGCTTCGCGCTCTCGTCCGATGTCTCTAGTCCCTGGCGCATGACGGTCGAGCTGGCCTTCACCAACAAGGGATCCTACAACAAAACCTACAACACGACCCTGTCGGCCAGCTACATCGAAATACCGCTCCTCGTGACCTATTCCGGCATGGAGAACCGCCTGCGCATCGGTGCCGGCGTGGCCCCGGCCGTCAAGGTAGGCGAGAGTTTCACCAACGGATACGCCAGCGACAACATTTTCACCACCGTCGACTGGCTGCCGCTCACCCTCAGCGTGCGCTACCGGTTCACCGACCACCTGGGCATCGAGGCACGGTTCCAGTACTCCGCCCTCAGCGTGACCAACGACAACAGCAACGGCACCTACTTCCTTCTTCAGTCCAACAAAGGGTGCTTCCACAACCTGGCCGGCCTCGGCCTGACCTATACATTTTAAAATATGAACCCCACCGAACAAGCCCGCACCGTTTTTGCCGCTGACCGCTATGCCACCGAACTGACTGGCATACAGATAGACCTCGTTGCCGACCACGAGGCGCACTGCTCCCTGACCCTCGAGGCACACCACCGCAACGCCCGTGGCGTGGCCATGGGCGGCGTCCTCTTTACGTTGGCCGACTTTGCCGCCGCCGTGGCGGCCAACACCGACTGCCTGGTCGATGGCAACCTCCACTGGGTCTCGCTCGACGCCACCATCCATTTCCTCTCCCCTGCCCTCGGCAACGGACTGAAAGCCACCTGCTCTCCCCTCAAGCTCGGCCGCTCCACAGCCCTCTTCCAGACCATAATAGAAAGTCCCGACAACGGCAAGCGCATTGCCATTGTCGAGACCACGATGGTTCGGGTCTAAACCCCTTATTTTCTCACACTCTTGTACCCGCTCAGCAAGCCGGTGTTGGCGTTGCCGATGAAGGCCAGAATCTGCTTGCCCTCGTCGGTGTGGCCGTAGTGTTCCTTCACCTGTTCCACAGCGTCGGTGACGTTGAGGCCCTTGACGAAGAGGTAGCGGTAGATGTCGCTGATGCGGTTGATGCTCTCCTGCGTGAATCCGCGGCGCTGGAGGCCGAGACTGTTCACACCGCAGTACTGTATCGGGTAGCGGGCGGCCTTGATGAAGGGCGGTATGTCCTTGTCGATGAGGGCGCCGCCCTGCGTGATGACGTGCGAGCCGATGTGGATAAACTGCAGGCAGGCCGTTTTGCCGCCGAGGATGACGTAGTCGCCCATGATGATGTGGCCCGCCAGGGTGGCGTTGTTGGCCAGCACGCAGTTGTCGCCGATGACGCAGTCGTGGGCCACATGCACGTAGGCCATCAGCAGGTTGCCGTTGCCGATGACGGTCTTGCCGCTGGCGGCGGTGCCGCGATGGATGGTGCAGCACTCGCGGATGCTGTTGTTGTCGCCAATCTCAACGGTGGAATATTCGCCGGCGAACTTCAGGTCCTGCGGCACGGCGGCAATGACCGCGCCGGGGAAAATCTTGCAGTTCTTGCCGATACGGGCACCGGGGAAGATGGTCACATTGGGACCGATCCAGGTTCCGTCGCCAATTTCAACATCCTCGTAGATGGTGGTAAAATTGGAAATCTTTACGTTCTGGCCAATCTTGGCATCAGGGTGAAGGTCGTATAAAGTCATTACAATTAATTGATTTATTCTTGGTTAGGATGATTATTCATGTATTCCATCAGGAAACGGGCAAAGGCGTTGTTGGCCTTGTGGCCGGGTTTGTAGATGGAGAAGTGGGCGTTGAGCATGCAGCCCGCCAGGCGCACATCGCCCACAAAGTCGAGCAGTTTGTGCCGCGCAGGCTCGTTGGGAAAGTAGGGGTTGGTGGTGTTCAGCACGCCGTCGTGCACCTTGAAGTTGTTCACGTCCTTGTTGAAGGTCTTTCCGAGACGTTTCAACTGCTTGGGTTTCAACTCCTCGTTGACATACACAAGGGCATTGTCCAGGCTTCCGCCCTTGATGAGGTTGAAGCGCAACAGGGGTTCGATTTCGTGCAGGAAGACGAACGTGCGGCAAGGGGCGATGCTCGCCGAGTACTCGTCAAGGCAGTTCATATCGGCCTCCTGGCGGCCGATGACGCTGTTGGGAAAGTCTATCTCGCAGTGCACCGCGAAGTGGTCGCATGGCGTAAGGTCGAACACCGAGCCCGTGTCCTTGAACTCGAAGTGCAGCGGCTCACGGAAAGTGTAGTAACGCCGGGGGGTGTTGTAGGTGCGGGTGCCGACACGCACCAGCTCCAGCATCCAGGGCCGTGCCGAACCGTCAATGATGGGCACCTCGCCGCCGTCGAGTTCAATCAGGGCGTTGTCCACCTTCATGCCATGCAGGGCCGACATCAGGTGCTCGATGGTGGCGATGGACTGGCGGCCGGAGCCGAGGGTGGTGCCGCGCGACGTGGCGCCGACATTGGAGGCCAGGGCCTGCTGGGTGATGATATTGGTGCGGTCCGTGCGGCGGAAGGCGATGCCGAAGTCCTCGAAGGCTGGCTTCACGGTGACAGTCACCGTGCGACCGGTGTGCAATCCGGGGCCCGTCACACGGAATTCTTTCTGTATTGTAGTCTGGTAATCCATTAACTAATGTGCGTTTAACGTGTTGGGACAAGGCGCAGCGACTCCATGCGGAACAGCTGCGGCTGGTCGTTTTCGAGGCCTGCATGACGGCGGCTGAAGTGCAGCGGATGCACCAGCGAGGGCATCGACCGCGAAGGCGCCGACCAGAAACCGCTGTTGCGGCTGTGCAGCCCGGTGACGATATACATAGTCAGGTCGTAGCCCGTGGCCGCCAAGGGCGATGTAGGCTCCGAACCGTAGGTGTCACGGAATGCCTTCAGGAACTCCACATGCACCTCGTTGGTCATATCCCACGCCGAGGAGAATGTGTGGTAGCCAAGTAGTTGCAGCTGCGAGAAGTCGACATCGCTGAAGTCCCGCGTCCAGTCGCTGATGGTATACAGCGTGGGGCTGTTGGTCTTGAAGGCGGAGAGGCGGTTGAGCAGGTTGCTGGAATACACGCGCATCTGGTCCTGCTTGTGGTCGTAGATGCTCAGCACATTGCAACCCGGCGTATGCTTCAGCGTGGAGGTAAGCTTGCCGTTCTGGCTCCAATTGAAGAGGGTGTACTTGATGTCGCCGCGCTCGGCAAGCTGACGTTTCAGTTCGTCGAGCACAGGCTTCTCGCTGGCGGCATTGGCGCCATGGATGATGTACAGGTGGGCATCGGGACGCTCGCTCTTCATATTGTCGAGCATGACGCGCACCTGGCTCTCCAGCGAGGGCTGGATTTTGACCATGTAAGGGTTCTCGGCGCAGATTTCGCTGCGGGTGGCCATGGGGTTGACAATGTAGACCCCTGCCTGCTGCGCCAGCTCGGCGGCCTTGTCGAAGGCGTCGCGGAACAGCAACGCCACCACGAAATCACTCTGTCCCACACGGTGCGTCTCAAAGGCGCGCTGCACCGCCGCCGGCGTATTGTCGGACACGTCGACGACATTCAGCTCCACGTTGACGCCCTGGCGGGCCATCTCGTCGAGGGCCATGCGTATTCCCTCATAGAACTCGATGAACTCGAACTGGCGGTAGCTGCGTTTGCCACGCTGCTCGACATCGAACTTCGAAGTGGATATCTCGTCAATCTGGTCCAGATGCAGCGGCATCATGAGCGACATGCGGAGCACCTTGCCGGTACGCTTCACCTCGGGCGGTTCGACCTTGACAGGCTCCGGCGAGGAGACAGTGCCGTGGGTAGGCACGGGACGGGCCTCGGCGGGAGCCGACGGCTGCGCGGGCTGGGCGGCTGCCTGCTGGCGCTGCTCTTCCTGCTTGCGGATGGACTCCTGCTTCTGGGCCTCGAGGGCGTCGGTGCCCGTGGCGAACTGGCCTCGCACCGGCAGCCACACCGTGTCGCCAGGATGGAGGAAATGGATGTCGACATGCGTCACAGCATCGTAGCTCTCCACCTTGTAGGCTTTGGAAATGGAGTAGACCGTCTGGCCTTTCTCCACGATATGGACATAGTATTTCTTGCCGTGCATCACCTGGGTCTCGGTGCTCACCTTGATGGGCGCCGCCCCGGGCATCTGCGCTTGAACTGAGTGGAGAGTGGAGAGTGGAGAGTGGAGAACAATGCTGACGCAGCACATCAGCATCACCTTCCACATCCTCCTTCCAAACCACACAGTGTTATTTCCATTTTTATGTATCATATTCATTAGTTTTTACCCTCTTCTTCATTCCCATCTCTGTTATTTTTCTTTAGCGTTTTTATCGATGAAACCAACATTGAGATAATTTCATCCAGATCCTTCATCATAGAGTCGAAAGCTGCCTGGTCGATTTTCCCTGTCACACGCAACAGTTCCAACCAATATTCCGTCTCGTCAGCCTCCTTCAGCGCAATGGAGAACTTGTGAGCCATATCCCGTGGGCCTTGGGCATTTCTACCCTCTCGCACATTGGCCCCGATACTCGTTCCGCTTCTTCCAATCTGGTCCTTCAAAGCGTATTCCCTTGCCTGGTCCAGATAATCGCACAATCGCAACACCCTCACCGCAAAAGCGAAACTCTTGTCTCTTAAAACGCTGTTCGACATCTCTATTTCTTCTTTTTAATTCATTCAATCCGCTCTCCACTCTCCGCTCTTCACTCTCCACTCTGGTTCATTCCCACTCGATGGTTGCGGGGGGCTTGGAGCTGATGTCGTAGCAGACACGGTTGACGCCCTTGACGCGGTTGATGATCTCGTTCGAGACCTTGGCCATGAAGTCGTACGGCAGGTGGCTCCAGTCGGCGGTCATGCCGTCGACGCTCTCCACGGCGCGCAGGGCCACGACGCTCTCGTAGGTCCTCTCGTCGCCCATGACGCCCACGCTCTGCACCGGCAGCAGCATGGCACCGGCCTGCCACACCTTGTCGTACAGGCCCGCATCGCGCAGACCCTGGATGAAGATGTGGTCCACCTCCTGAAGGATGCGCACCTTCTCGGGCGTCACATCGCTCAGGATGCGGATGGCCAGGCCGGGACCCGGGAACGGGTGGCGGCCGATGAGCTCGTCCTTGATGCCCAGCTGGCGGCCCACGCGACGCACCTCGTCCTTGAACAGGCTGCGCAGCGGCTCGACAAGTTTCAGTTTCATATAGTCTGGCAAGCCGCCCACATTGTGGTGGCTCTTGATGGTCTGGCTGGGGCCCTTGACGCTCGAACTTTCAATCACGTCGGGATATATCGTGCCCTGGCCCAACCACTTGGCGTCGGTGATGAGCTTGGCTTCGGCGTCGAAGACATCGATGAAGGTCTTGCCAATGGCCTTGCGCTTCTTCTCCGGCTCGGTGACCCCGGCCAGCACACTGTAGAAACGCTCCTTGGCATCGACGCCCTTCACGTTGAGGCCCATGTCCTTGTAGCTCTCCAGCACCCCCTCGAACTCGTTCTTGCGCAGCAGGCCGTTGTCGACGAAGATGCAGTGCAGCTGATGGCCGATGGCCTTGTTGAGCAGCACGGCGGCCACGGTGCTGTCCACACCGCCGCTGAGGCCGAGCACCACCTTGTCGTCGCCCACCTTCTCGCGCAGTTCCTTGACGGTAGTCTCGATAAACGAGGCCGGCGTCCACTCTTGGCGACAGTGGCAGATGTCGACCACAAAGTTGTGCAACAGCGTGTTGCCGTCGACCGAATGGTGCACCTCGGGGTGGAACTGGATGGCGTAGGTCTCCTCGCCTTCAATCTGGTAGCCGGCATACTTGACATTCTCCGTGCTGCAGATGGTCTTGTAGCCCTCGGGCAACGCCTCGATGGTGTCGCCGTGGCTCATCCACACCTGGCTGCCCATGGGTACGCCCTTCATCAGGGGGTTCGAACTGTCGATGAAATTGAGGTTGGCACGGCCATACTCGCGTATCTTGCTCTGCTGCACGCGTCCGCCGCCCCATTTGGCCAGATACTGGGCGCCATAGCACACCGCCAGCAGCGGCAGCTTGCCCTTGATGTCCTTCATGTCAGGCACCGGCGCGTCGGCGGCGTTGCAGCTGTAGGGGCTGCCCGAAAAAACAACACCCTTCACGTCGGAGGTGAGGGCTGGAATCTTGTTGAAAGGATGAATCTCGCAGTAGACATTCTGCTCGCGGATTTTGCGCGCAATCAGCTGAGTGTATTGAGAGCCAAAGTCTAAGATGATGATGGTATCCATATATTGTTATAATTTTAAAATGCAAAGATACAGAAAAAGCCCGACATGGCCAAACTTTTTTTCCTGCATGCTCCGAGTCCGAGGGGTGCAAACTCCCACTTAACCCCCTACCAACTCCCTACCAACTCCCTACCAACTCCCACCACGGTAGGATTTGGTAGGTTGTTCATTGGTCCGAAAACAGCCGTTTTAACGATTGTTAACAATATTCGATGCATACTCACGGGAGTTTCGAAATACGGACGATTTACCGTTAAACGATATTCGCCACGAGCCGTACACTGCCGCCCCTGGAAAGGGGCCGGAGCCGGGGGTGAATATTTTTAAAATAAAATTCATAATATATCAATTTTTTTTCGTACTTTTGCACGTTATGAGAAACGCGAAAAACATATTCGGAATCATCTCAGTATGCTTGCTATTAGCAAGTTGCAACGGATACAACAAACTGCTCAACAGCAACGATTACGACGCCAAGTACGCCGCGGCCATGCAATACTACAACGAACAACGCTATTCGCGAGCCGCGCAACTGTTCGAGAACCTGACGCTCTACTACCGCGGGAAGGAGAACGCCGAGAACATCGGCTGGTACTACGCCATGTCGCTCTACCATGAGAAAGACTACTTCACGGCGGGCTACCAGTTCAAACGCTTTGCGCGCCAGTTCCCCTACAGCGAGCGCATGGAGGATGCCGCCTTCTATTCGGCCTACTGCAAGTATATGGACTCGCCGGACTACAACCTCGACCAGAGCCAGACCAAGGAGGCCATCGAGGAGTTCGAGATGTTTGCCGAGCGATGGCCCCGCAGCACCCGCATTCCGGAGGTGAACAACTGCCTCGACGAGATGCGCAAGAAGCTCATCCGCAAGGACTACGAGATAGCCTACGGATACTACTTCATCGAAGAATACCACGCCGCCTACGAGTCGTTCAAGCAGTTCCTCAGCCAGTACCCCGAGGCCTCGATGCGCGAAGACGCCATGTACTACATGCTCGTGTCGAGCTTCCGCTACGCCATCAACAGCCGCGAGGACAAGATGTACGAGCGCCTGCAGCAGGTGGTGAACGACTTCGACAAGTTCAACAGCAGCTTCAGCAACTCCAAGTACCTGGCCGAAGCGCAGGACATCTACACCCGCACACGCGCCGCCATGGCCAAGAAAGCCAACGAAAAATAGAAACCGAAAAACAAAATAAATCACAAAATAAATGGAAGAGAAGAAGAAGAAAGTGGTGAACACCACCATCACGAGAAACACTGCCGATTTCAGCAAACAGACCGACAACATCTACGAGACCGTAGCCGTTCTCACCAAGCGTGCCAACCAGATTGCCGCCGAGGAGAAACGCGAGCTGCACAACAAGATCGACGACTTCAAGACCAGCAACGACACGATGGACGAGATGTACGAGAACCGCGAGCAGATCGAGATTGTGCGCCGCTACGAGCTGCAGCCCAAACCCACCCTCGAAGCCACCGAGGAGTACCTCGAAGGCCAGATCTTCTACCGCAACCCCGCCAAGGAGAGCGCCGAGGAGAAACAGCGCGAGGCCATCGACGACGAAATCAAGAACATGGAAGCATAAGGGCTAAGCCATGAGAATCATCGTCGGCATTACCGGAGGCATTGCTGCCTACAAGAGTCCGGAGCTAGTGCGCCTGCTGAAGAAGGCCGGCCACGAGGTGCGCTGCGCCGCCACGGAGCACGCGCTGGAGTTCGTCACACGCGCCACCCTGGAGACCGTCTCCGGGGCGCCGCTCTACCACGACCTCTTCACGGGCAACGGCAGCTCCACCGAGCATATCTCCCTCAAGGACTGGGGCGAGCTGCTCGTTGTGGCTCCCGCCACGGCCAACATCATCGGCAAAGTGGCTTCGGGCATCGCCGACGACGCACTGAGCACCCTGCTGCTGGCCATGCCGCCGGAGCGAGTGCTCATGGCTCCAGCCATGAACAGCCAGATGTGGGCCCACCCCGCCGTGCAGCGCAACATCGCCACCCTCAAGGGCTGGGGCGTCCGCACCGTCGGCCCTGCCGTAGGCGAACTGGCCTGTGGCACCAGCGGCCCCGGGCGCATGGTGGAACCGGCCGAGATAGTGGAGGCCGCGCTCTCCACGCTCCACACTCCGCTCTCCGCCCAGCGCTGGCTTGTCACCGCCGGGCCCACCTACGAGCGAATCGACAGTGTGCGCTTCGTCGGCAACTACTCCAGCGGCAAGATGGGCTTCGCCCTGGCACAGGCCCTGGCCGACGCCGGAGCCGAGGTGGAGTTGGTAACGGGTCCCACGGCCCTGAGCATCAGCCACCCCCGCGTGCACCGCACCGACATCGAGTCGGCCCGCGAAATGTATGCCGCCGCCACCGCGCTCTATCCCACGTGCCGTGGCGCCATCCTCTCCGCCGCCGTGGCCGACTACCGCCCGGCGGAGTGCGCCGACCACAAACTCAAAAAGCAGGGCGACGAGGGCATGACCCTCACCCTGGTGCAGAATCCCGACATCCTGGCCTCGCTGGGCAAGATGAAAACCGACGGCCAGCTGCTGGTCGGTTTCGCCCTGGAGACCGACAACGAGCTGCAGAACGCCCAAGGCAAACTGCAGCGCAAGAACCTTGACTACATAGTAATGAATTCGCTGCGCGACGCCGGAGCCGGTTTCGGCACCGACACCAACAAGGTGACCATCCTCGGCGCCGACGGCAGCCGCCGCGATGTGGGCCTGCGGAGCAAACAGAAAGTGGCCCGCGAAATTGTCAGCACCGTCACCTCATGAAGAAACTGTCAATCATAGCCATCGTACTGGCCTCTTTGGCTATCGCCGGAGAAGCCTTTATTTTTTCCACCCGCAAGGAGAACAACAGCGAAGAGACCCACGAGCGGGCCATACGCTCCGGCTACCATATCTATGCCCCGTCCATACCCGACACCCTCTACTTCTGCGGCGAACGCGTACCGTTGAACATCTTCTATGTCCGCGAAGGCCTCGACCGCGAACTGGTGTCCAACATGTACTACCAGAGCCACACCCTCTTCTGCATCAAGCGCGCCAGCCGCGTGTTCCCCACCATCGAGCGCATACTGAAAGAGGAGCGTGTGCCGGAGGACATGAAGTATCTCTGCGTCATCGAGAGCGCCCTGCAGAACGTCACCTCGTCTGCCGGGGCCGGCGGCTACTGGCAGTTTATGAAGTCGACCGGGCAGAAATACGGGTTGGAAATCAGCGACGAGATTGACATGCGCAACGACCTCGAGGCCTCCACACGCGCCGCCTGCCGCTACCTGAAGGAACTCAAACAACGCTTCGGAGGATGGACCGAGGCCGCCGCGGCCTACAACTGCGGCGAAAACGGTCTTGGCCGTCGCCTCGCCAACCAGCAGCAGCACAGCTACTACGACCTCCACCTCAACCAGGAGACGCAACGCTACGTCTACCGCATTCTCGCCCTCAAGCTCATCATGCAGCACCCCACAGCCTACGGATACACTGTGCGCCAATGCGACACCTACCCCGAACTGCGATACGAGGAGGTCAGCCTCAGCGGCAAAGACGTGGACCTCGTGCAGTTCGCCATCGACAACGGCACCACCTACAAGATGCTGCGCATGTTCAACCCCTGGCTCGTCACCGACAAGCTGAAAAACAAAAACGGCAACACCTACACCGTCCGCATCCCCATCAAAAAGGGCACGGAATACACCACCCTCACCAAAGGCAAACACGACACAACCGTCATCGAGACACTCTAAGCAAGCATGGACGACGAAAAGATTAAAATACTGGGTGCCAGAGAGCACAACCTGCAGAACATAGACCTTGAGATACCGCGCGGCAAGCTGGTCGTCTTCACCGGCATCAGCGGCAGCGGCAAATCCTCCCTCGCCTTCGACACCATCCACGCCGAAGGCCAGCGGCGCTACATGGAGACCTTCTCGGCCTACGCGCGCCGTTTCATCGGCAACATGGAACGCCCCGACGTGGACCTCATCGAGGGTCTCAGCCCCGTCATCTCCATCGAACAGAAAAGCACCAACAACAATCCCCGCTCCACCGTCGGCACCCTCACCGACACCTACGACCTCCTCCGTCTGCTCTACGCCCGCATCGGCAAGGCCTACTCCCTGGCCACCGGCAAGCCCATGGTGAAATACAGCGAGGAGAAAATCATCGACATTATCCGCACGGAATTCGGCAGCCACGACATCATGATCCTGGCCCCGCTGGTCAAAGGCCGCAAGGGCCACTACCGCGAACTCTTCGCACAGGTGGCCAAGAAAGGCTTCCTCAAAGTCCGCGTCGACGGCGAGGTGCGCGAGCTGACCTACCACATGCAGGTGGACCGCTACAAGGTACACGACATCGAGCTGGTCATCGACCGCCTCCGCGCCAACGGCAACCAGACCCGCCTGAAGGAGGCCGTGCAGACCGCCTTCCGCCAGGGCAAGGGCGTGCTGATGGTGCTCAACAACGATGACGGCTCCGTGCGCTACTTCAGCCGCATGCTCATGGACCCCGACAGCGGCCTCTCCTACCCCGAGCCCGAACCCAACACCTTCTCCTTCAACTCGCCCTACGGCGCCTGCCCCCACTGCGGCGGCTTGGGCCGTGTGGCGCAGATCGACATGCAGAAGCTCATCCCAGACCCCAAGAAGAGCCTCCGCGACGGCGGCATCGAGGTGCTCGGCAAATACTCGCCCACCAACTACGTCTACCGCAAACTGGAACTCATGGGGCGCCACTACGACTTCACCCTCGACACCCCCATCGGCGACCTTAGCGAGGAGGCCATGAACGCCATCCTCTACGGCAGCAACCACTTCGCCGGCATCGAGGACCCCGAGGACCCCGGCTACCTCAGCGAGTTCCCCGGCATCGTCAGCTACATGTCCAACCTGGCCCTCGACGACACCTCCGCCAGCCTGCAGAAGTGGGTGGCCAGCTTCATGAACACCGTCCCCTGCCCCGAATGCCACGGCCATCGCCTCAAACCCGAAAGCCTGGCCTTCCGCATCCTCGACAAGAACATCGGCCAACTGGCCGACATGGACCTGCTGGAGCTGCAGCAGTGGCTCACCGACCTCGAACCCCAGCTGGACTCCCGCGACGCCGCCGTGGCCCACGAGGTGCTGGGCGAAATCCTCAAACGCCTGCACTTCCTCACCGACGTCGGCGTGGGCTACCTCTCCATGAACCGCAGCACCGCCTCGCTCTCCGGCGGCGAAGCCCAGCGCATACGACTGGCCACGCAGATAGGCTCACAGCTGGTCAACGTGCTCTACATCCTCGACGAACCCTCCATCGGCCTCCACCAGCGCGACAACCAGCGCCTCATCGAGAGCCTCAAGCAACTCCGCGACCTCGGCAACAGCATCATCGTCGTCGAACACGACCGCGACATGATGCTCGCCTCCGACTTCCTCGTGGACATCGGCCCCGGCGCCGGCATCCACGGCGGCAAGGTGCTGTACGCAGGAGATGTGAGGAATGAGAAATTAGGAACTAAGAATAATACGGCGACGAATCCCTCACTAACCCTCGACTACCTCGCCCGCCGCCGCGACATTTCCCTCCCCAAACGCCGCCCCAACAAGGACCGCCAACATATAATATTGAAAGGGGCCACCGGCAACAACCTCCGCTCTGTCGACCTCGACCTGCCCCTGGGCCTCTTCGTCTGCGTCACCGGCGTCAGCGGCAGCGGCAAGTCCACCCTCATCAACGACACCCTCCAACCCATCCTCTCCCAACACTTCTACCACTCGCTCCGCACCCCGCTGCCCTACCAGTCCATCGAAGGCGTCGACAACATCGACAAGGTCATCCAGATCGACCAGTCGCCCATCGGCCGCACACCGCGCTCCAACCCCGCCACCTACGTGGGCATCTTCGACGACATCCGCCGCCTCTTCGCCGAGCTGCCGTCGGCCCGCATCCGCGGCTACAAGCCCGGTCGCTTCAGCTTCAACGTCAGCGGCGGACGCTGCGAACACTGCAAGGGCGCCGGCCTGCGCACCATCGAAATGAACTTCCTGCCCGACGTCTACGTCAACTGCGAGGTCTGCAACGGCAAACGCTACAACCGCGAAACCCTCGAGATACGCTACCGCGGCAAGTCCATCTCCGACGTGCTCGACATGACCGTCAACGAGGCCGTCGACTTCTTCGACGCCTACCCCAAACTGCGCCGCAAACTCCAGGCCCTGAAGGACGTGGGCCTCGGCTACATCACCCTCGGCCAGCAGAGCACCACCCTCAGCGGCGGCGAGGCACAACGCGTCAAACTGGCCACCGAGCTCTCCCGCACCGACACCGGCAAGACCCTCTACATCCTCGACGAACCCACCACAGGCCTCCACTTCGAGGACATCCGCGTGCTGCTCGACGTGCTGCAGAAACTTGTCGACAAAGGCAACACCGTCCTCGTCATCGAGCACAACATGGACGTCATCAAGGTCGCCGACTGGATCATCGACCTCGGCCCCGACGGCGGCCGCGCCGGCGGCAACATCACCTTCTGCGGCACCCCCGAACAACTCGCCAAACAAAAAGACAACTACACCGGCATCTACCTCCGCCAGGAACTCGACGCCATGAAGAAAAAATAGCCGTCACCAACAGACCGTCCTTTCGGGCAATCCCCCTACCATTACCCTACGAACACCCTACCAACTCCCACACTTCTTATATTTTTGTGGGAGTTGGTAGGGTGTTCGTAGGGTGTTGATAGGGGGTTCGGGCGAAAAAAAATATTATTTTTCCAGGACCACCACATGAGTCTCTGGAGCAGGAGCGGAGGTGGAGTAGACAACATAGGAGCCGTCGTCGATACTGAAGTCGGTGTACTGGCGGAGGTAGTCCTCGTAGATGAAGGTGTTCAGCTCGAACCACTCGCTGTCGGCATCGGGGGCCGGTTTGCAGCGTTTGACCGGGATAAAGTTGTTGGTATCGACCACCAGCTCGAAGGGTATGCCCTCCATACGGCTGCGATTGTCAAGGGGTTGCGCCGTGCGGAAGAGGGCGACGACATCGCGGTAGGCGTCCTTGGCGAAGGGCAGGCTGCAGTGGTGTATCCACTCGCGGCGGGCGCCGAGGTCCACCATGTCGTCCACCACCTGTTGCCAGTGGGCGGAGTCGGCAATATCCTCGACAATAAGGTAGTACACACGCCACAGCGAGGTGTCCATGGCCTCGACGGCACGGCGGGTTTCGTCCATTGCCTGGCGGCACCCGTAGCAATACGGGCTGGTGAAGATGAGGGCACGGAAATGACTGGTATCCTGCGCAATGGCAGTTAGTTCATCCATACCCATCGACCCGTCGGGAATGTAGAGTTTATGCTCAGGTGTTTTTGCCTCACAGCTTGTCAGCATGATCAAAGAGACAGCCATGGTAGCAAACGTAAAGATTGAAGATTTGTTTTTTCCCATATTTTTGTGGTTTAAAATTTTTTCCATATATATTAGACGCAAAAAATGTGTCAAATATTACACCTGTTGAAAACATTTTTTTCAAAAAAGTCACTCCGAGAGGCGCTGGCGGACGTCGTCGGGGATGACGGCGGAGGTGCCCGTGGAGCGGCGGTAGCCGGCCAAAACGGTGTGGCATTCGGCACAGATGTCGCCGTTGTTGCTGTCCACAACTCGCTGGAGCACAGTGACGCTCTTGGTGCCGAGGCGTTCGGTCTCGGTGGTGACGTGGATACGGTCGTGGAAGTGGATCTGCCGCTTGAAGTCGACGTCGTAGTGGACTATCATCACGGTGAAGTCGCCTTCCTCGGGCGGCAGGCCGCGTTCGGCGAAGAAGGCCTCCTTGCCGAGGTCGAAGTATTCCATGATGACGGCGTTGTTGACGTGGCCCATCTGGTCGACGTCGTTGAATCTGATTTGTATATCAATCATAAATTAGGAATTAGAAATTAGGAATTAGGAATTAAGGTTGCTTGACGTTGTTTTAGTGATACTGCTCAACATTCGCAGCAATTCTTCACAATCAGACATTATTGAACTTTTTTCTTTTTCTGTAATATAGTCCGTTCTATATAAAAGAGTAATCCAATATTTTGTTTCATTGCATTCCTTGAATGCGATATACATTTTGGATAAAAAATCTTTTCTTGAGATGCCACACAGCGCTTCGTTGATGTTTGCTCCAATACTCGTGCCGCTACGCAACAACTGCTTTGACATAACATATTCCATCTTGTTTGCAACAAGATATTTATACAGGTCAACAATCCGTACTGCAAAATCCTCACTCTTTACTTTAATCAAATTATCGTCTTTCATGTTGCTTTAATTCCTAATTCCTAATTTCTAATTCATAATTTTTTTAGTGAGAAGAAGAATTCCAGGCCGCCTTCGGGGCGGTTCTTGGCGTAGATTTCGCCTCCGTGGAAGAGTACGGAATGTTTGACAATGCTGAGGCCCAGGCCGGTGCCTCCGTTCTGGCGCGAGCGGCCGCTGTCGATGCGCACGAAGCGGTCGAAGAGGCGCGAGAGGTACTCGTCGGCCACGCCCTTGCCGGTGTCGTAGAAGTGGAGATAATAGTGGGTGGCCGAGTGGCTGGGTGGCTGGGTGTTGACTTTCGGGGGTTCGTAGGTTTCGAGCACGATGTCCACACCCTCGCCGGCATAGGAGACGGAGTTCTCCAGCAGGTTGCGGAAGATGCAGTAGAGCAGTTCGTGGTTGCCCTGCATGGGCATGGGCGGCAGGTTGTTGTGGAGCGTGATGGCGGCAGTGGCGGCCTTGTCGGCAAGGTCGGCCACGGCCTCGTCGGCCACCGTGCGGGCATCCACGTCGGTGCGCGGGAAGAGGTCGGAGCTCTCCTCCAGCTTGTTGATGACGGACACGTCCTGTATGAGGTCCGAGAGACGGAGGGTCTGGCGGTAGCAGCGGTCGAGGAAGTAGCGGCGGCGCTCGTCGTCGACGGGCTTGTCGGAGAGGAGTATCTCCAGGTAGCCGCGGATGGAACTGACGGGGGTCTTCAGCTCGTGGGCGATGTTGGAGGTCATCTCCTGTTTCAGCTGGCGGTTGCGCTGCTCGGTGGCCTCGGCCTCGCGGCGCAAGCGGTTGGCTTCGTCGGCCAACTGCTTGAGGCGTACATTCTTAAGCATCAGGCGTATGTAGAGAAACAGCACTACGAGGATGGCCGCCAGCGCCACCCATACAGCCCAGTCAGACCAATCCATAGCCGAAACCTGTTTTGTTGACAATCCGTGAACCTTCGGCGCCCAGTTTCTTGCGCAGGCGCGCTATGTGGACATCCACGCTGCGTTCGCCCACCAGGGCGTCGCCCGGCCACACGGCGGCAAGAATCTCTTCGCGAGTGAAATAGCGACCGGGATACTGCCGGAAGAGGTCGAGGATGAGGTGCTCGCGCTTGGTCAGGCAGTCGGGCTCGGCGGGGGCCGACGGGGCGCTGCGTCGGAGCACGGCCTTGACACGTGCCAGCACGGTGTCGAAGGAGAAAGGCTTGGTGATGTAGTCGTCGGCACCGGCGGCGAAGCCCTGCAGCTGGTCGTCGTGGGCGTCGCGGGCGGTGAGGAAGATGATCGGGGTGTTGTCGCCACGGCTGCGGAGCAGGGCGGCAAGGTCGTAGCCCGACATGCGGTCCATCATCACGTCGAGCATCAGCAGGTCGTAGCGCCGGCCGGCGTCGACCAGCGCAAAGGCCTCCTCGGCGCTGGGGGCGGTGTCGGTCTCGTAGCCCTCGCTCTGGAGGTTGAAACTGAGGATCTCGCAGAGGTCCTGTTCGTCGTCTACTATGAGTATCTTTGTCATAATAATGTATAACGCCGCTTTCGCGGAATTATTGTATACAAAAAAAGGGAGACCTTTTTCGGGTCTCCCTTTCGCGTGGCATCGACTGGATTTGAACCAGTGACGCAAGGATTTTCAGTCCTTCGCTCTACCAACTGAGCTACGACGCCAACTCTTGAAATCGGATGCAAAAGTACGAACTTTTTGCAAACCGGCCAAATTTTTTTTCTAAAAATCGGAATACTCCTGTATATCGAAATTGATTTTCAGTCGTTTTAGGAATTATTTTTTTTCGTCCACTTCCTCTTTTTTCCCCTTCGGAGAGAAGAAAACCAGCTCTATCAGAAGCCAAATTGCGCCAATTGTGATGGCGGCATCGGCCACATTGAAGATGGCGCTGAAGAAGAGGAAGTGCTCGCCGCCGATGAGTGGCATCCAGTCTGGCCAGTTGAATTCGAACAGGGGGAAGTAGAACATGTCCACCACCTTGCCCTGCAGCAGCGGCGCATAGCCTCCCTCGGGGGGGAAGAGAACGGCGGGTTCGTAGTAGCTTTCGTTGAAGACGACTCCGTAGAAGCAGCTGTCGATGAGGTTGCCGACGGCTCCTGCCAAAATAAGCGAGATGCATGCCAGGAACGAGGTGCGGGTGTCTTCCTTTTTCATCAGGCGGACGAGATACCAGATAATGGCGCTTATGGCCACTATGCGGAAGAGCGTCAGGATGATCTTCCCGGCAGTCCCCCCGAGCGTTGCGCCGAAGGCAAAGCCCTCGTTCTCTATGAAATGCAGGCGACACCACTCGCCAATCAGCGGTATGTCTTCGCCGATCTGCATATTGGTTTTCACCAGTATTTTCACTATTTGGTCGACCACGACGATGGCGGTCATTATCAGGACAAAAATCCAGGCACGTTTTTTCTTATCCATTGTTTCTCAAGTTTATCTGTTCAATTAATTCGTCGTACCACTCCTGTCCGAAGCGACGGACGAGAGGTTCTTTCAGGTACACATACAGGGGTTCGCCCTTGCCTTTGGCGCAGCGGCAGATGTCCCACTGGTGGTAGTTCACAGCCGTGAACTCGCCGTAGTCCTCCACGCGGATGGGGTACAGGTGGCACGACACCGGCTTGTACAACCCCTGCAGGGCGCAGAGGGCACAGCCGTCGGCGCCGTAGGTGATGAAAGCGCAGGCTCCGCCGTCGATGAGCGGGGTGCCGAGGTCGCCGTCCTTGTCGCGCACGGCTACGCCCTGCTTTGCCACGGCTTCACGCCCGGCGTCGGTCATGCGTGGCAGGGCATCGGGCAGCACGGCTTCGAGCTTCGCCACCTCCTCTTCCAGCAGGGGAGCCCCGCTGTCGCCGTCGACGCAGCAGGCGCCCTTGCAACAGGCGAGGTCGCAGCCGAAGCGGCAGTCGGCAATGTCGTCGGAGACAATACTGTTCTTCACTATAATCATTTCAGCACATCAATTATTTTGTCCGCCAGTACGGCGGCGAGTTTATATTTCGATTCCACAGTCCATCCCGCCACGTGGGGCGTAAGCACCGTACGGTCGCTCCGCAGGAGGTACTGCATCGGCTCCGGCGCATCGGCCAGGCCGTCCTTGGTCATGTCCTCGTATTCGAGCACATCCAGCGCGGCACCCCGCACCTTGCCCTCCTCCAGACCCTGTGCCAACGCAGCGGTGTCCACCACCGCCCCGCGCGAGGTGTTCAGCAGGAAGAAGGGCTTGCGCATGGAAGCAATGAAGCCGGCGTCGAGGTAATGGCGGGTTTCGCCGGTGAGCGGCACATGGAAGCTGACCACGTCGGCCACCCCCTGCAGTTCCTCGAGCGATACCGCCTCGACGTCCTCCGGTGCCTTGTATTTGTCGTAGGCCAGCACTCGGCAGCCGAACCCGCTGAGCCTTTGGGCAAAGGCGTGACCCATGTTGCCGTAGCCGATGATGCCCACGGTGAGGTTCCCCAGCTCATAGCCACGGTTCTCTTCGCGACGCCACTGCCCCCGACGCACCTCGGCGTCGGCACGGGCGATGTTGTTCAGCAACGCCAGCAGCAGGCCCACGGCATGCTCGCCCACGGCATCGCGGTTGCCCTCGGGACTATTGAGGCAACGTATGCCCTTGCTCTCGGCGTATTCCACATCGATGGTCTCCATGCCGGCCCCTACCCTGCCGATGCAGCGCAGCGAAGGCACACGGTCGATGAACGCACGGTCAACCACCACCTTGCTCCGCACCACCAGCCCGTCGCATCCCTGTGCGGCGGCGATGAGGCCTTCGTAGTCGTGCCCAGGTTCCACGCTGACTTCGATGCCAGCCTCGCGGAGCCGCTGTTCAAGCACCTCGTGGGTGCAGTCGGATATCAGTACCTTGGTCATTGTTCCGTCTAGTTCTTGATGGCCTCGTCCTCCTCGTACTCGCCCTGCAGCGGGTTCTTGCGCATGCGGTTGCGTGGACGTTTGTATTCCAGTATGGTCTCTCCGGCCACCACTCCCGTCGGCACGGCTATGATGGAATAGCCGAGCAGCATCACTATCACTGCCAGGAACCGTCCGCCCGTCGTCACCGGCACCACGTCGCCGTAGCCCACCGTCGTGATGGTCACCACGGCCCAGTAGATGCCCGTCGGTATGCTCTTGAAGGCCGGGTTCACCCCGCTCTCGAACGAGTACATCAGCGTGCCCAGTATCACAGCCGCCACCAGCATGAACATCATAAATATCAATATCTTGACAACGCTGTTGCGCAAGGCGTTCAGCAGGTGGAATGCCTCCAGCTGGAAACGCTCCAGCTTGAAGATGCGGAAAATACGCATCACCCTCAGCAGCCTCAGCACCGTCAGTGCCTGGGTGGCAGGCACAAAGATGCTCAGCCACGCCGGGAAGATACTCAGGAAATCAATCACTCCCCAAAACGACAGCACATACTTCCGGGGATGCTTCAGGCAGTAGATTCGAAGGTAGTATTCGAAGGTGAACAGCAGGGTGAACGCCCACTCCAACACCTTGAAAATGATGTACGATATAGACAGGTGTGCACGGCTGTTCATGGTCGACGTGGTGCCCGTCAGGCTGTCCACCAGCAGCAACACGATGTTGGCCACAATCAGCACCAGCAGCCACACGTCGAAACGCTTGCCCGCCGGAGTGTCGCTCTTGAAGATAATCTCGAATATCTGCTTCTTGGTCAGATTGCGGTAGCGCTTGGGTATCAGCCACCCGAAGAGCAACCTGTGCATTATGGCACCGATGGCGTTGATGCAGCGGTTGAACAGTCCGCGATAGTCCACCTTCGCAAACCATTTCCTTGCACGCCAGAAGGCATCCACCAGTCCGTCTATCAGTTTCATATCCTTTTTTGATTTATTTCCCTTTAATCACCAGCATGTTCTCCCGCTCGTCGCGGAACACCTCGCGGGCGGCACGCTGCACGTCGGCCGGCGAAATGCGCCGGTAGGCTTCGGGCTCGCTGTTGGCCAGGCCGGTATTGCCCAGCCACGTGTAGTGACACAGGCTCATCGCCCGGTCCGACGCCTTGTACTGCGAGAAGACGAAGGTGCTCTCGTACTTGTTCTGCACCTTCTCCAGCTCACCCTCCTCGACACCCTCTTCCACCAGCGTCCGCGCCTCCTTGCGAAGGGCTTCGGCCACCTCGTCCACCTCCACGCCCGGCAGCAGCTTGGCACTCATCACCATCAGTCCCGGACCCGCCTCGCCACTGATGTACACGTCGGCTTCCGACACCAGGCGGCCCGGACGCACGATATTGCCATACACACGGCTCGACGTCCCGTTGCCCAGCACGTCGCTCACCAGGTCGCACGCCCTGAAGTCCTTGCCGAAGTGTCCACACATGGGCCAGGCCATATAGAGCGCCGTGGCCGGCACCTCGCGTTCCACCTCGAGCCTTCTCGGCTCCCTCTGCTCCGGCTCGGCAGGGTATTCGCGCTCGCACGCAAAACACCGCTCACCACGCTCCTCGCTCCACGCTCCGCAGCCCCAGGCCTTCGCCACAAGGGCTATGATCCGATCGCTCTCCATCGGTGCCACCACCGCCAGGATGGCGTTCGCCGGACGGTAGTAGCGGCTGTGGAACGCCTGCACATCCTCCAGCGTGGCCTCGCCCACATGACGTATGTCCGCCCCGATGGTCGGCCAGCGGTAGGGGTGCACCTTGTAGCACAGCGGACGCATCAGCAGCCACATGTCACCGTAGGGCTGGTTCATGTAGCGCTGGTTGTACTCCTCCGTCACCACCCTCTGCTGCACACTCAGGGCCTTGGCGTTGAGGGCCAGGTGGGCCATGCGGTCGGCCTCCAGCATGAGGCTGGTCTCCAGACCGTCGACGGGCACGGTGATGTAGTAGTTGGTATAGTCGTTGTTGGTGAACGCATTGTTCTCCCCGCCGAGCGACGACACCACGGCGTCGAAATCCGGCACCCGCTCCGTGCCGCCGAACATCAGGTGTTCAAACAGATGGGCGAATCCCGTCCGCGACGGGTCCTCGTCCCTGGCTCCGACGCTGTACAGCACATTCACCGTCGCCAGCGGCGTGTCCCACGCCTCGTGCGTCACCACGGTCAAACCGTTGTCTAATATGTACTTCTTGTACGTTATCATAACAAAATGAACTGCAAAAATACGAAACTTGCCCGACATGGCAAAACCATTTTAATTTTTTTTCGTATCTTTGCAATTTGCAAACAACCCCTTCAGGGAACATAAATAATTGTCATGCTTGAAATTATACATCAAATAGACATCGTCGAGATCCTCAGCGCGTTCATCGTCATGTTCGCCATCATCGACATCACAGGCTCCATTCCCATCTTCATCGGCATGGAGGACAGCGGGAAACACATCAAACCCCTGCAGGCCACGGGCGTGGCCCTGGGACTCTTCGTGGCCTTCTTCTTCGCCGGCGAGGCGCTGCTCAACCTCTTCGGCATCGACATTGCCTCCTTCGCCGTGGCCGGAGCCTTCGTGCTCTTCCTCCTGGCCCTGGAGATGATCATGGGGCGCGAGTTCATCAAGAACGAGAGCGCCGGCTCCGGCGCCAGCATCGTCCCCGTGGCCTTCCCCCTCATCGCCGGCCCCGGCGCCATCACCGCCCTCCTCTCGCTCCGCGCCGAGTACGCCACCGTCAACATCATGCTCGGCCTCCTGCTGAACATCGTCATCGACTACGTGGTGCTCGTCCTGCTGAAGCGAATCCAGCGCTGGCTGGGCGACGAGGTGGTCTTCGTGCTGCGCAAGTTCTTCGGTGTCATCCTGCTGGCCATCGCCGTCAAGCTCTTCGCCAACAACATCGCCATCGTTGTCCACAACGCCAGCCTCTAACCCTCCTGCATACACCGACCGCGAGGCGCGCCCCTGGTAGTCCATCGCGAAGACCCACAGGTGCACCTCCAAGCCCTGCCATCCGTCTGGCAGCGTGAGGGCTACGCGCTCCTTCTTGCGCCACACGCTGCCGCTCATCGCCACCTCGCCCCTCGCCGGGCAGAACGCCGCCACGTACACCTCGTCGTCCGCGCAGGCGCACATCCCCTCGCCGCAAGCCCGGAACGCCACCGTCACCGTATTCCCCCACTGTAGATACGCGGCATGCCACGTCTCCGTGTCGGCAACGGCATTCTCCGGAGGCGTGGCATCCCGCGTCTCTACAGCGGGCTCCGCCACCGGCACCACCGGCCCGTCGGCCACCAGCACCTGCGCCCACTCGGTCTCCAGGCGCCCCTCGGCGTCGAGCCGGAAGAGGCCTTTGTTGCTCTTGGTGAAGAGGTTGGCCTCCGTGATGTGCATCGCCAGACTCTGCGCCCGCATGCCCAGGCGCAGCACCCCGCGGAGCTGCGACGTCAGCTCCACCACGCGCTTGAACAGCAGCCGGTTGCCCTGCTGCGCCGCCGTGCGCGGATTGTGCACATAGCGCGGACGTGCACGCATACACCACTGCCCGCGCCACTCATAACCAATCACTGTGCCCACCGACCCACGGAAGGCATCGTTGATACCATTGCGTTGTTTTGCCATAAAACTTTATATTTTAAAAGGTTAATAAATTCAATTTCTTACGGCGAGTTTTTTTTTAACGGCGAATTTTTTCGAATTTTTCGAATGCTACGCAGGTTAATTACAAGCGAATAGGCTGCCGCTGGTCAGGTGCGGCAGCCTATTCGCCAATCATTGGCCTGCGTAGCATTCGAAAAATTCGAAATTATTCGCCGTTTAAACAATCCGTCGGAAAAAACCATATATATATAAAATAAGGCCTTTTTTGCGGAAGTCGATTTTTTAACACAAATTTAACATTTTCGTCCCTCCGCGCCACCCCCGTCCGTCCCCCGCCCCACCCCCACCCCACCATCACCCACGGTGGTGGGAGTTGGTAGGGAGATGGTAGGTGATTGTCAGGGACTTATATGGTAGAAAAATTTTATTCTCCAGGGTGCAAGTTTTGACCCGAATTCCATACTAAAAGATATATTTTTATTACACATACGGACTTTATGAACAGTACATTAGGAAAAGGATTTGTGAAAGCGCTGACTTTTGCGTTGATGATTTTGTTGGCGGCGCCCGCCGTCGATGCACAGCCCGGCGGCCCGGGCGGCGGTCCCGGAGGCCGTCCGCCTTCGGGCGAGGGTGGCAGGCCCAGCGGCCGTCGGCCCCCGATGGGCGACTGGAGCCAGATGCAGAACGACCAGAACGCCAGCACTGTGAAGAAGAAAAAGAAAGTGAAGGAAGGCGACACCTTCAAGGTGGTCGGGTCGCTGCGCGACTCGGTGAGCGGCGAGTTCCTGGCCTTCGTCAATGTGGCCGTGCTCGACTCGGTGGACTCCACCTTCGTCAAGGGCGGCTCCACCAACTTCGACGGTCTGTTTGAAATCACCGAGGTGCCGCAGGGCTCCTACCTGCTGCGCATCTCCGCCATCGGCTACCAGAACCGCCTCGTGCCGTTCCGGGTGACCAACAACACCGCCCTCGGCACCCTCAAGGTCAAGCCGGGGTCGACGACCCTCGACGCCGTCGAGATCACCGCCGAGAAACCCCTCTACGCCATGGACGGCGAGAAGCTCATCTACAACGTCGGGGACGACCCCTCCATCCAGACCGGCACCACCGAAGACGCCCTGCAGAACGCCCCGGGCGTGGAGGTCGACGTGGAGGGCAACGTGACCCTGCGTGGCGTCAGCAGCGTGGAGATATGGATCAACGACAAACCCTCCAAGCTCACCGAGGAGAACCTCAAGACCTACCTGCAGACCCTCCCGGCCAATGCCCTGGCGCGCATCGAGACCATCACCAACCCCTCGGCCAAGTATGCCACCGACGCCGAAGCGGTGATCAACATCGTCACCTCGGCGCACATCAAGAGCAACCAGTTCGTCAGCTTCGGCCTCAACGGGTCGAACCAACCCTTCATCTCGCCGTGGATAAGCTATATGTGGGCCAAGGAACGTCTGAGCATCAACCTCTTCGCCAGCGGCCGCTACTCCTACCGCGACAACACCAACGAGGGTTGGTCCATGCGCCGCCAGGACCACACCGGCGGCGTGCTCGGCGAGGACTTCGACACCACCCTCTACCAGACCGACACCGCCGAAAGCAGCAACCGCTCCTACAGCGGCAACATCTTCATGAACGTCAACTACGAGATTGACTCCACGAGCGACCTCTCCGTCGACGCCGGCGGATTCTACAACTACAACCGCTCCACCTCCAGCCGCAAGACCGAGCAGTACTACTACCTGCCCCTCGACACCCTGGCCTACACCATCGGCGACACCTCCACGTCGCCTTCGTGGATGGCCCATGCCGGCGTCGACTACACCAAGAAGTTCGACGACCAAGGCCACAACCTCCGCCTTGGTTTCAACTCCCGTTTCAACCGCAATGCCGGCGAGGAATACTACAACCGCGCCTACACCCTCTACAACCTGCCCGGCGACGAGGACCGCTACATGAAGACCGACAATTACAGCTACGGCCTGAGCCTCGACGCCCGCTACAACCACCCCTACTCCGCCGACGGCGAGCTCTCCTTCGGCCTCCGCGCCGACCACTCGCAGAGCGACAACGAGTACCGCCGCTTCTACTCCACCGACGGCGGCGACACCTACGACAGTGTCGACGCCCTGCGCACCTATACCTTCGACGGTATGGAGACTGGCGTCAACGCCGACGTCAACTGGACCCACCGCTGGGGCAACTTCACCCTCAGCTCCGGCCTCGGCTACGGCATCAAACGCACCTTCTACAGCTACGGCGACAACGCCATGGCCGACGAGGGCACCTTCTGGGACCACAGCTTCCGCCCCTCCGTCCACCTCACCTACCGCACCGACGACATGCACAACTTCAAGCTCAACTACTCCATGCGCATGTCGCACCCCGGCGAGGAGCAGATCAGCACCTTCCGCCGCTACGGCGAGGACTCCTACTCCACCGGCAACCCCAATGGTCTCAGCGCCAGCTACACCCACTCGATGGAGGCCGGATGGCAGAAATACTTCGTGAGCTTCGGCAACATCGGCATCGAGGGCTACGGCCGCCTGAGCACCAACGAGATAAGCTCGCTCACCGATGCCGAGTACGACGACATCCTGGAGCGCATCGTTTCCTACTCCGTGCCCTACAACATGGGCTCCTCCTACCGCTACGGCGCCAACCTCAACATGACCTACCGCCCCTCGGGCTTCTTCAACGTGCGCCTCTACGCCAACGTCTACAACTACGGCTACCACCTGGACAACTACCGCGGCCAGGCCTACGACAACAACAAGTGGTCGTGGAGCGTGCGCGTCAACGCCTGGGCCAAGCTCTGGAACCAGTACCAGGCCACGGCCTCGTTCAACTACACCTCGCCCACCCTCAGCCTCATGAGCGAGCGCAAGGCCCGCTTCAGCTTCAACCTGGGCGTGCGCAGCGACTTCTTCAAGCGCAAGCTGTCGGTCTTCGTCAACATCCAGGACCTCTTCAACTGGGGCGGCCGCTACGGTTCGGGCTCGGACAACACCAACCCCTACTACCTCAGCAGCACGACGAACAAGATGACCAACTCCCGCTACATCTCCGCCGGCATCACCCTCCGCTTCGGCAAGCTGGAGCTTGAGAAGAACGCCAAAGACGGCTCGTCCGAGGCTGGCGACAGCCTCTGATACACCCAGAAGCGAAAACCGCCAGCCCCGGGCATCGGTCCACGGTGCATAAAACAAGAACAAAAAAAGCCCCGCAGGGGCGGCAGGAAGAGACATAGTCTCCCCGTGCCGCCCCTGCGGGGCTAAATGCACTATTCAATCACAAGCTTGCTGCGTCCGCAGCCTGTGCTTTCCACAACATACACTCCCCGCGGCCAGCGGCTGACGTCGAGGGTGGTCGCCGTGCCGTGGCACCCCACGGACATCCATTCGCGACCCATCGCGTCGTACACCTTGACCCTCTGGCCGGGCGTCAGGCCACCGAGCGTGACACTGGCAGAGGCGGGATTGGGGCTGACGGAAAGCATAGGGGCCGCCGTTTCGGCCTCATCGATCCCCACGCCGCCGCAGGGGTTTTCCACGGTCACGTCGCCGCCGTTGTAGTAGGCGTTGGAGACAGCGACGAGGGTGTCGCCCTGCGGGCTGAGCACCCAGTAGTTATAGTAGCGGTCGGCCGCGCCGCCGCGGTGGTAGCGCACCACCAGGGGGCCGGGGGCGACGCGGATGGTGGAGGTGGCGTGGCGTTCGGTGGTGGCATGGGTGACGGTGCCGTAGACGAGGCCCGAGGGCGACTCGAAGGAGATATGCGCACCGTTGGCCCACGAGGTGCCTGTGCGTGTGCACTCGGTGTGCACCGTCAAGGTGCAGTAGTCGTCCTCGGAGAAGGCGGCCTGAGTGACGGTGAGCACTGTCTCGCGACCCGCCTGGCGGAAGGTGACGGTGGCTGTGCGCTCGGTGCCGGAGGTGTTTTCCTCCGCCGTAAGGGTCACCTGTCCCAGGCGGGAGAACGACGTGTCGGCCAGCGCAATCCACGAGGCGGAACTGACGGCCGTCCAGGGAGCATCGATGGTGTCGCACGTCGACAGCCACACCTGCCGGCTGCCGCCCGCGCGGTCGAAGCCGAAGGCGGTCTCGTTGACGTAGAGGCCGTATTCGGGCTGTATGCCGATGATGGCGCTGTTGCCGTTGTTGAACGAGTAGGAGCCGTGGTTGATGGCCCCGACGGCATAGAATCCGTCGCCGCTGCCACCAAAGCCCAGGTTGAAATGGAGATAGCGGCGGCTGTCGAATCCGTCGCAGATGAACGAGTGTCCGCCCGCGGCACTGGTGCCGTCGTACATGATGGGGCGACGGTGGCGCAGCTCGGCAATCATCATGTCGGTCCAGTCGTCATCGGAGGTGGAGGCCTTGACGAGGTACTGGAGAGAGTGACGGTTGTAGCGGAAATAGCGCCAGAAGGAGTTCTGGGCACAGTAGGAAGCGGTGTCGCCGTCGTAGGCTCCTGCGGCGGCACCACTCTGCATGGGACTGTAGCTCATCTGCACGCTGACACCGACATGGTACATCAGCGTGGCCACAGCCGTCCGCTCCACGGCAGACGAAGAGGAAGAGGCATGGACGGGCATGTGGTCCCAATCGTAGACGGTATGCGCAAAGTCTGCCGAGAGCACCCCATAGACGCCGTCGCTGGTGTAGGAGTGGCTGCCTTCGCCGAAGGCCGGATAGCGCCAGAAGCGCATCACCTGCGACATGGCGGTGGCCACACAGCCCGTCATGCACCCTCCGGGACAAAGCTGGTTGTAGGGTTGCATCTGATACCACTGCGTCTCCACCAGGGGTCCAACCGAGTCGGCCTCGCCGTCCTTGGTGTTGCCTTTCAGAGGAAGCCCGTTCAGTAGGCGTTCCCAGTCGGGGTCGGACTGGGCAAAAGCCTCCTGGGCGGCAGCGATTTCACTATTGTACTGTTCCAGAATGGGACGCAACGGAGCAGGAAGATTCTGCGGGTCGAAGGTTCCCGTGGTCGAATATGCCAATACAGGCCGCACCACATCGTCGGTCGGCATCAGCACAAAGCCTCCGCCATCGGCGGTGAAAAGCAACAGGTGGCTGTAGGGCCAGTCGGCACTACGGTCGACCATCTGCACATTGCCTTTGAGTCCAAGGGTATGAGACCAGAAACTGTCGGCCACCCGTGCGGCCAGCTGGCGGTCGACGGGTTTTGCCAAAGCGGCCATGGCGATGGCCATGGCCGCTAAGAAAGTGAGTACACGTCGCATAATCACTGATTATAATCGGTCAGACGGAAAGCCTCGACGACCACGTTGATGCTGATGTATTCGTCGGAGAGGCCCTGCGCGACACGCGACATGTCGAGCAATCGGCCGGTGATGGTGCAGTCGATGCTGTTGGTGGCTACGTCATAGCGGGTGACGTTAATGGTAAGGTCGTCCACCGAGAGGTAGTGCGGCAACTGCTGTCCCTGGACATTGTAGTAGTCGTTGTTGTTGAGAACGACATTGCAGAGGTTGAACTGCGAATTGGCTTCGGTGGCAGTGCCCACTTCGCCGTTCCACATCCAAGTCACCTGTATGTCGTTGCCCTCAGTGTCGTTGGTGCCGGTGAGCTGGTAGACAAACTGACCACCGCCCATGCTCACCTGCTGGCGGATAAGGAATCCGACGTGGAACGTGGAGTCGCCGAGGGTCACGACGAACTTGGTATTGGTGTCGGCAGGCTGGTCGCCACCGCCGGGGTTGTCGCCGCCGGGCTCGCCGAAGACAGCGGTGTAGGTGGCATCGCCTTTCACGGCAACCACACGGGGATTGTCGGTATTGCCGTCGTCCCACTGCTTGAAGACGTAGCCGACATTGGGACGGGCCGCAATCTCGGCGGCCATACCCTCTTCATACTCGCCGCCGCCCATCACGGTGCCCCAGGCATCGTTGTTCGATTTGACGGTAATAGTGTACTTCTCAGCCTTGTCGCTGCAACCCACCATGACGATAGTGGCAAAAAGCGCCAAAGCGATGTTTCTGAAAATGTTTTTCATTTTGTAATGCTTTTTTGGATATTTAATTAATTGATTCTGTTCAATGTGGTGACGCCGCCGATGATTTGCGGGCCGCTGCCAATATCGACAGGCATCTGCAGGTTGGTACGGATGGCATTGTTGCTCCAGTCAAGCTCAAACTGTTCCGACTGGCCCTGGATGCTGAAACTGCCGACGGTGCCGTCGACACTGTAGGCGAAATCGAAGTCGCGGTACTGCGGCTGGCTGTAATTGCTGGTCACCTCGCAGAGGATATTCCCGCTGTCGGCGGTGAGGAAATCCATGGTCCACGTAAGGGTGAAATCAATCGTGCTGCTGTCGGGCGCATACACAGGCGATACATACGACCCCATCCATGAGGTACCCCCAAGCAGGTAGTCGTTGTGATTCACCGGCGCACCGCTCTCCTCCTTGTCGCCACACGAGCCTGCAAGCATGCATGCCACTATGGCAACGGGGATAAAGAATCTACTGCTTCTCATGGCGTCTATCGTGTTTGGACCAACTTTGTACGGCCGCCGAAATAAGTCTTGTTGCCGGTATCGTCGAGCTCCAAGCCCAGGCGCAGGCTGTCAACCTCCATCGTACGGTTCAAACCGTCGATGGTGAAAGTCATGTGATAGGTGTTGTAATCGAACGTGCCGCCATTATTGCCGTCGTAGACATAGGTGGTCATCGCCATCTCCTCGTCGATAGGGCTGATGGCAGGACTCTCGATATGAAGGTATACCAGTCCGCGGCTGTCGCCGTTGAAGTCCACCGTCCACTCCATCACCATCGGATAGCTGGTGCCGTGAGGCGACGTGATGTAGGTGTTGTACGAACCCTGCCACGAGGTGTTGTCGATGGTCTCATAGGTGAAATCCATCGAACCAGGGTTACTGCTGGTGGAAGACTCTTTTTCGCATGACGTTGTCATTAGGACTGCCAGAACAGCCACGGGGAAAATTCGGAATAAACGTTTCATTGCATTAGTGTTTTATGTTCATTTTTAATGTTTTCATTCGATGTCTCTCTCGTTCAGCCACCTCACCAGCAGATTGGCATCCTCCGGCGTCTCGCAGAAGAAACAGAGCAGCGTCCTGTTCTCCATGTCCGCACGGATGATGTACTCCGCGCTGCCGTCGGCGGCACGGTTCTGGTCGAACGACCTGTGCCGCGAAAGCTGCGAATACAAATCCTGGGGCACCAACGAGTCGACGGAGCTGACCGTACCGACAAAGACATTGGTGTCCGTCATGGCGCGCTCGCCCAACGTCTCCGCTATCAGCTGCTGGACCATGCTATCGATATACGCCTGCTCCTCCTCCGGACTGCCGAACTGCAGCGTGGTGTCGATATGCAGCGACACCATCGTGACTCCCGACTTGGCCTCCATTCCCGGCGAAAGCTCGCCCGGGTCTATCACGCCAAACTCGTCCTGCAACCATCTCCACTGCACGCTGTCGTCGGCCTGGAACACCACGGCGTTGAACACCTGATCATACGCATGATAGTCACCGATATATGCCACCGTGACCCCCTGCTCGTTGTCGGCATACTGGCGGTAAAGCGCCATAGCCGCCGACTCGACAGACGAAGGCCCACGGTCACAAGCGCTTACAAACGCAAGCAAGACACAACCTATGATGAGCAAGACCCGTTTCATCGCGCGTGGTTTTTACCGATATAACTGTCAAAATATCCAATCGTGCTCTGGGCATCGCAATGGTTGTTGCAAATGAAACGCACCGACTGGCCTCCAAAATCAACCATGGCGGGACGCTCGGACGCGCGCAGCTGGCCGATGCCCAGCACCACCAGCGCCACACAGGCTGCCGCCGCAGTCGCCACATGGGCAACCCGTCGCCACAAAGGACGCTGAACACGCGCAGGCAATTCCTGCTGCATCGCACGCTCCACCATCGTCTGCCACTGCTCTTCCTTCAGAGGGCACCTGTCGCTCGACGATGCCGCCCTGCGTCTCTCCCATTGTATTTCGAAATCGTTATGCATATCTGAATATTACCTGTTTTTTTCATATTCCTCGCGAAGACGCTCCCTGGCGGCAGCAAGCCTGCGGCCGATAGTGGCAAGCGAAAGACCCGTGATGGCCGCAATCTCCTGGTTCTGGAAACCGTCCAGATGCGCCCGGACAATCTGCCCGTCCACATCGTCCAGATTCTCAATCGCCTGCAGTAGGAACCTGTAGTTCTCGTCATCCTCCACGCGCAAGTCATCGGCCACCTCCTCCAGCACCGCCTGCGGCACATTGTTCTGGCGACGCTTCAGCGAAATCATCGTGTTCGAAGCCACCCGATAGACCCATGTCCGCTCACTGCTCCGGCCGGAAAACGTCTCGAAATCACGCCACAGCACACACAGCACCTCCTGTACGGCATCCTGCACCTCCCACGCAGCACTCAGGCTGTAGTCCGCACAGACATGCCATATCAAATCGCGATGGCGCTTCACCAGAGCGTCGAATTTCTTATTCCGGTCCTTGTCCATTTTCTATATTAGGCGCATTCAAAAACAGAAATCGCTCACGGGTGAAAAATTTTTTTTAGGAGAAAAAAAAGCGACAAAATGACAAATCCCGACCGACAGACTCATCGCAAACAGGGACACAAAGACGTAAACAACTATATATAAAACCGATAGAACAAGAATCACCACCCTACCATCCCCCTATCAACACCCTACCAACTCCCACCCAACTCCCACCATGGAGGGAGATGATAGGGTGAAAACAGGGCCTTGATAGAGGTAAAAATGACAAATGACGTTAATCAAGTGGCTTTAATGTTTCGGCGTGGTACATCCCGAACAGCCCCTTGGTCATGGGTACGGCGACCGTATCGCCAGGCCCGAACGAGCCGTCGTCGCCCGTGGCAATGTAGATATACCCCTTCACTGGCTCTTCAACCCATACTGAATACTGGTTAACGTCCTTTCGGCGGCCTGCAAGGTAATGCTCTCGCACAACACCACGTCCAACCTCTTGTTCATCACTCCCCAGCCATACATTGACAGAGAAAACGGCTGTCATCAATAGTCCCAAGCCAATCGCTGCAGACATAATACCAAAAAAAACGGGACCCCACCAGCCATCGAAATACTTCTTCAGTAGTGCAAGACCAACGACAGCGCCAACCACTCCCAAGACAAGCAAGACAACCCACATGGGCAGCGTAAACGGCAAAACAGTCTCGCTGAAATCCCACCAGCCAATGATGGAAACACACAAAAATGCAAAGAAGACAACAATAAAAAGAATACTCCATAAACCAACCGCTAAGGAAGAATGACTGCCCATTAAACCAGCATAGCGTTTCTTTATTCTCTGCCAAAAAGTAAGTTTCTCCACCTCAAAAAAGCCATCTGCCATAGGGCGCAACTGCAACATAGGACGAGGCTCGTATGTGGACCTTCCCTGAGGCTCAATCTCCATTAGTTCAGCGCCCCCCTCATCATCGATTTCTACAAAACCATAGCGCGTGCCCGATGGGGCAACGGCAAAAATCTCATCGGTCGACGAGTCGCTCAAATCATAATAATACTTGCCACGAGGGAGTATTGACATAGACTCATCATCAGGCAGCTGAAACCACGCCTTGGCAACGATACCCTTATGTGATGAGAGCTCCGACTTGAAAAGATTACAGAGACTGTGGAAATCCCAACTGTCACAGAGACGATTGGGCCGGACAACATACTGGTTGATTCGGTCGCCTTCCATCACCTTCAGAGATGTAACGGTTTCATTTTCGAAAAACAACAAATCCTTAACCACCGCCTGTATAGCCGCGAAAAGTTCATCCTTCGAAAGGCCCTCTATCAGTATAAGTTCTTTCATCGTAATAACAACGCGAAAACAGCCTGAATATTGTAGCGAATAAATTCAGCACCTAAAATTTCTATTTGTTAATCACCGTCCGCCCTCGCCAAGGGCTGCTTTGCCAATATCCACAAAAAACAACTTCCCGTAAGACGCGGCACCGCCGCGTCCGCCCCGCCCTCCTGGCAGGAAAAGGAAAACAAAAAAAGGGAACCGAAACCGGTTCCCTTTAAAAAGATTGGCGGCGACCTAC
>DFIZ01000026.1:0-12864 GCA_002372855.1 Bacteroidales bacterium UBA3684
CCGAATTTGACCCCTCTCGGGGGAGTGGTGAGTGAGGAGTGATGAGTGATGAGTTTTGAGTGGTGAGAGATGAGCGATTTGAGGGGGTGTTGAAGGGGTGTTGAAAAAAGTTTTTTTATTATATTAAAAAAAATGTGTATTTTTGCAGCATGATTAGTAACAAAGACATGGCCGCACAGACGGCCGAATTCCTATTGACTGTGAAAGCGGTAAAGCTCAACGAGGAGCATCCTTTCACCTGGGCCTCGGGCCGAAAATCACCTATTTATTGCGATAACCGGGTCACGTTGTCGTATCCGGAAATCAGAACTTTCATCCGCCAGCGGTTCTCCGAAATCGTCAACGATGCATGGGGCGATGTCGACGTCATTGCCGGTGTCGCCACGGGCGGCATTGCGCAGGGCGCCCTTGTGGCCCAGGAGCTGGGCAAGCCCTTCGTCTATGTACGTTCGGAGCAGAAGAGCCACGGTCTGACCAACCAGATCGAGGGCGAGATCCACGAGGGCCAGAGCGTTGTGGTCATCGAGGACCTGGTGTCGACGGGCAAGAGCTCGCTCATCGCCGTCAAGGCGCTGAGGGAGAAGGGCTGCGTGGTGAAAGGCATGGCCGCCATCTTCACCTACGGTCTCCAGGTGGCCGCCGACAACTTCAAGAACGAGGATGTCGAACTCTACACCCTCACCGACTACGACACGCTCATCGACGTGGCCCGCGAGCGCGAGTACATCCGTCCCGAAGCCATGGAGAGCCTCGCCAAGTGGCGCGTCAACCCCGAGCAGTGGAGCAAAGACCACGGCGAATAATAAGAAAATTGAAAATTGAAAATTGAAAAATGAAAATATCGAGATTCACACAAGGAATAGGTAGGGTTGCGTTGTTCGCAGGCCTGTTTGTCAATTTTCATTTTTCACACTTCAATTCGCTTCGCGCCCAGGACAGCGTTGTCCGTGTGCAGGTGGCCGACGGCGTGGAGATGGAGATGGTGTGGGTGGAAGGCGGCAGTTTCACCATGGGCAGCAATGCCACGCCGAAGGGCGTGAAGCTGACCTATGCGCTGGCGCGTCCCGAGCACCGCGTGACGGTGGACGGCTATTTCATTGGCCGCTACGAGGTTACGCAGGGGCTGTGGCAAGCCGTCATGGGCGAGAATCCCTCGAAGTTCAAAGGCTCCGCCAACCTGCCTGTGGAGAGTGTCTCGTGGACCGAGGCCCAGGAGTTTGCCATGCGCCTCAGCCAGATGACGGGTCGGCGGTTCCGCCTGCCGTCGGAAGCCGAGTGGGAGTATGCCGCCCGCGGAGGCAGCAAGAGCCAGCGCAACCCCTATGCCGGGTGCAACCGCAATCAGCTGGACAACCACGGCTGGTACTGTGTCAACAGCGACGGCGCCACGCATGCCGTCGGCCAGCTCCAGCCCAACGAGCTGGGGCTCTACGACATGAGCGGCAATGTGGCCGAATGGTGCCAGGACTGGGTGGAGGCGTACACGTCGGAGGAGCAGACCAATCCCCGCGGCCCGCGCCAGGGGGAGAACCGCGTGCTCCGCGGCGGGCACTACAACAGCACCTCGGCGGCCTGCACGGTCTACGACCGCGGATGGTACCTGCCGAGCGGCAAGTACGAGTTGTACGGGTTGCGAATAGTTATGGAGGCCAACGTCAGTGAAGATTAAAGACCTTGAATTCGAGCCTTTTGTCACCGAGGCCGAGCTGGCCGAAGTGGTGCGGCATACGGCGGAGCGCATCAACGCCGACTATGCCGGGCGCAAGGTTGTGCTCTGTCCCGTGCTCACGGGCAGTTTCATGTTCTTCGCCGACCTGGCCCGACAGCTGACGGTGGAGAACGAGGTGTGCTTTGTGAAGTACACCAGCTACGAGGGCACTGCCTCGTCGGGCCGTGTCGAGGCTCCGCTGCCTTTCCCCGCGAAGGTGAAGGACCGCGATGTCCTCATCGTCGAGGACGTGATCGACACCGGCATCTCGATGGACTATATGCTGCAGCAACTGAGAGCGTTGCAGCCCCGCAGTGTCCGTGTCTGCGCCCTCTTCTACAAGCCCGGCAGCATGCAGAAGGATTTCAGGGTGGACTATGTGGGGCGCGAGATCGGCAACGAATTCATCGTCGGCTACGGCCTGGACTACGACCAGCAGGGGCGGACGCTGAAGGAAGTGTATGTTGTTAAGAGTTAGTGGTTAAAGTATCAACGATGAAAAAGGGAGTCAAAATACTGATGGTGCTTCTGGCGGTGGCCGGCATGTGGAGCTGCAACCGCGAGGAGGAACACTTGAATGTGGACCCGACGCTGCTCTACGGCCGTTGGGTTCAGGTTGACAAGCCGTACTACTGGACGTTCAACGCCGACGGTACGGGCAACCTGGTGAATCGCGAAGCGGTGCAGGAAGGCGACGCGGACAACGGCGACTTCACGTGGACGCTCAGCGACGGCGACCAGCTGCTGACCGAGTTCCGCGGCAGCGGCGAGCTGGGGGGCATGTACATCCCCAAGCTGTACACCATCAAGGAGATTTCCACCACGTCCCTTCGCTGGGAGGACCAGTACGGACGGTCTACCAACTTCAATAAAACCAACTAGGCCATGAGTATCAAGAAAGGTTGGAAGATTACGTGGATTGCCCTCGGGAGCCTGCTGGGCCTGGTGGTGGTGACGGTGGCCGTGGCGCTGTGGCTGGTGTTCACACCGAGCAAGCTGACAAAGATTGTGAACGGCTTGGTGGGCAACTTCATTACCTGCGACGCAAAGTTCGGCAACGTCGACCTGACATTGCTGTCCACGTTCCCCGATGCGGGCCTGAAGATTGAGGATGTGGTGATTGTGAATCCGGGCAAGGGCCCGATTGTGGACTATAAGCAGAACGACACGGTGGCCAAGATCGGCAGCCTGACGGTGGGCATCGACGTCAAGGCCTTCCTGAAGGATAACAAGGTTATTGTGCATCAAGTGGTGCTTGAAGACGCAACGACCAACCTCTTCATTGACAGCCTTGGCACTGCCAACTTCGACATCTTCCCCAAGAGCGACGACACTACCAGCAGCGAGACCAAGCTGCCGGAGGTGATAGACCTGAAGAAAATCAAGATAGACAACCTTAACGCCACGTTCCTCAACTGCAAGGACGGCATGATGTCGGCCGAGGTGGCCGGCATGGACATGAACCTAAAAGGCTCTATGGAACAGGAGGATATCGTGGCCGACTTGAAGTTGGGAATCAACCAACTGTTCTTCGTCCAGGGCGAGGTCCAGCCGATGCTGACGGCCCACGTCAAGGGACTGGAGATGAAAGCGGACGGAAAGAAGGAGGGCGAGCACATCGACGCCGATATCAGGATTGACGGCAAGAATGTGGACCTGGACCAGGTGGACTCGCTGGGTAACCACACGCTCAAGGCCGTGCTGGACGGCCTGCTGCTGAAGGCCAAGGGCAACGGCGACATGGACTCGATGCGCTGCAAGTTGGACCTCGGCGTGGAGAAGGGCACCCTCAATGCTGCCGGCACCGAGATGGTCAACGAGACGCTGCGCGAGTCGAAGAAGAACCTGCTCGGAGTGGAGATGCCCGACGTGGTGGTCAAACTGAACAAGAAAGAAATCTGGCTCAGCGACAGCAAGATAAAGCTCGACGACTATGCGCTGTTGCTCAACGGCCAGTGCTATCTGGCCACGGAAAAGCATCCCATGACGATGGATATGGCCGTGGAGACCGATGGCAGCTGGCGTGTGAAGCCGCTGCTGGACATTGTGCCGGAGCGCTTTGTGGGCTTCCGCAAGGGTATGGAACAGCTGGACGGCGACGTGGCTTTCGTGCTGAATGCCAATGGAACACTGACCGACAGCACGATGCCCAATATCGTTGGCAACATCAGGTTGGCCGACGGCCGCTTCTATGCGCCCAAGATGTTGCCCTACAAGATCAACAAGGTGAAGGGTGAGTTTGGGGTCGACCTCAACCTGGACAAGCGCAAGGAAAGCCATGTGACCATCAAGAACCTGAAAGCCCACACGCAGGGAACGGATGTGACGTTGAACGGAAGGGTGGACGACCTGCTGGGCGACATGAGGGTGGATGCAAAGGTGAAAGGAACGCTTCCGCTGGAGGATGTCAAACCGATGCTGCCCAAGACGATGAAGATTGAGCTGGAAGGCGACGCCGACGTCGACGTCAGCGCCAAGTTTGCCATGAGCCAGCTGAAGAAACAGGCCTACGACAAGATGAAGGCCAGCGGCACGGTGAAGTTCAAAGGACTACAGGTGGACCTCGACACCATCCACGCCACCGCTCCCGACCTCGCCATCGCCCTGCAGCTGCCCGCCACGGAGCACAAGGGGAGGATGGCCGACGTGAAGCTGAAAGGCAGCGCCCTGAAAGCCAAGATGGGCAAGAGCATCAGCGCTGAAGTGAAGAACCCGGACATCAGTGTCGGGGTGAACAATATGATGAAAGAGCAGTTGGCCGCCTCGTTCAAACTTGGAATGGGGGAGACCGAGGCCAACGTGGACTCGATGATATTCTCGCTGGTGGAGCTGAAGCTCGATGGCAGCATGAGAATGGACAGCCTGCAAAAGGATGTGCTGAAGAAATTCAACCCCCGCCTGAACGCCGAGACCCGCAGCGCCCTGGTATTTATGCCCCAGTTGCCCGAGGCTGTGCGCCTGAGGGATTTCGACATGAGCTACACCCCCGAGCTGATTGATATCCGCGAGGCCAAGGTGACGCTGGGCCATTCGGACTTCGAACTCTACGGCACTGTGGACAACTTCGAGGAATGGCTCGACAACAAGGCCATGCTGAAAGGAGACTTGAACTTCACGTCGGACTATGCCGATGTGGACCAGATAATGAACATGTTCAGCGGCATGGGCAGCGACCCCGACACGCTGGAGGCCCAGCGGAAAGAGGATGCCGTTCCCGCCGAAGCAAACCCCTTCATTGTACCGAAGAACGTGAATGTAACGTTGCACACGCACATCAAGCGCAGCATCGCCTTCGGCAACGACTTGCACGATGTGGCCGGTGCCCTCACCGTCAAGGACGGCCGTGTGGTGCTCGACCAGATGGGTTTCGTGTGCAAGGCAGCGACGATGCAGTTGACGGCCCTCTACAAGTCCGACCGCCCGGGACATCTGTTCACGGCTCTGGACTTCCACCTGCTTGATATCCAGATTGACGAACTGCTGGACATGATACCGGCCGTCGACACCCTGGTGCCCATGCTGTCGGCATTCAATGGCAACGCCAATTTCCACCTGGCCGCAGAGACCTATCTTGATGCACGCTACCAACCCAAGTTGCCCACCCTGAAGGGTGCCGCCGCCATCACCGGCGAGAACCTCGTTGTGATGGACAACAAGGACATTGCCACCATCGCCAAGCTGATGCGTTTCAAGAGTTGGAAGGACAAGGACAATAAAATCAAGGTCGACAGTCTCAGCGTCGAGATGGTGGCCATGGACGACGGGCACGGGTGCGAAGTGGAGATATTCCCCTTCCTGCTCAATGTCGGCAGCTATCAGGTGTGCATTTCCGGCCTGCAAGGCGTCGACAAGAGTTGCAACTATCACCTCGAACTGTTGAAGAACCCGCTGCTTGCCAAGGTGGGTGTCGACGTCAAAGGCTCCATCCTCAGCCCCAAGATATCGCTTGGAAAAGTACTCTATGCCGACCTTTTCCGTCCGAAGAAACAGGGAGTGGCCGAGAAGAGAGCGCTCGAGGTCAAGCGTAAGGTCAGAGAGGCATTGGAGGCAAACGTGAGGTAAGATAAGAGTTATGAGTTAAGAGTTACGAATTAAAGGTTATGAAGTTTTTTCACAGATACGAGTCAGAGATACACGGCAACTACCGCAAGGGTTACCTCCGTTTCGGCACCATCACGGGGGTTGTGCTGATGCTGTATATCTTTGTTCGATATATGATGGGCGTGCCGGCCGAGAGCCCCGAGGCCTACATCACCGACGGCCTCCTGCTGGTGGCGGTGTTCCTCTTCACGCTGCTCTACCGCAATGTGCTGCCCGACCGCAAAGCCACCCTTAAGGAGCTGATGCTGCTGGGATTGGGCATTGCCGTGGTGGCCAGTGTGCTCTACGGCCTGTTCCTCTGGGCCTTCGGCAGTGCCGTTCCCGAACAGACGGAACTCTTCACCCGCACCCTGCGGGGCGAGGAGGCGTTCCCCACGGCCCCGGCGCACTACTGGGCAGCCTGGTGGGGCATCGAATCGGCTGTGAAGCTGTCCGTGCTCGGAGGCTTCGGAGCCTTCATAGCCGCCATTGTTTTCCGCAACGAGAAGTCGGCGGTGCATCAAAAGAATAATAATAACGAATAAAATATAATAACTATGGATATTTCAATTGTAGTACCGTTATACAACGAAGCCGAATCGCTGCCACACCTGGCCGAGTGGATCGACCGTGTGATGAAAGAGCACGGCTTCAGCTACGAGGTTGTCATGGTCGACGACGGCAGCAAGGATGGTTCGTGGAATGTGATTGAGAAGCTCCACGAGGGCAATCCCGTCTACCGTGGCATCAAGTTCAGAAGAAACTACGGCAAGTCCGCCGCCCTCAACACCGGCTTTGCCGCCGTACAGGGCGATGTGGTAATCACCATGGATGCCGACCTGCAGGACAGCCCCGACGAGGTGCCCGAACTCTTCCGCATGATCAAGGAGGACGGCTACGACCTCGTCTCCGGCTGGAAGAAGAAACGCTACGACTCCAAGCTGGCCAAGAACATCCCGTCGAAGTTCTTCAACGGCACCACCCGTCTGCTCAGTGGCATCAAGCTGCACGACTTCAACTGCGGCCTCAAGGCCTACCGCCGCGATGTGGTGAAAAGCATCGAGGTCTACGGCGAGATGCACCGCTACATCCCCGTCATCGCCAAGTGGGCCGGATTCGGCAAGATAGGGGAAAAGGTGGTCCAGCACCGCAAGCGCGAGTTCGGCGTCACCAAGTTTGGCATGAACCGTTTCATCAACGGTTACCTCGACCTGATGAGCATCATGTTCATGAGCAAGTTCGGCAAACAGCCCATGCACTTCTTTGGCGCCGTGGGCAGCGTGTCGTTCCTCTTTGGCTTCGTGGCCCTCATTGTGGTGCTATGCCTGCGCCTGGCCAGCCGCATTTCGCTCACCAACAGTGTCTGGTTCTACCTTTCCATTCTCTTTGTACTGATGGGCACGATGCTCTTCCTCGCCGGATTCATCGGCGAACTGGTCTGCCGCAACAGCACTACACGTAACCAATACCTAATCGAAAAAGAATTATGAGCCTCCAATGTGGTATAGTGGGACTGCCCAATGTGGGCAAGTCAACCCTCTTCAACTGCCTGAGCAACGCCAAAGCCCAGGCGGCCAACTTCCCCTTTTGCACCATCGAGCCCAACGTGGGTGTCATCACCGTCCCCGACGAGCGTCTGGCCAAGCTGGTGGAGATTGAACGTCCCGCCAGCGTGGTTCCCGCCACCGTCGAGATTGTCGACATCGCCGGTCTGGTGAAAGGCGCCTCCAAAGGCGAAGGCCTGGGCAACAAGTTCCTGGCCGACATCCGCAACTGCGACGCCATCATCCATGTCCTCCGTTGCTTCGACGACGACAACATCACCCATGTCGACGGCTCCGTCGACCCCGTGCGCGACAAGCTTACCATCGACCTCGAACTCCAGTTCAAGGACCTCGAAACCATCGAGAACCGCTATGAGAAAGAGGTCAAGAAGAGCAAGGCAGGCGGCGACGCCCATGCCAAACGCCTGGTCGAGGTGATGGATCTCTACAAGGCCGCCCTGCTCGACGGCAAGAGCGCCCGCACCGTGCAGCTCGACGAGAACCAGGCCGAAGTGGCCCGCGACCTCATGCTCCTCACCTCCAAGCCCGTGCTCTATGTCTGCAATGTCGACGAGGCTTCCGTGGTCAACGGCAACGCCTACGTCGACGCCGTCCGCGAGGCCGTGAAGGACGAGCAGGCCGAAGTCCTCGTCATCGGTGCCGGCATCGAGGCCGACATTGCCGAGCTGGAGACCTATGAAGAGAAGCAGATGTTCCTCGAAGACCTTGGCCTCAAGGAGAGCGGCGTCAACCGCCTCATCAAGGCCGCCTACCACCTGCTCAACCTCCAGACCTTCCTTACCGCCGGTCCCAAGGAGTGCCGTGCATGGACCTTCCGCAAGGGTATGAAAGCCCCTCAGACAGCGGGTATTATCCACTCCGACTTCGAGCGTGGCTTCATCCGCGCCGAGGTTATCAAGTACGACGACTATGTCGCCCTGGGCTCCGAGGCCAAGTGCCGCGAGGCCGGCAAGATATCCGTCGAAGGCAAAGACTATGTTGTCCAGGACGGCGACATTATGCACTTCCGTTTCAACGTATAAAGTCTTGTCGAATGAAGAATAGGACGAATAACAAGAACCGCATGCAGCTGGCGCCCCGCGTCAGCCGATGCCTTGTTCTTTGTTTCTCGTTCTTCATTCTCCTGGCCTCCTGCTCCACCGAAAAAGCCAAGTGGACCAACATCCAGTACCACAACCTCACCTGCCATTACAACGTCTATTGGAACGGCAACGAGAGCCTCAAGGCCGGCAAGGCCAAGCTCCGCCAAGCCGCCGTCGACGACTACACGCGCTTCCTCCTGCCCGAGAATATCGGCAACGACGAGGTGGCACGCTCCATCTATCCTGAGATGGACCGTGCCATCGAGAAAGGCGTCAAAGGCATACAGAAGCACAGCATCTTCGTCAAAGGGGTGGAGCACGTGCCCTACATCAAGGAGTGCTACCTCATGACGGCCTATGCCACCTTCTACAAGCACGACTACGTCTCCACCGCCAACACTTGCGACATCCTCATCCAGCAGTTCACCGGCACCCATGCCGGCGACGAGGGCGCCGTCCTACTGGCCCGTTGCATGACCATGGAGAAGCGCTACGAGGAAGCCGAGGCCGCCCTCGACCAGCTTGTGCAGCGGCTGGCCAAAGGCAATTTCTCCCGCAACCAGCGCGACAAGCTCTACATTGCCATGGTCGAAGCCATCGTCCCGCAGGAGAAGTACAAGAAGGCCGTCGAGTACATCCACGAGGCCATCGACGCCTCCTCCGACCGCTACACCAAGGCCCGACTCTCCTTCCTCATGGCACAGATCTACCGCCACCTCGACAAGCGCGCCGTCGCCTCCAAGTACTACGACCAGGTGCTTTCCTATCGTCCGCCCTATGTGCTGGAGTTCAACGCCAAACTCGGCATGGCATCCTGCGCCGACCTCGAACACACCGACATCGTCAAGCTCGAACGGCAGCTCGACGACATGATCAAGGACAAGAAGAACGAGGAATACCGCGACCAGATCTACTTCGCCAAGGGCGAGATGTTCCTCGGCGTCAAACAGCCCGACAAGGCCTGCGACAACTACCGCCGCTCCGTGGCCCTGGCCACCGCCAACAAGGCCCAGCGCGCCCAGTCGGCCCTCCGCATGGGCGAAGTGCAGTACGAGGTCTTCGAGAACTACGACCTCGCCCAGCGCTACTACGACACCGCCATGCAGTGCATCGGCGCCGACTACCCCCGCTACGACTATATCCGCCGCCGCCACGAGATGCTCACCGAGCTGGCCTCCTACACGCGCGTCTACGAACGCTGCGACTCCCTCCTCGCTGTGGCCACCATGCCCGAAGCCGAGCGCATGCAGCTCATCAACAAGAAAATCGAAGAGCTCCGCAAGTCCGAAGAGGAAGCCAAGGAACACGCCCTGCTCGAAGAGCTCCGCAACGACGCCCGCCAGCAGCAGAACACCCTCACCGGCGACTGGTACTTCTACACCCCCAACACCGTGCAGAAAGGCAAGGAAACCTTCCGCCAGCGCTGGGGCATGCGCTCCCTCGAAGACCTCTGGTTCCTCTCCAACAAGATGTCGTCCTTCGATTTCGACGACCTCGCCGAGGAACCCGACAGCGACACCGTTGCCACCGACTCGCTCGCCGCCGGACAGACGAAGGCCGCCGCCAAGGACGGCGACCCCACCGACCCCCACAGCGTGGCCTACTATTTCAAGGACCTCCCTGCCACGCAGCAGGCCCTCGACTCCATCGACTCCCTCACCTCCATCTCCCTCCTCAACGCTGGCTACATCTTCTACGACGGCATCGGCAACATCCCCCGGGCGCTGGAGTGCTACCATCGCCTGGCCAAGGACTACACCTCTTTCCCCGAGATTGTCCAGGCCTTCTACATGCTCTATCGTATCTACGACCGTCAGGGCAACACCCCCCAGGCCAACTACTACCGCGACATGGTCCTCATGGGCTTCCCCGACAGCGACTTCGCCAACCTCATCCGCGACAACGAGTACTACAAAGAACTCATCCGCCGCTCGCGCCGCATCGAGGCCGACTACGAGGAGCTCTACGACCAGTATGCCAGCCACCGCTACGCCACGGTCATCAACCTTGTCGACGAAGCCGAAGAGCTCTATCCCGACAATCCCGCCCTCAACAAGTTCCGCTACTGGAAGGGTCTGGCCCTGGCCCATCGCGGCAACCACGACGACGCCGTGGCCCTCTTCACCACCCTCGCCGCGCTGCCCCGGACCGACAGCATCCAGCCCCTTGCCGAGGCCCAGCTGGCCCTCCTGCAGGACTCCGCCTTCGCGCTCTCCGAAAACATCACCGACGCCGACGAGCAGCGTGCCCGCAACCGCTCTAACACTCAGACAACCACGCAGCCAAGCAATCAGACAGCCGTGGAGGAGGAAGCGCCCCTGCCGCCCGAGTCGATGCTCTACCGCTACCGCGAAAACCAGCAGTACTTCGTCGTTGTCATCATCAACGACCGCACCATCAACGCCACCGAGCTGCAGAAGACCCTCTCCGACTTCAACTCCCGCTACTACTCCAACTCCGGCTACCGCGTCAACGCCGCCCTCTTCACCGACAGCACACAGATCCTCACCATCCACCGCTTCGTCGACGCCGACGAGGCCATGGGCTACTGGCGCCACCTCCAGGCCGAGGAAAGCCCCTTGCGCAAATATGCCGACAGCGACCACCAGGAGTTCGCCATCACCACACAGAACTACGCCACCTTCTACAACCGCAAGAACCCCGACGCCTACATACCCTTCTTCAACAAATACTACCTGAAAAAGAAACAATAAAACATAGATAATTCATTAAATACATTAATCAACATGGCAAGAACAATGGAAACAGAGACCCTCGAATCGATCAACATCATCACCAAAGGCACAGTCATCAAAGGCGATGTAACCTCCACCGGCGATTTCCGTCTGGACGGCACCCTCGAGGGCAACATTCAGCTTAACGGCAAACTCGTTGTCGGCGACACCGGCATTGTCAACGGCAATATCCTCTGCATGAACGCAAACATCATCGGCACCGTCAACGGCAACCTCTCGGTCAAAGAGCTGCTGTCGCTCCACGCCACCGCCCGCGTCAAAGGCGACATCCTCATCAACAAGCTCTCCATCGAGCCCGGCGCCGTCTTCACTGGCAAATGCTGCATGCTCGACGAGGTGCGCAAACAGCAGCAACTCGACGCCGAACACGCTGCTGCCGAACAGGCTGCTGCCGAACATATGGCCAACGAGGATTGACGCCCATGTCCGACCAGTCCGAGCGCCAGACCCTGGCCATGCTCTTCGAGCAGTGGTCTGGCTTGCCTTGTGCCGAAATCCTGGCCCTCGGCGCACAGGGTTCCTCCCGCCGCTACTACCGCCTGACAGCGCAACACTGGGACGCGGGCTGCCAGCCCGCGAACGATGGGACGCAGGCTGCCAGCCTGCGAACCCTTTCCGCCATCGGCACCGTCGGCGACGACCTCCGCGAAAACCGCGCCTTCTTCGCCCTCGACCGCCATCTCCGCGCCAAGGGCATACGCGTGCCCGAGCTCTACGCCGTCGCCCCCGACGAGCGCTGCTACCTCCAGCAGGACCTCGGCGACCTCTCCCTCTACGGCCTCCTGCACGAGAAGCAGCGGCAGGGTGGGGGCTTCGACGCCGAGATGCTTGCCTTCTACAAGCAGGCCCTCGCCGACCTCGCCGCCATCCAGCAGGCCGGCGTCGACTTCGACTTCTCCTACTCCTACCCCCGCGCCGACTTCGACCGCCAGTCCATCCTCTGGGACCTCAACTATTTCAAGTACCACTACCTCAAGCTCGCCCATGTCGCCTTCGACGAACAGCTCCTCGAGGACGACTTCCAGCGCCTCGCCGACCTTCTCCTCCAGGCCGACACCCACTACCTCCTCTACCGCGACTTCCAGACGCGGAACATCATGATTGGCCTCACCCCAGCCCCTCTCCCAAGGAGAGGGGATTCGCCCATCACTGACTGCGTCAGCCTCCCCTCTCCCTTGGAGAGGGGCAGGGGTGAGGCCCCGCTTTACTATATCGACTTCCAAGGCGCCCGACGCGGCGCGGCGCAGTACGACGTGGCCTCCATCCTCTACAGCGCCAAGTCCAACCTCCCCGAGCCCATCCGCCGCGAGCTCCTGGACCACTACCTCCGCGTCCGGGGCATCAAGGGCGACGAACGGCGCCGCTGGCTCGACCACTTCTGGGCCTACCTCCTGCTGCGCATCCTCCAGACCCTCGGAGCCTACGGCTACCGCGGCATCTTCGAGCGCAAGGAGTACTTCCTCCAGTCCATCCCCCTGGCCCTCCAGAACCTCCGCCGTCTGGCCGAGGACCACCCCCAGGTCCTCGACGGCCTGCAGCATTTAAAACAAATCGTCGAAATCCTCACCACAGAAGGCCTCACCCCTTCCCCTCTCCAAAGGAGAGGGGAAGCTGACGCAGGTTGTGGTAGGCAAATCCCCTCTCCTTTGGAGAGGGGCAGGGGTGAGGCCAGT
>DFIZ01000026.1:12951-13222 GCA_002372855.1 Bacteroidales bacterium UBA3684
TTCAGCTACAAACAGGGCCTCCCCGAGGACCCCAGCGGCAACGGCGGCGGCTTCATCTTCGACTGCCGCGCGCTCCCCAACCCCGGCCGCTACCCCGAATACAAAGCCTACACCGGCAAGGACCGTCCCGTCATCGAGTTCCTGCAGAAGGAACCCCCTGTCGACGAGTTCCTGGGCAACGTAAAGCGCATCCTCGCCCAGAGCGTGGACAAATACCGCGAACGCCACTTCACCTCCCTGCAGGTGGCCTTCGGCTGCACCGGCGGCCAGC
>DFIZ01000007.1 GCA_002372855.1 Bacteroidales bacterium UBA3684
CTGAGTCGCCATTGGTGATGAAACGCTTCACACCGTTCAGGCTCCAGCAGTTCTCCTTCTCATCGAAGGTAGCCTTCAGCATCACGCGCTGCAGGTCGCTGCCCGCGTCGGGCTCCGTGAGGTCCATGCTCATCGTCTCGCCGGCGCAGATGCGGGGGATGTATTTCTGGCGCTGCTCCTCGCTGCCGAACTCGTAGAGGGTGTCGATGCAGCTCTGCAGGCTCCAGATGTTCTGGAAACCGGCGTCGGCGGCAGCCACCACCTCGCTCATCATCGAGAACACGGCGTTGGGCAGGTTCAGTCCGCCGTAGCGGCGCGGCATGCTCACGCCGTAGAGGCCGGCCTTGCGCGTCTGCTCCAGGTTCTCCACGGTCTTCGAGGCGTACACCATGCGGTTGTTCTCCAGGTGCGGACCCTCGAGGTCCACGCTCTCGGCGTTCACGGCCAGCGTGTTGGCCGCCACGTCGCCCGTAATTTCGAGCACACGCTTGTAGTTCTCGATGGCGTCCTCGTAGTCCACGGGGGCGTAGTCGATGCCCTTGGCGGCATCTTCAAAACCTTTTTCTCTCAGTTCAACAACTCTCCGCATCTCCGGATGCGAGAGGTGGAATTCCATTTCAGGATGGTCGCTATAGTAATTTGCCATAATTATTTGCTGTTCTGACGGTAATACTTAATCATCTTGGGGACAACCTCTTCCACCGTGCCGGTAATCACGTAGTCGGCAATTTTGTTGATGGGGGCGTCGGGGTCGCTGTTGATGCTGATGATGATGCCGCTGTCCTGCATGCCCGCGATGTGCTGGATCTGGCCGCTGATGCCGCAGGCGATGTATACCTTCGGGTGCACCGTGATGCCCGTCTGGCCGATTTGGCGGTCGTTGTCGATCCATCCGGCGTCGACGGCGGCACGGCTGCCACCCACTTCGCCGTGGAGCACCTTGGCCAGCTCGAAGAGCTGGTCGAAGCCCTCCTTGCTGCCCACGCCATAGCCTCCGGCAACCACGATGGGCGCGCCCTTGAGGTTGTGCTTGGCGGCTTCCACATGGTGGTCCAGCACCTTGACCACGAAGGCCTCGGGGCTGACATATTTCTTCACTTCGGGATAGACGACCTCTTTCTTGCAAGCGCCGTCGTAGAGGGCCTTCTGCATGACGCCGCTGCGCACCGTCGCCATCTGCGGACGGTGGTCGGGGTTCACGATGGTGGCCACGATGTTGCCACCGAAGGCGGGACGGATCTGATACAGCAGGTTCTCATACACCTTGCCGCTCTTCTTGTCTTCGTAGGGGCCGATTTCCAGCTGCGTGCAGTCGGCCGTCAGGCCGCTGGTGAGGCTGCTGCTCACGCGCGGACCCAGGTCGCGTCCGATGACGGTGGCGCCCATCAGGCAGATCTGCGGCTGCTCCTCCTTGAAGAGGTTCACCACGATGTCCGTGTGCGGGGCCGACGTGTAGGGGAAGAGTTCGGGAGCGTCGAAGACAAAGAGTTTGTCGACGCCGTAGGGGAGTATCTGCTCCTCCACCTTGCCCTTGATGCCTGTGCCAATCACGACGGCATGGAGCTCAACCTTAAGTTCGTTGGCCAGCTTGCGGCCTTTGGTCAGCAGCTCCTGGCTCACTTCGCGCACCTCCGTGCCCTCGATTTCAATATATACAAATACGTTGTTCATTTTCTTTCTGTTTAAACGTTAATTATCGTAAATTGACCGTGAATTTCCGTAAATTAATTTTCTGATAATTTATGGTTAATTCATGATAATTCACGTTTGCTATCCGATAATTTTGTCGGCCAGCAGCTCCTGGATGAGGCTGTTGATGTTATCGTCGCTGCCGTCCATGGTCTTGCTCTCTTTGGCCTGGAAGGCGATGCTCTGCACCTCCTTCACCTTGGTGGGCGAACCGCTCATGCCGCATTGGCTGGCATCGCCGTCCACGTCGGCCACGCTCCATTGCGTCAGGTTCAGGTACGGGCGTTCGGCGCGCAGACCCTTGCGGGCGTCGTCGTCGGCCACCTCCAGCGGGCAGGCGGCATATTTGTACTTCATCACCAGCTTGGCGTTGGCCGGGCGGCACTCCGCAGCGCTGCCGTTCACCGTCACCACCAGGGGCAGCGGAGCCTCCACCACCTCCACGCCGCCGTCAATGAGTCGGCGGATGGTGGCCTTGCCGTTCTCTATCTTGAGGATTTCCTCGGCGTACGTCACCTGGTTCAGACCCAGCTTCTGCGCCACCTGCGGACCCACCTGCGCCGTGTCGCCGTCGATGGCCTGGCGGCCGCCGATGACGAGGTCGACGTTGCCTATCTTCTTGATGGCCGTTGCCAGCGCGTAGCTCGTCGCCAGCGTGTCGGCACCCGCAAACAGGCGGTCTGTCAGCAGCCAGCCCGTATCGGCTCCGCGATAGAGGCCTTCGCGGATAATCTCGCCGGCACGAGGCGGACCCATCGTCAGCAGGCCCACTTCCACATCGGGCTGCTGCTCCTTGATGCGGAGCGCCTGCTCCAATGCGTTCAAATCCTCGGGGTTAAAAATGGCCGGCAGCGCGGCACGGTTCACCGTACCCTCCGCCGTCATAGCATCCTTGCCAACGTTCCTTGTATCAGGAACTTGTTTCGCAAGTACAACAATCTTCAAACTCATATTTTAACAAATTTTAAAATGCAAAGATACAAACAATTTTCGAAACTTTAACAAAAAAAGTGCCCCCAAGGCTCTTTTTTAACATTTCATCGCCCCCTTGGAGGGGCTGTGTCCCCATGCGGGTCGCTGCGTAAGCATATTGTTTGGGAAAGCTCTACTAAATCTAAAAGCTCCTGGCCCTGCGGGCAGAAATCTATAAATCCTATAGATTATGCGCTTCGCGTAACCGCCGAAGGCGGAATAATTTGCAAGATTTACAAGATTTCGCTTCGCCAGAGGCGAGCAGGAGTATCATGGGTTTACGGAACTCGCTATAAATCAAAGCTCCTAGCCCTGCGGGCAGAAATCTATAAATCTTGTAAATTATACGCTTCGCGTAACCGCCGAAGGCGGAATAATTTACAAGATTTACAAGATTTCGCGACGCCGGAGGCGAGCAGGAGTATCATGGGTTTACGGAACACGCTATAAATCAAAGCTCCTGGCCTTGCGGGCAGAAATCTATAAATCCTATAGATTATGCGCTTCGCGTAACCGCCGAAGGCGGAATAATTTACAAGAATTACAAGATTTCGCGATGCCGAAGGCGAGCAGGAGAATTAAGGATTTTTCAGGAGTAGTCATTCGGATTTGCTTTGCGTAAGACTTCCGCTGCTCCCCGCCCGTAGGACAAGTAGTGCCCAACTCCGTGACGACGAGCAGGTATCTTCCTCCTGGTTTCGGTTGAGTTTCGGTCCGGTCTCGGTCTCCTTACGGTCTCTTTTTATCTTCTCGCTTGTTTCCCTGCGCTCTTTGACTTTGCAAAGATACAACTTATTAAAAAATAGAACCCGTCGACCGATCAAACAAAACAATTGCGGCAACACATACTAAAAACATAAAATAATCGTTATTTTTACATGACAGGCAGTAGTATGACATACGATTATGACATCGGCGGTTTGGACGCCCGGTATCACCCCGACCATCTCCTCTCCGCCGCCTACCTGACATCAGGAGACCATGTTACGCAGACGCTCAACTACCTGCCCTACGGCGAAGACTGGGTGGATATTCAGAACAACCTCGACCCCCGCCTTGGCCAGTACACTTTCAACGGGAAAGAAAAGGACTACGAATCTGGCTTCCACTACTACGGCGCACGGTATTATTGGAGTGAGGTAATGACCTTGTGGCTCTCCGTCGACCCGATGGCAGATAAGTACCCGTCCATTAGTCCTTATACGTATTGTGCTTGGAATCCTGTGAAGCTGGTGGATCCGGATGGGAAAGAGATGTTTCCTACAGAATCAGCTGCTGCAAAAGTTAGGGCGAATGCTGTAGATATGTTTGGAGAATCACGTGTGGGGGGGAATATACAATAAAGGAGATGAAAAACATCCTAATTTTGCATTTCTTGTATATGATTATGGTAAAGATAAATATGAAAGGCCCTCATCCAAAGGAGTATGGGCATATAAACCAGATAAATGTGTTGACTCTAAATTCGATTTGTTTTTATACGCAACATTTAAAGCCGAGAAAGAATGGTCCTTTAATGGGTCATTCTCTATAGGAGGACAATGTGAAGTTGATGTAGGTTGTGTAAACCTTGGTATTAACATTAGTTCTATTGATTTGGTTGGAATAGCTTGGGATTGGGGTAAAGGAAAAGTTGACACCTATCATTGTGAAGAAAATAATGCAAGAGGATCAAGAGGCGTGTCGTTGGGATTGTTTACTTTGGCTGGACAAACTTACGAAGGTGGAGATTATATTGATGAGGCTTCAAAGAGAACCAATGTATTGGGTGCAGGTGTCGGCCAAAGCAAAGGACAATGGAATATTACTTTGGGTGTTTCTGCAATATTAGGAATTCAAATTAGTATTTCTTCAAAGATAAAAAAATGAAAAAAGCAATAGAATGTGAGTGTACGTTTGAAAGACTCCGTCCGAGAATTAGATTTGTTCCGGGACAAGGAATCGAGGCTTCAGTACACTTGTTTCAAATAATAAACTGTCTCTGTAAAGGCCGCAAGATTGCCAGGAGAAAGACCATCCGACAATGCCAGAAGTGTGGAAAATACTCAGTAGAATGCCCCTACTGTCACCAAACCAGTGTGACGACACAACTGCCAGATATCATTCAATGTCCTCATTGCGGCAAAGTTTATCAGGTTCGACTTTTTGAACTATAGGGCATGGGAATTGAAGACAATAGTGCCAAAGGTGACCGAGACAAATATCTTCGTTGTGTCGGGCCAGACAAAGGTAGATTGAAAATGTTGTGAACATATCCATAGAACAATGAAAAGGAACAAACTTTTGATATTGGGTTCTTTGTTGTGTTTGATGTGCGGTTCATGCAGATTGCCGTACTTGAACATGGAGAACAAGGATTATGAGGAACTCAAGGAACTTAGCCGTTCGACAGACTTTACACTAACTATAGGGGAGTATGGGGAGAGTCTTATCATGAGTGGCCATTTTACTTTTGAAATCTCTATTCACTGTTCTCCTGAAAAGATTACACAGTTCAAACTCCACTCTTTATCATTTCAAAACAGTCAGAACGACACGCTGTCATACAGCCTTGACTATTTGGCCATTCCAAAGAACAATATATCAAGTGTGTCACTACAGAAAGACTCCATTGCAGCCACTATTATGGCAAATACTACGACAAAAGGATGGACGAATTTTATATTGTACGCAAAATGTGACAGACGTTGGTTTAGCCCCAATAAAGTGTATGTGACATATGACATTGAAGTAAACGGTGAACGGTTTATAGGAAACTGTTGGTTTAGAAGAAAGCTGATAATTGAGAATAGAATTTTCCCTGGTCCGGATCCGATTATTCCTTTTTGTCCCCATTAGTTTAAAAACAGAGAGATAAGGGCATGCCTCCCCCAATGTCTTTATGGAGCATGGTTTAGAAAGGATCCAAACTAGGACAAAAATACGGTTTTTTACACAACTTAAGTTCAAGTAGAAAATGCAACGCAAAGGGGGGAAAAGAAGCGCCAAAAAGCAAAAAGTTTTTGGCGGAATAGGGAAAAAGTTGTATCTTTGCAGCGAAGAAAAGCAACCATAATGCAACAGGATTACACCATAGCAAGAGAAAGAAAACATAATTTGACAATTATGAGAATTCCGATTTTATTCTTAATTATTACAGCATTGCAGCTGTCCTCCTGCACCAATCGTCAGGTGACAGCCCCTGATGGCTCTACTGAGGACACAACAGATGAGTTGTTGGTCATCCAAGACGATAGTGGAGAGTATGAGAGATGTGAAGGCTGTTGGGAAAACCCGTTTGTTGACGATGTCGAGGGCGACCCCGATTTTTTCAAAAAAATCGAGAACGGAGATACAAATGCTTTTGAGACCTTTTATCAGTACACCACATACACTTACAAACGCGAGGATATCTCTAAACTCATCAAATATGCGCTTTTGCTAGAAAGAAAATACCATTATACCTACGGCTACCATTATGCAGCAGAAGGTTATGTTTTGCTTTACGAGAAAGACCATCACCTATCTGATTCCGATAAAAAGAAATTGGTGTCGTATTGTTGGAAATCCTATTACAAAGATAACAAGCTAGAGTCGGTGTATCGCTTGCGGAATATTTATAAAGGAGGTCTTGACCCTAATATGCAGGACGAAGAGCAATACCAAATCTGTGACAGCATTATCAATATGTGGAAAAAGAAATGCAGTCGGTAAAAGTACTTACTTTGTCCCTACCAAATACCAACCATCTCCCTACCAACTCCCACCACAGTGGGAGATGGCAGGGTGTTCGTCGGGCCGAAAAACGCCGATTTAACGATTGTTAAGAAAATGGAGGGTGTTTCGCAGGCTGCCAGCCTGCGCTTCTTTTTTTAACGACAACATAGACAACGAAGACAACGGGCACACCGCAACATGCGGTGTGCTCCGGGGGTGCGGCAGCTGTTGTTTGTGTTGTCATTGTTGTCGTTAAAAAGGATGGGTTATGGAGTTAACAGGCTGGCAGCCGGCGCTCCATTGAAAGAAAATTGTTTTTGTCGCCGCCGTTTCCAAAATTTTTTGTATCTTTGCAGTCGCTAACGAATCAAAAACACACCGAAATATGAAAGTAAGAGAACTTGTTGAAAAACTGAACCTCAAAGTGTTGAGTGGCGAGAAAGGTCTCGACCGCGACATCGACGGATGCTATGTCAGCGACCTCCTCAGCGACGTCATGGGCAATGCCGAGATGGGCAACGTGTGGGTGACCCTCCAGACCCACAAGAACGTCATGGCCATCGCCTCCCTCAAGGAGCTGGCCTGCGTCATCCTCGTCAAGGGCCTCACCGCCAGTGAAGACACCGTAGAGCAAAGCAACGAGGAGGGCATCCCCTTCCTCAGCACCGACATGCAGACCTACGAGACCGTCGGCAAAATCTACCAGTTGCTGAACTGCTAAGGAATCGGTCGGCGAATTGTGCGGATTGGGCGAATTGTTTATTAGTCCATTCGCATAATTCGCAAAATTCGCCGACGGGGAAAAAATATGCCGTTGTCTATGCCGATTGCTCCGTTCAAAGCCGACCTGCACATCCATACGGTGCTCTCGCCGTGCGGCGACCTCGAGATGTCGCCCACGGCCATCGTCGAGCGTGCCCTGGCCCGCGGGCTGGACATGATAGCCATCAGCGACCACAACACCACGCGGCAGGTGAAGGTCACCCAGCGCATCGGCAAGGAGAAGGGCCTCTTCGTCCTCGGCGGCGTCGAGGTGACCAGTCAGGAGGAGACGCACTGCCTATGCTACTTCCGCGACGACGCCCAGCTCGACGCCTTCCAGCTCTTCCTCGACGAGCATCTGCCCAAGATCGAGAACGATGTCGACCGCTTCGGCTACCAGCTCATCGTGGACGAGAACGAGGAGATTGTCGGCGAGGAGGAGTACCACCTGTTGAACGCCATCGATGTCGACATCGACGGCATCTACGACGAGGTGCACCGCATCGGCGGCCTCTTCGTGCCGGCGCACATCAACAAGGGCACCACCTCGCTCATGAGCCAGCTGGGTTTCGTGCCGCCGGACCTCAGGGCCGACGGCCTCGAAATCAACTTCCGCATCACCAAGGACGAGATACTGAAGAAGTTCGCCTACCTCAAGCGCTTCAACTTCATCACCGACAGCGACGCCCATTTCATCGACAATGTGGGCGACGTCTACAACCTCGTCTACATGGAGCACCGCACCTTCGACGAGTTTGCGATGGCCCTCAGGGGTGAGGAGGGACGCTGGATAGACACGATGTATTTCAGGGAACACAAACTGAGAAAAATATTATAGTTGGTTTTAAGCTTTAAGTTTTAAGCTTTAAGTTTTAAGTTTTAAGTTTTTTATGAAAAGATTTGCAATCATACTCATAGCCTGCCTGATGATGGCGGGTGCCGCAGCACAGCCCGGCCACCACGGCAGGGTCCCGCGCCCGCAACGCTATACGGTCTCCTTCCAGTCGCAGCATGGCGAGTCGTTCAATGTCTTCATGGACGGCGAGCTGATGAACCGCATGCCGCAGAGCCGTGTGATGGTCAACGATGTCACCGACCGCACCCACGAGGTGGTGGTGGTTCTGAAACGCCCCGTTCAGAAGGCCGCCGTCCTGCAGCTCCTGCCGGGCGAACCCAGCGTGGTGGTGAATGTGAACTACGATGAGCGCACGGAGATGCTGTCGCTCTACACGCCGTCGCACAACCGAGCCGAGAGTCGCGTGGTGACCTATCAGGAACCCTCGCCGCGTCCGGAACACCACAAGGTACGTCCCGAGCCTCTCGCTCCCCAGCCTCCGATGGAACCCGAAATCCGCCGTGCCACCGAGGAGGATGTGGCCGCCATGGTGCTGAGGATGAAGAACCAGAGCTTCGACAGCGACCGCCTGGCCTTGGGCAAGGTCATCGTGGCCTCGTCGAACCTGACGGCCAGCCAGATTGCCCGTCTGGCCGAGACGATAGACTTCTCGTCGTCGCAGGTGGAATTTCTCAAGTACGCCTACAACTACTGCATCGACAAGCCTAACTATTACCAGACCGTGGACATCCTCACCTTCAGCAGCGACAAGAAGAAGGTCATGGACTATATCGCCACGCAGAGGTAGCCACTCAAAGGAACACCACTTTCGAGGGGTTCATGGCGGCGGCGCACTTGAAACGGAGGGTGCCGTCGGCGCGGTAGCAGTATACATTGCCGCCGGCGCTGTAGTCGGCATCCATGATGTAGACGTCGCCGTTGGAGGGATTGATGTTGATGCCGTAGGCGTTGTTGTCGACCGTGACCGGGAACGGGAAGTTCTCGACGTTGCCGTTGGCATCGATCACGACCCATGACGTGGTGCCGCCGTAGGGGGCATCGTAGCCGTAAATCTTGCCGTTGTAGACGCTGCCCTTGGTGAGGCCGTGGCCCACGGGGCTGACGCTGAGGCTGCCCGCATCGACGATGGCGCAGCCCGAGGGCACATCGCCGTAGTTGCCCGTCCAGGTGACGACGAGCTTGCTGTCGCTCAGGCGTTCCACCTTGTTGGGGTTCACGCCCACCTCGATGGTGGAGCTGACGGCAAACGAGGCGAGGTCGACGACGTAGAGGCGGTTGTCGTACTCGTAGCTGTCGTTGTAGGCGCTGGCCACGAACGCCTTGCCCTGGGCAATGGCGATGCCCTCCGGGTGGAAGGCGCCCAGCAGGCAGGTGTCCTCGATGGCGAGGGTGGCGGCATCCACGCACACCACGCAGGCCGGGGTGTAGCACGAGATGTAGAGCTTGCCGTCCTGGGCGGCGATGCTGCGGGGCTTCAGCGTGCCCATGCTCTTCTGTGTGGCGCGACCCGTGGCGGGGTCGATGGCCTCGAGGGTGTTGCTCTCGGTAACGGTGACGTAGACCTTCCCTTGGTAGAGCACCATGTCCTGGGCGTTGTTGCCTAGGCCGCGGCCGTTGGCCTCCTGGAACCAGCTGTTGTCGATGTCGCCGCTGGCGGTGTCGAGGGACGAGATGGAGGCGTTGTTGACGCCATAGGACCCTTCGTTGAGCACCAGGGCACCCGTGGTTTGGACGCCTGCGCCGGTGTTCTCTTTCTCATCCTCGCAGGCCACCATGCCGAGGGCGAGGAGGACGAGGAAAAGCGTTCTGATGATGTGTTTCATTTTAAGTATTAAGTTTTAAGTATTAAGTATTAAGTTTTAAGTTTTAAGTTTTAAGTATTAAGTTTTAAGTTTAAGTTTTGCGCCAGCCACTTACAGCTCACAGCTTACAGCTCACCGCTCAAAAATCATACATGATTCCTATTTTCCAGTTGCGGCCCATCATGGGGTAGGAGGCCACCACCTCGTACTGTGTGTCCAGCAGGTTCTGCACGGCGGCGCGCAGCGAGAGGGTGCCGATCCGGAGGTCGAAGGAACGGTCCAGCGAGAGGCCGAGGTCGCAGTAGGCGGGCATACGGCTCTCCGGGGTGTTCTGCCGCATGAAGTAGCGGTGCCCCACCACCATGGCCGTGGCGCCGAGGTTGACCCACGCATTCTCCCATCGCAGCGATGCTCCGCCGCTGTGGCGCGGGGTGTACATAATCTGGTGGCCGTAGGTGTTGCTGCCGGGGCGCGTGTGGTCCACGGCATGTTGGAACGAGTAGTTGAGTTGGATTGAGAACTGGGAGCTGAAAACAGAGAATTGAGCATTGGCCGTGGCGTCGACGCCCAGGATGTCCACCACGCCGAAGTTCTCCATCGACCAGTAGTACATGTTGCTTGTCGGCTTGGCCACTATCTTGTCGTTTACATGGTTATAGTAGGCGTCCAGCGTTGCCGTCAGCTGGCAGAGGCCGTAGCTGTTGGTGTGGGTGACGCCCAGGTTGAACTGGTGCGCGCGTTCGGGCCGCAGGCCTCGGGGCATGAGCTGGAAGAAATACAGTTCCCCGAAGTTGGGCACGCGGTAGGTCTCCTTGTAGAACGCCCGCAGGGTGGTGGTCATCCCCAGGCGGTACATCAGGGCGACGAAGGGCGTCAGCCGGCGGTAGGAGGGGGTGGTGTCCTGACCGGCGATGAGGTCGGCAATATCGGTGTAGAGGGCGTTGGCGCGGGCCTCGAAGGCGCCGAAGTGGACCTGCAGGGCCAGGGCGGCGGCGAGGTTGCGCCGCGTTACGTCGGAGAACTGGTTGGTGGCGGGCTGGTGGCGGCTGTCGAGGTGGGCCAGGCTGGCGTCGAGGGCGCCATCGAGGTTGAGCCATGCCGTCAGGGGGCAGTGCAGGCTGCCGCTGACGAAGGCTTCGCGCTGCGTGTAGGCGTCGTGGGCGTTGCGGAGGGTGTCGAAGTAGTGGTCGTCGCTGTAGCGCACCTTGGCCAACAGCTGGCCCTGCCACCTCTCGCGCTCCACGCGCCAACGGGCCTGTGCGAAGGCCTGCTCCTCCTCCGACCGCTGGCCCGAGACAGCCTGCGAGTAGTAGGCTATAGGCCCCGGCAACTCATGCATGCCGCGCATGTAGTGCACCTTGGCGGTCAGCGTGTTGCCCTCGCCGAGGGTGTAGAAGAGGTTGCCGTCGGCCGTGAACATCCACACGGCGGAGTGGCTGCGGCGTTCGACGGAGGAACTGTCGCGGTGCGAGGCGGTATAGTAGAGTGTAAAGGGGTAGTCGCCGTCGGAACGGAGGTGGTTGACAAAGAGGCTGCTCTTCAACCGGCGGCTCCACCGCTGCTGCCAGAGGAGCGACGGGGAGCGATAGCCGAAGGAACCGCCCTCGAGGCCGGCCTTGAGTTTGACGCGCTCGCCGGGCCAGAAGGAGGGCTCGGCGGTCTCCATGTTGAGCACGTTACCGGCGGCCAACGCCTTGGCCGAGAGCAACGAGGACTGCTCCTGGCCCTGGCTGAGGCTGACGTAGGCGGTGTTGCCAAGGGTATAGCGGCCGAGGTCGACCTGGCCGTTCTGCGAGTCGTCGACGGGGATGCCGTCGATGGTGACGGCCGAGAACTGGCTGCCGAGGCCGCGGGCGGAGACGGTCTTGACGCCCCCCACGCCGCCGTAGTCCTTCAGCGTCACGCCGGCCATCTGCTTGATGGCGTCGCTCAGCTGCACGGCCCCCAGGTGCTCTATGCGTTCGGCGTCCATCACCTGCGTGGGCGCCGCCGTACGGGTCACCGACGGGGTGCGCTGCGACGAGATTTCCACCTCGTCGAGGGTCTTCACGGTGTCGTTCTGGGCCGCGACGGCGAACGGGTACAGGAGCAGGAGGAGGAGTAAAAAGGCCCTCGAGGGTAGGGCGTTTCGGAGCATCACGCCGTGCCGGGCTGACGCCTGGCGGCGGCAAACAATAAACGATACTATTTTTTCGACAACAATGCTCATTTTCATCAAAACGTCCTTTCCTCGAGGGCTGTTAATGATTGATTGTCGGCTCTGGCAGGTCTTCTGGCTTGTTCCGGACCCTCTTCGCGGCCTTCCCATGGCGTGTTATGTACCACAGTGACCCTGTGTGCGGAGATGTCCTAACTTGTTGGAACTCACAGCAGCGGGACTGCTCGGGATTCGCACCCGATTCCCTCTTGGCCCCCTCGCGGGGGAACCAAAACCGGCTGCAAAGATACGCAAAAAAAATGATTCGTCGGCATCTTTTTTCAAAAGGTTGGAAATCAGTACTGTTAACCTATCATCTTCTTCCCATCTTCTTACCACGTTCATACCCGCTTTTTACCATTCTCCACTCCGGAAGGAGATGGAAGGTAGGCGGAGGGACTGGGAAATGGTGAAAAGAGCATTGGGGGGCGAGGCTATAGTGGGTGTGTTGGCCAATTTTTGACGGCTATTTCTCAGTTTGGACAGCATTGTCTTAGTGTGAGTTGTGCGTTAGTGGAATGTTTTTTTCACTCTTTTGTTGCTATTTTGCAGTTTTTTATGTATTTTTGCATCGTTTTTTTAGGAACGTAGATTTATATTATGGTAAAAGGTAAAACATTGAGGAGAAAGGGTGAGTCAGAGGAATCAAAACCGGTTTCCGTTATGAAGTCGACCTTGAGTCGTTTGCCGGTTTATTATTGTTATGTACAGGACAGGCTAAAGGAAGGGCAGGAGTATATTTCGTCGAGTGTAATGGCAGAGAGCCTGTCGTTGAACCCCGTGCTGGTGCGCAAGGACCTGGCCAGTGTGAGCTCGGCTCCTGGGCGGCCCAAGATGGGGTTCCGTACCAGCCAGTTGCTTCAGGACATGAAGACGTACCTGGGCTACGACAATTACAACGAAGCTGTGCTCGTGGGTGTCGGTGGCCTGGGCAAGACCCTGTTGCAGTATCCGGGATTCAAGAACTACGGCCTGGATGTTGTGGCGGGATTCGATGTCGACGAGCATGTGGTGGGACAGATTGTCGGCGGCAAGCCGGTATACAATGTGTCGAAGATGGAGAAGCTGGTGAAGCGTCTGGGTGTCAAGTTGGGCATCATTGCCGTCCCCGGGCCGCAGGCTCAGGGGGTGGCGGACCAGCTTGTGGCCAGCGGCATCAAGGGTATATGGAATTTTGCGCCGGCGCATATCGACCTGCCGGCCGACGTGGCTATCCGCAACGAGAACCTGGCTGCCAGCCTGGCGGCGCTGTCGAAGTTGGTGTCGAAGGAGTAATCTAACGACAACAGAGACAACAACGACAACGTGCAAATTGCAACATGCGATTTGCTTTGGTCGGTTTATGCGAGGCGGGCCATGAGGTCGTTCTCGAGGGCGTCGGTGACGACGACGTCGACGAAATCGCCGGGTTGGATTGCCTGAAGACTTGAAGGTTTGATTGTTTGGGTGTCAATGAGCACTTCGTCGTCGACCTCGGGGCTGTCGTATTGTGTGCGGCCCACGAGGTAGTTTTCGTAGTGGCCGTCGACGATGACGCGCAGGGTCTGGCCGATGCGTGTCTGGTTCTTTTCGAGTGATATCTGTTCCTGGATGGCCATCAGTTCGCTGACGCGGCGTTCCTTCTCCTGCTGCGGCACGTCGTCGGGCAGGCTGTAGGCTGCGGTGCCCTCCTCGGGGCTGTAGGCGAAGCATCCCATGCGGTCGAAGCGGGCTTGGCGCACGAAGTCCTTCAGTTCCTCGAACTCCTCCTGTGTTTCGCCAGGGTAGCCGACGATGAGGGTGGTGCGGATGGCCACGTCGGGCAGTTTCTGGCGGAAGGTGTCGATGAGGCGCAGGGTGCCCTCGCGGTCGATGCCGCGCTGCATGGAGCTGAGGATGCGCGAGTTGATGTGCTGCAGGGGGATGTCGATGTAGTTGCAGATGTTGGGGTGGCTGGCGATGGCGTCAATGGCGTCGATGGGGAAGGAGGTGGGGTAGGTGTAGTGGAGGCGTATCCAGGCGGCGCCGCTTTCGGTGGCCAGGCGGTTGAGCAGTTCGCCGAGGGCGCGGCGGTGGTAGAGGTCGAGGCCGTAGTAGGTGGTGTCCTGCGAGATGACGATGAGCTCCTTGACGCCGTTGGCCACCAGCTGTTTGGCTTCGGCAACGAGGTCGTCGATGGGGCGCGAGCGGTGGGCGCCGCGAATGAGTGGTATGGCGCAGTAGGAGCAGGAGCGGTTGCAGCCTTCGGCGATTTTGAGGTAGGCGTAGTGACCGGGGGTGGAGAGGGAGCGCTGGGGCTCGGCGAGACTGAAGTAGTCGGTGCCGTGCCATTCATCGACCTCGGGCATCTCGGCTTTCAATTCTCCGAGGTAGCGCTGCACGAGGCAGCCGGTGACGACTAGACGCGTCTTGTTGTGGCGGCGGCGCTTGGCGGCAATCTGTTCGAGGATGACGTTGATGCTCTCCTCCTTGGCGTCGCCGATGAAGCCGCAGGTGTTGACGATGACGGTGTCGCAGTCGTTCTTCTGGCGGTCGAAATAGACGGTGTGGCCTTCGGCGGTGAGGCGTCCGGCCAGCTTCTCGCTGTCGACGGTGTTCTTGCTGCAGCCCAGGGTGATGATGTTGATTTTCATGCGAAGAGGGAGTCTACGAAGTCGTCGGGGTTGAAGAGTTGGAGGTCGGTCATTTTCTCGCCGAGGCCTATGTAGCGCACGGGGATGTGGAACTGGTCGGAGATGCCGATGATGACGCCGCCCTTGGCGGTGCCGTCGAGCTTGGTGAGGGCCAGGGCGTTGACGTCGGTGGCCTGTGTGAACTGGCGTGCCTGCTCGATGGCGTTCTGGCCCGTGGAGGCGTCGAGGACGAGGAGCACCTCGTGGGGGGCGTCTGGGACGAGCTTTTGCATCACCTTGCGGATCTTGGAGAGTTCGTTCATGAGGCCCACCTTGTTGTGGAGGCGTCCGGCGGTGTCGATGATGACGACGTCGGAGTCCTTGGCCAGGGCACTCTGGAGGGTGTCGTAGGCCACGGAGGCGGGGTCGGCGCCCATGCCCTGCTGCACGATGGGCACGTCGACGCGGTCGGCCCAGAGCATGAGCTGCTCCACGGCTGCGGCGCGGAAGGTGTCGGCGGCGCCGAGCATCACCTTCTTGCCGGCCTGCTTGTAGCGGTAGGCCAGTTTGGCGATGGTTGTGGTCTTGCCTACGCCGTTGACGCCCACGACGAGGATGACGTAGGGGTGGTGCGGCAGGGGCGAGTCGAAGTCGGCGGGGAAGTTGCTCTGCGGTTGGCGCAGCAGCTGAGCCACCTCGGCCTTGAGGATGGAGTTGAGTTCGGAGGTGGAGATGTAGCGGTCGCGTTTGATGCGTTCCTGCAGGTGGTCGATGATTTTGAGCGTGGTGTCGACGCCTACGTCGGAGGTGACGAGGGTCTCCTCGAGGTTGTCCAGCACGTCGTCGTCGACGGTGGATTTGCCAAGGATGCTCTTGGTGAGTTTCTGGAAGAAGCTGGTTTTGGTCTTGGCCAGGCCCTGGTCGAGGGTCTGCTTCTCCTCTTCTTTTGTTTTGCGGCCGAAATTGAAAAGTCCCATATTATTCAGTGTTAAGCTTTCAGTTTTAAGTTTTAAGTTTTGCGCCAGCCACTTACAGCTCACAGCTTACAGATTACAGCTCACAGCTCACAGCTCCCGGCACCCTTATTTGTTGAGTTCTTTTTCCATGACGGGGCGGATTTCCTTGTCGAAGATGCGCTGGTAGCGCTCGTAGGGGTAGCGCTGGTAGTCGCCGCTGGCGAAGTACCAGAGGATGATGGTGTAGTCCTTGGCGGAGTAGAATCCGGGGATGGCCTGGAGAGCCTTGCCGTTGGCGAGGTAGAGTACGGAGGTGGGGTAGCCCTGGATGCCGCGGGCGAAGCCGTGGGAGCGATGGCGGCCGGAGGCGGGGGGATAGGTGGTGCCGAACCAGGTGACGGCGCTGCGGCTCTCGGCGTTGAATTTGACGGGGTAGTAGTACTTGTTGATGATTTGCGTCACGGTGGCGTCGGTGAAGGTCTCGCGGTCCATTTTCTTGCAGTATCCGCACCAGTCGGTGTAGAAGTCGACGAGGTAGATGCGGGTGCCGATCTTGGCGTTGGCGGCCTCGTCGATGCTGTGCCACTTCACCTGGGCGGATGCTGTGGAATGAAGAATGAAGAATGAATAAATAAGAATCAGGCTGACGCGGGTCAGGGTTTTCATTGTCTTGCGCATTCGCAGGCTGGCAGCCTGCGCTCCAATTTCGCGGGCTGGCAGCCCGCGTTCCAGGCGTGGTGTATCGGTTATTGTATTTTTCATATTATATTAATTATGTTGTTTCAATTATCAATTTTTATTTTTCAATTTTCAATTCTCAATTTTCAATTTTTCCGTTTACCATTCGTATTCCCAGTCTTTCTCGTTGTCTTGTTCGGCTTCGATGTAGACCTCTTCGCGTTCCTCGCGGTCGCGCAGGCGGAAGAGGCGTCCCAGCCAGTCGTCTTTCTTGGAGCGTACCTGGGTCTTGCGGTTCTTATCTTCCTCGATGATGCGGTTGATTTGTTCTACGTATTGCTCCACATAGTTGCGGTTGGCATGGGGGTCTTGGTGCACCTCGGCGCCGGTGTAGTAGTGGCGTAGGATGCTGTCGTAGTCTATGCCCAGCTCCACCATGCGGATGGCTCCCTCCTGCGAGAGTCCCACGCCGTGGCCGTAGCCGTGGCCGTGGAGGATGACATTGTTGGCGTCGGGGTCGACGCTGACGGAGAAGAAGGTGGACTTCAGCTGCCAGTCGACGCGCACGCGTGTCAGCGGCACGCCGAGGATGCGCACGCGACGGTGCTCCTGGGTGAAGTGGAGGAGGGTGTCGCGGACGGCGGGGTTCTTGGTGTCCAGCTTGTGGGTCTTGGCGAAGTAGGAGAGCCAGCGGTCGACGGAGACGGTCTTCGTCCAGTCGCTTTGACGCATGTGGTAAGAGAATGTGTCTGCAACGGAGCGGAGGTAGGGCAGGGCGGCGCGCCAGACATCCTCGGAGTTGGCTGTCTCGCCGCCGGAGTTGGAGTGGAAGGGGGTCTCGATGAGGGCGCCGAACTGGTCCACGAGGGTCTCGCCGCTGCTCTGGATGGCCCCCATCATGATGTCGGGCCGTATGCAGCGGTTGTGGTAGGCCTGGCAGTGGACATGGTCGCAGAAGTTGTATCCGTCGGAGCGGTGCTTGCCCATGTTGCGCAGAGCCCAGGTGCGCGAGATGATGGCCTGGATGCGGAAGATGTCGGTTCGCTTGCCGTAGATTTCGCTTTGCACGACGCCGGCGATATAAGTCTCGAACTCCACGTTGTTGATCAACTGGAGGCTGCCGCTCTTGAGGAGGCTGACTTCGAGGTCGCCCTCGTAGGTGCGCTGCTTGCTCCCCTCGGGGTTGATGCAGAGGATGCAGGCGGTGTCGGTAGCCTCGAGGCGCAGGGTGTTGAAGGTGCCGTAGTCGGTCTCGTTGACGCTGACATGCAGTTGTTTGCCTTCGGGACGGATAAGTACCGAGCGGCCTTCTCCCACCATGTCTTCCAACAGTTGGTCGCCGTCGGCGTAGAGGTTGTAGTTGCCGAGGTCGAAGGAGACGTTGAGGGTGCGGATGGTGGTGTTGGAATAGAGACGCACTTTGACCTTGTCGGCGTATGCTGTCAGGGTCATGGCGAGGAGCAGGAGTATGGAAAGGATGCGTTTCAAGGCTTAAGTATTAAGTGTTAAGTGTTAAGTGTTAAGTGTTAAGTGTTAAGTATTAAGTGTTAAGTGTTAAGTATTAAGTGTTAAGTGTTGAGTGTTAAGTTTGAGGGGTTGTATGATTTCAATTTTCAATTTTTAATTTTCAATTTTAATTTCCCCGATGATGGTCTGGGCGGTGCGGAGGCTGGCGCCGGCACTGCCGAGTTTCTCTTCCACGCGTCGATAGCCGTCGAGCATGCGCTGGCGGTTGGCGGTGTCGAGGGTGATGAGGCGGAACTCCTCTTCGAGGCGGCGGTCGTTGTAGTCCTGCTGCAGGAGTTCGGTGACGACGTTGCTGTCGTCGATGAGGTCGACGAGGGCGATGTGGTTGATGCGCCTGCCCACGAGGGCGCGGGCGATGGCGATGCTGACGGCGTTGCCGCGGTAGCAGACCACCTGCGGTACATGGAAGAGTGCAGTCTCGAGGGTGGCGGTGCCGGAGCATACCACGGCGGCGAAAGACTGCGAGAGGAGGCGGTAGGTTTGGTCGAAGACCACATCGCAGGCTGGCAGCCTGCGTCCCATTGTCGAAGGCTGGGTGCTTTCCTCGCTGCCGGGGACCATGAAGCGGTCGTACATGGCTTTGCCCAGCAGGCTCATGCCGCCCACAACGAAGTGGTATTCGGGATGCTTGGCAGCCAGTCGCACCATGCCGGGCAGGTTCTTGGTCAGTTCCTGTTTGCGGCTGCCGGGCAGCAGGGCGATGACGGGGCGCGGGTCGTTGGGGAAGAGGGGGGCGTCGGCGGGGCGGCCCTGGATGATTTCCAGCAGGGGGTGACCCACGTAGGTGGCCTGGGGCATGTTGTTCTTGGCGTAGAAGTCCTGCTCGAAGGGCAGTATGTAGCACAGACGGTCCAGGTAGCGGCGCATGCCCTTGAGGCGGCCTTTCTTCCAGGCCCACAGCTGGGGCGAGATGTAGTGGATGGCCTTGATGCCCTGGGCGTGTGCCCACTTCTCGATCTTGAGGTTGAAGCCAGGGTAGTCGATGCCGATGACGGCGTCGGGGTGCCAGCCGAGGATGTCCTGCTTGCAGAAGCTGATGTTGCCCAGCACGGTGCGCAGGTGCAGCACCACTTCGACGAAGCCCATGATGGCCAGGTCGCGGATGTGGCGCTGCGGCTGTCCGGCGGCCTTCGTCATGGCGTCGCCGCCCCAGAAGCGGAACTCCGCCTCCGGGTCCTGCTTGCGCAGGGCCTCGATGAGGTTGGCCCCATAGAGGTCGCCCGAGGCCTCGCCGGCTATGATGTAGTATCTCATTTCAACGTGATGCTATGGGTTCGGAACAGGACGAACATGAAGGGTATGAAGGTGAGGAAGAGCACCGTCATAAGTGTTTTGGCGACGATGGCCTTCTGCTGTTTGATGTAGTAGCGCATGATGAGCAGTGGTGCCACGAAGCACCCGGCATACCAGGTGAGGTGTGCCGATGGCGGTTCACCGGCAATCATCAGTCCGGCGGTGAGCAGCAGCGCCAGCACGGCGATGGAGCCCAGTCCCGTGACGAGGCCTACGGCGATGGTGTCTTGTTGTAGGAAGTGTTTCATGCGTCAGGGTTATTTGTATTGGCTTGCAAGTTCTTCGATGGCGGGGTAGTGGGTGAAGTCGGGATGGATGGGCACCACGGAGACGTACCCGTTGCGCAGGGCCCATTCGTCGCTGCTCTCCGGAGGGTTGTCGCAGACGAATTTGCCCGTGAGCCACCAGTAGGGACGCCCCTGCGGGTCGATACGCTTCTCGAAACTGTCGTTCCATTGGGCTTTTGCCTCGTGGCAGATGCGTATGCCTTTGATGTCCGACGCCGGCAGGCGGGGTATGTTCACGTTGAGCGACACCCCCTGCGGCAGCCCTTTCTCCAGGGTGTTGCCGATGATTTGGCGCACATAGGGCAGGCAGGCGCTGAAGTCGGCATCGGGGCTGTGGTGCAGCAGCGAGAAGCCTATGGCGTCGATGCCGAGGGCTGTGGCCTCGATCACGGCGCCCATCGTGCCGCTGTAGAGCACGTTGATGGAGCTGTTGCTGCCATGGTTGATGCCCGAGAGCACCACGTCGGGCTGTCGCGGGCAGAAGTATTCCACGGCCAGCTTCACGCAGTCCACCGGCGTGCCGTCGCAGCAGTATACGCTCAGCCCTTCGGCCTGCTTTACTTCGCGTACCCGCAGCGGCCGCGACGAGGTGATGCTGTGGCTCAGGCCCGAGGCGTTGTATTCCGGCGCCATCACCACCACGTCGCCGAACTCCATGGCCACCTCGTCGAGGGCCCGGAGACCTTTGGCGGTCACTCCGTCGTCGTTGGTTATGAGTATCAGTGGTTTCATCGGGCTATAACAGTTTTGTCGGCTCCGAGGAAGTAGCTGGCGGGTTGCAGTATGTTGTCGAACACGTAGTACTGTATCAGCACGGTGTCGCGCTGGTTGAGGATGGCGTAGAGGCGGTTGAGGTCGAACGTCTGGTACATTGTCGTGTCCGGCATGGCTTGCAGGTCGTCGGGGTTGTTGTATTTGATGTAGGTGCACAGCTCGCTCTTGTGCCCTTCGGTGTCGGTGATGCGCAGGATGGTGCGGGGCTCGCCGCGCACACAGCTGTCGGCGAAGCTGTTGGGTACAATGGAGGCAAACTCGTCGAAGTTCAGGTAGGTGAACGACGAGAGCATCTGTGCCACGCGCGCGGTGTCGAATCCGTCGATGCGCTGGTGGGTCGACAGCAGCTCCATGTAGAAGCCGTCGCCCTCGCGCTGTACGGCAAACGACTCGTTTTCCTGCGACGGTATCTCCAGCTCGATGCGCTCAATCTTCCTCACATCGAGGTCCACAATGGTGTGGCTGCGCCATTTCAGCGGGTCGGTGACGAACCGCGGGGTCAGAAATCCGCGGAAGCCGGGAATATGGATGATGTACGGCACGTCGTCGCCCTTGCGGTACATGAAGCTGGCCATCATGTCTTGTGTCTCGCGGCCCACGAAGTAGGTGGTGGTCAGGCGTTCGCGGGTGAACAGTTTCAGGTGGCCGCCGAACCAGTTGATCAGCGGCTCGTTCTGGTACACCTCCACCTTGATGCTGTGGGCTGCTATGTCTTTGATGGCGTTGGGGATGGCGTTCTTGTTCACCTGCTGTCGGATGCGCATGTCGTGGAGGGTCTCCAGCAGCAGGTCCACCATGGGCTGGCTGGCCAGGTATTTGCCGTCGACGGTCCAGCTCGAGTCCCCCTGGCGCACCAGGGTCACCTCCGTGGACTCCTTGTCGGCGAGGAAAAGGCGGGTAATCGAGGAGGTGTCCTCGATGTGGAAGTCTTGTTTGAAGGTGGGTCGCGAAAGGAGCCAGGCGGTGAGGGCTGCTGCCACTACCACCACGGCGGCGACGATGATCAGGATGAGATTGCGTTTCTTCATTTGCGGTATTTGTTTCTTCTAACGATTGTGATGGCGGCGCCGGCTATGCCGAGCAGCAGCAGCGGCACCAGGATGTTGATTATTTGATAGGTCGTGCGGCGGTTGTTCACCTTGTTCTCGTCCAGCTTGCGGAGCGTGATGTGGCGTCCGCGCGAATCCATCAGGCCCTCGTCGCCGACAAGGTAGTTCACCGCGTTGAGCAGCAGCGACTTGTTGGCATACAGCGTGCCGGTATAGCTGTCGAAGCCCGTGGGGTAGATGCGGTCGTTCCTGGCGTCGAAGCGGTTCTTGATGATGTCGCCGTCGGAGATGACAATCATCTTCGTGGGCTTGCTGACCTCGCGGTATCCGATGGCGTCCTGCGACATCAGTTCGGGCGTCAGGCGGTTGCGCCAGGTCGATTTGAACTCGCCCTCCAGCAGCACGGCCACCGGCAGGTGGCTCTTGTTGAACAGGCGCTGGTCCGGCTCGCTCTGCGCATCGGCAAGGTCGATCAGGGCCGGAGCGTTCTTCACACGAGTGTATTCCGAGGTGCTCAGCAGCACAGTCTTCTTTATGTCGTTGTCGATGAGGTCGATGCTGCTGACAAAGTCGGTCTTGATGAGGTCGAGGTTGCGTACAATGGGATGTTCAGACAGCGGCACAATCTCCGGGAAGTACATCCACGGCATGAAGCGGTATTGCGGTGTTTCGCCCACCAGCCCCACAGGGATGGGGATGGGACGGCAGCGGATGTCCATCAGCACGTTGGCGTTCAGGCGCACGCCGTAGTTGAAGAGCATCTCGTCGAGCCCCAGGGGATAGCGTGTGGCCAGCATCTGGCCGTGGTTCGACAGGCTGTCCACCTCGGCGTTCACCGGGTCGATGAGCCACAGCACCTTGCCGCCGTACATGATGTACTGGTCCAGGATGAAGAGGTCTTTCTCGTCGAAGGTCTCCGTGGGTTTGGCCACGATGAGGAGGTCGTACTTGTTGACGAAACGGTAGGTCGAATCCTTCGAGTTCTGGCGGTGGGCGGTGAGCGACTGTATCTGCCCGTCGATGGTGACGTATTCCAGGCTGTAGAACTCCTGCAGCGCGCGCTGTATGTCGAAGAGCACGCCGCCTTGCAGCTCGCCCTGTCCCTGCAGGAAACCTATGCTCTGCTTCATGCCGCGCGCCAGGGAGCGCACGGGGCTGGTCAGGGCGTACTCGAGGTTCTGGATGGAGTTGTTCAGCAGGTCGGCTTGCGGCACATACTGCTGGTTCTGCAGCAGCTGCACCGTGGTCTCGCGGCCCTTGTAGAACACGTCGGCCGCCGTCAGCAGCAGCAGCGAGGTCACCCCGTTGTCGCCTTTCATCTGCACCTGCGCGGGCTGGATGCCTTTCTCGCCGAGCTTCTGGAAGAAGACGCGGCGCTCCTCGTCGGTGCCGAAGTCGTTGGGATTGACAAATTCGTAGCTCACGTTGCGGTTGTAGGCGCGGAACTGGTTGAGCATCTCGCGCGTCTCGTTCTGCAGCCGCTTGAAGTCGGCAGGCATGTCGCCGTCGAGGTAGACGCGGTAGAGCAGCGGCTCGTCGATGGTCTTCAGCAGTTCCTTGCTCGAGTCGGAGAGGGTGTAGCGGCGCTCCGACGTGAGGTCCAGACGGGCATAGAGGAAGTGGCTGATGACGTTGACCGACACCACAATCAGCACCGTCACCCCCATCTCCAGCCAGTGGCTGCGCTTGAGGTTCTTGCGCTTCTTCCATCCGTTCCACATGCGGCTCTGCAGCACCATGCGCGTGGCCATGAGGAAGAGGGCCATGACGCTGGCGAAGTAGAGCACGTCGCGCGTGTCGATCACTCCGCGGCTGATGCTTTCGTAGTGGTCCATCATGCCCAGGCCCTTCACAAAGAGGTCGCCGCTGCCGAAGAGTTCCATGTGGTAGAGCGACTCGAAGCCCAGGTAGGCCACGGCGCTGAGCACCGCGGCGGCGATGAAGGCCACAATCTGGTTCGACGTCAGCGAGCTGCACAGCAGGCCTATCGCCACAAAGGCGCCGCCCAGCAGCAGCAGGCCGATGTAGGAGCCCACAACGCTGCCCGTGTCGATGTTGCCCACGGGATAGCCCAGGGAATAGACGCTGAAGTAGCACACCAGCGTGGGCAGCAGCGAGATGAGCACCAGCGTCCACGCCGCCAGAAACTTCGCCCAGACTATCGTCCAGTCGCTCAGCGGGTGCGTCATCAGCATCTCGATGGTGCCGCCGCGGCGCTCCTCGGCGAAGGTGCGCATCGTGATGGCGGGTATGAGGAAGAGGTAGAGGAACGGCCCGATGAGGAACAGGCCGTCCATGCCGGCATAGCCGTAGTCAAGGATGTTGAAGTCGCTCTTCAGCACCCACAGCATCAGGCCGGTGAGAATCAGGAACACCGCTATGGTGAGGTAGCCAATCAGCGATGAGAAAAAGTTCGACAGTTCTTTTTTATACAATGTCCACATTTCAGTGTGCAGTGTTTAGTGTTAAGTGTTTAGTGTTAAGTGTTCAGTGTTAAGTTTTTTTTATTCCAGGAATTTGAGCGACTTGCTCTTCGGCGTGCGGCCGCGGTACATGCCGTCGCACAGCTCGCGCACCGTTTCCACCATCACCTGCGTGGCGCCGGTGAGCATGCGGCGGTCGATGTTCTCCCAGATGTCGCTGGGCACATGGTTGTGCTGCAGGCCGTTGAGGGAGGTGAAGACCAGCGAGGGGATGCCTATGGCGTCGAATCCGCGGGCGTCGCCGCGGGGATTGGTGGCCTCGGGGCTGCGGTGGATAAGGCTGTGGTTGGCGCTGTCGCGCACACGCGCAATCTCCCACAGCGAGGGATAGCGGTTGTCGCCCAGCAGCACGATGCTGTCGCCGCAACCGATGTTCTGCACGTTGATGAAGGCCTCCACCTTGCGCAGCTGGGGGAAGTTGGCCAGGAAGATGCGCGAACCGAGGTAGAGCTGCTCGCTTCCGCTGAAGAGGACAAAGAGCACGCTGCGGCGCGGGCGGTATTGCGGCTGTGCCAGGAGGCGTGCCGTTTCGAGCACAGCGGCCACGCCCGAGGCGTTGACGTCGGCCCCGGGGAAGAGGCACGTCTCGCCCTGCATGCCCACATGGTCGAGGCTGGCGCCGACCACGATGAGTTCGTCCTTCATGCGGCGGTCGCTGCCCTCCATCAGGCCCAGCACATTGGCCGTCACGGCGCGCTGGCGGTAGATGGCGTTGACGTCCACCTCGGCCTTCTTCAGCAGGGTGAAGGAGGAGGGGGCGTGGGTGCGGTTGATGACGCTGACGGCGGTGTCGAGCGACATCTTCTCGCCCGCCAGGAGCTCGCGGCCGCAGTCGAGGGTGAGCTGCAGGATGGGGAAGGTGGCCAGGTGGGGCAGCTCGCCGCAGTAGACGCGGCCCTGCACCTCGTAGGGCAGGCAGCTGGGGCTGAGGTTCACGGCCAGCATGCCCAGGGCGCCGTGCTTCTCGGCCACGCGCGCCTTGTCGCGCAGCGTGGCGTAGTGCTGCGCTATGTTCTGCGGCAGCCACGACCCGTCGGGCAGGCCCGTGAGGATCACCACGATTTTGCCCTGCACGTCGACGCCCTTGTATTCGTCCATATCCTGCTCCGCGATGCCGTATCCGCAGAAGACCATCTGGGCGTCCACATAGCCGCGGCCCGTCATGCCGGCGCAGCAAAACTCGTTGCCGAGGGTGAAGACACGCTTGTCCTTGGTGCCGGGGATGTAGATGTTGAACTTGCAGTTCTCCACCTCGTTGCACTCGATGTTGAAGCGCTGCTCGGTGCATGCCACGCCGTGGCGTCGCAGCACGCGCTCCACGTACTCCACGGCCTCGTCGTAGCCCAGCGTGCCCGCCAGGCGGCCCTCGTAGCGCTCGCCCGAAAGTTCGATGATGTGCTTCATGATTGAGTCTTCCTCGACCACGGGCATGGCCATAGCGTCGCGCAGCTGCGCGTGGGCCGGCATGCTCGCGGCCAGCAACGGCGCCGCCAGCATAATCAGGCGTGCCATTTTGCTCCACAATCCCTTTTTTGTCATAGCTGTTATTATTATTAATTTATTTATATTATTGATTCTAAACTTATTCCGCTTCCACCCACTATGGCGAAGCAAATACAAATATACGAAATTTTTTTGATTTGCATCGGAAACTTCTTTTTCCCGCCACAAAACCGTCTCCGAGAGGTACATAATTCGGCCCTTCTTATATCCTTCCTATA
>DFIZ01000067.1 GCA_002372855.1 Bacteroidales bacterium UBA3684
TGCACTTGTAACTGGAATTTAGGCAATAGTACAGATCGTGCTGTCTTGTATTTCTCTGTTTCAATCTGCAATTCCGCCATAATTGAGAGGGTTCTAAGTATATCCTTGACTTCTTCATCGGTGTACTTTCTTTTTCCCTTGTTAAGAATTATCTTTGCTTCGGTTGGGCTATTCATAGTACGTTTTTGGATGCACAATACACACTTTTCTTCTCACGGCAAAATATAATCCCATATCTCCCGTTATATTAACATGGAAACACCCGTTTTGAATGCCCACCACAAGGAGGAATATCCTCCGATGCACACGGCGGAGCACATACTGAACCAGACGATGGTGCGCATGTTCGGCTGCCCGCGGTCGCGCAACGCCCACATCGAGCGCAAGAAGAGCAAGTGCGACTACCAGCTTGCCGCCTGCCCCACCGAGGAGCAGGTGCAGGAACTGGAGCGCCGCGTGAACGAGGTGATACAGCACGGACTGCCCGTAAGCTACGAGTTCGTCCGCCGCGACGAGGTGCCGCCCGAGGTGGACCTCGGCAAGCTGCCCGACGACGCCAGCGAGACACTGCGCCTGGTGCGCATCGGCGACTACGACCTCTGCGCCTGCGTGGGCACACACGTGAAGAACACGTCGGAAATCGGCCAGTTCCGCATCATCAGCCACGACTACAACGCCGACACCGGCACCTGGCGCATGCGGTTCAAGCTGATAGAAAACTAAAAAAAAGACAGGCGGCTCCAACGAGTCGCCTGTCTTTTTTTTACACAAAGCCAAAGCCTTACTCGGCAGCGGCCTCGCCCTCGCCCTCGCCATCGTCGGAGGTGGCGCTGGCACGGGTGCTGAGGACGTTGACAACCTCACTGGTCTTGGGGTTGAGGATGCAGAAGTTCTCAGCGGGGATGTCCTGAACGCGGACGCGCTGGTTGATGTCGAGGTTGGTGATGTCGATGAGGACCTCGCTGGGCATGTTGGCGGGCAGGGCCTTCACGTTGAGGCGTTTCTGCTTGTAAGCCAGCTTGCCGCCCTTCATGACACCCTTGCTGGTGCCAGTGGTGTGGACGGGGATGGACATCACGACGGGCTTGTCGTCGGTCAGCTCGTAGAAGTCGGCGTGGTAGACGATCTCGGTCACGGGGTGGAAGTCGATGTCCTTCAGCATGGCCATGTGGTCAACGCCGTTGATGGTGATTTTCTGGAAGCAGGGCTCGGGGTTGAACAGAATGCGCTGGAAGGCAGTCTGGTCGACGGAGAACAGGTACTGCTCGCCCTTACCGTACATAACGCAAGGCACTTTGGCGTCGCGACGCAGAGCCTTAGCATCCTTTTTCCCTACGTTCTCGCGGAGAGAACCGCTCATTGATACTACTCTCATTGTTGTTTTGTTTTTTGTTGGTTAATAAATGTATTTGTATTGCGGCAGCGCCTTCGGGTGCTGCACTATTCGTTCATGCGGTGGATAACGCCCTTGCGGTGCAGGGTGGTCTCGTAGAGGTTGTCGAGGCTCTCATAGTTGACCACACGGCGGATGGCCTCGGCCAGCAGCCAGTCGCAACTGAGGACGTGAATCTTGCTGCTCTCACGCTTCAGCGGAATGGTGTCGGTGGTGACAAGCTCCTCAAGCTCGGAAGCCTCGACCTTCTCGATGGCCTGGCCGCTGAGCACGGGATGGGTAATCATGGCACGGACACTCTTGGCTCCGCTGGCCTTGATGATGCTGGCAGCCTTGCAGATGGTGGAACCAGTGTCGATGATGTCGTCCAGCAGGATGACGTGCTTGCCCTCGACATCGCCAATGAGTCGCATCTCACCAATCTCGTTGGGCTTGTTGCGATGCTTGTAGCAGATGACGAAGCTGTTGTTAAGCGTCTTGGCGTAGGTGCCGGCGCGCTTGCTGCCACCCATGTCGGGGCTGGCAAACATCACATCCTCGATGTCGAACTTCTCGCGGATATAGGGCATGAAGAGGCTCGAACCGTAGAGGTGGTCGACGGGGATGTTGAAGAAACCCTGAATCTGGTCGGCATGGAGGTCCATGGTGATCACGCGGTCCACACCGGCGGTCATCAGCATGTCGGCGATGAGCTTCGAGGCGATGGGCACATGGGGTTTGTCCTTGCGGTCCTGACGCGCGAAACCATAATAAGGAATCACGGCGACAATCTTCTCGGCCGAAGCGCGCTTGGCGGCGTCGATCATCATCAGCAACTCGAAGAGGTTGTCCGTCGGGGGAATGGTGCTCTGGATGATGAACACGATGCCACCGCGGATGGTCTCCTCATAAGAGGGCTGGAATTCGCCGTCGGCATACTGAAAAACCGTAGAATTGCCCAGCGGGATACCATAGATTTCCGCCACACGGCGTGCCAGGTTTTCGGTGGCGCGGCCGGCAAAAATAAAGACCTTGTCAGAACGCATATCGCTCATTACTCTGTTGATTTTTAGTTGTATCGTTTATTTTTCCGTTCAACCTTAAGGGCTGAAAACGAGTGCAAAAATACACAAAAATATTGGTTTGGCAAAAAAAAGTTTTGCCACGTCGAAAAAAGTGTGTACTTTTGCACCCGATTTCAACATCGGCCCTGGTGGTGGAATGGTAGACACGGTAGACTCAAAATCTGCTGCTCGCAAGGGCGTGTGGGTTCAAGTCCCACCCGGGGTACAAAAGAGCATCGATTCTTCGGTGCTCTTTCTTTTTTTATATGCCCGCATACCTATATCATATTTTTTTCGTATCTTTGCACCGTCAAAAGGGACACAAACAACCGAGAAGCACATAAAACCGACCCGGCCATGAAAAGAGCAACGCACATACTCCCGGTCATCCTCGCAGCCCTGCTGCTGCCGCTGGCGGCGCACAGCCAGACCGAATACAACCACAAGTACGACTACGAGTGCGAGCCGTCGCTTTTCCTCAGCTCGTTCCCGATGGACACGCTGCTCAGCGACGCCTGCCACGTGGTGGTCTACATGCTCCCGCCCACCTACCCCGGCGGCATCGACAGCCTCCGCACCCACCTGCAGCGCACCCTTCCCCCACCCCCTTCGGGCGAAGAAGGACGCCTGACCGTCAGCCTCTGCATCAACGAGGAGGGCGAGGTGTACGACGTGAGCCTGGCGGACAATAACATTTACCTATGGATCAACTGGAAGACGGCCATCGACACGGCGATGAGAACCATTTCGCGATGGAACCCTGCCCTCTGCGACGGACGCCGCACGAGCACCTGCTGGATTCCCGTGGGCCTGCGCTACAGCAAAGCTCACGGCGTCGAGGTCACCGGAACCCTGGGCGACGCCTTCCCACCCGCCGACCCCTCCCACATGGGCTACTACCTCGCCGACCCCGTCCGGCTGCCCATCATCACCGACCTCGAGATTTACGGTCTCCACGGACCCGTGCGCAGCATGGAAGAGACTGGGAAACGCAAGTCCACAATCGTAATGAACGGAAAAACACATCAATACGAAAACAAAACTGTCAACATCCACCACTTCGACCGACAGGGCCACACGACGGAAAGCCTGGTCGACGCAAACAACGATTCCACCGCCCTCCACCATAGTTTCTACTTTCCTGACAATCAAGGTATCGACACTCTCATCATCGCACTCGACGAGAAGGGCGACACCACGCTTGCCTGCCGCTTCCGCAACTGGTACGACTGCGTGGGCAACCTCTTGGTGCAGACCCTCGACGACGGACAAAAGAAAGACACCATCTACTTCCGCTACCAGTTCACCGCCGACAGCAACACCCGGGAAGAATACAGAGACGGCATGCCATGCCAACGCGAAGTCTTCGACCGCCATAACCACCTGATAGCCACATACGTCAACTTCAAAAACGGTCGCTACCACATAAAGCAGACCATTGCCTACGACGAGAACGGACTGGAAAGCACACGTCGCAACGAATGGTCCATTCAACCGGACATCCGCACCTCAAAAACAAAACACAACCGGCATGGCGACCCGATTCTTATAGAATACTTCGACAACGACGGACACCTTGTCGAAACCCGTACATACACCGAATACAAATACGACGGCCACGGCAACTGGACCGCATGCATGGAGACCTCCCGCCTGAGCGACGGCGACGTCAGCACCACCTACGTCACCCGCCGCATCCTCTACCACCAACAAGCCGCCAACGGGAGGTAAAAAGAGGGGTCGAAGAGGTACATAATTCGGCATTTCTTATAT
>DFIZ01000037.1 GCA_002372855.1 Bacteroidales bacterium UBA3684
ATATAAGAAATGCCGAATTATGTACCTCTTCGACCCCTCTCGGACCCCTACTGTAGAGACGCAGCATGCTGCGTCTCCAAGTTGGCAATGGCGTGCTGCGTCTCCCGGGTCCGGATTTGCTGGCATGGAGACGCGGCGTGCTGCGTCTCTGCGGAGGAACTGGAATTATCTGCAGACGCGGCACAAGGGGGAATAAAAAAAGCGCAGCATCACTGCGGGGAGGCGGTGATGCTGCGCAAGAGGATTGGACGGGTTACTGATTCCGGCGATTATCTGCTCGGAGTGGGAGTGGAACCGGTCTGGTAGAAGCCGCTCATGGAGGCGGTGAAGGGCACGGTGGTGGGGTTGCCAGCCTCGGCGGCGGCAATGTCGAGCATGGTGCCGCTCATGGAGATCTCCACTTCGCCGGTGTTGAGGTCGAGGGTGTTGACGGTGACGTCCATGGTGCAGCCAACGCTACCGACGGTCAGGTAGGGAGGCATCTCGCCCTGAGCGGTATTGACGAAGGAATTCTCGTCAGTGTAGAAGTAGGCCAGGATGTTGTCGGAGATGCTCTGCGTACCGGTCTGGGGCTGGATGAAGCTGGCGAAGACGGGGCCCTGCTCACCGGCATAGATGGTGAGGTTGAAGAGGCCTTCCATTACGCCCATGCTGATGAGGGCAATGCCCTGGTAGGGAGTGCCGTTGACGGTGAAGCTGGCGCTGAAGTCACCTGGGGTTTCGCCGCCGCCGGGGTTGGGGTTGGGATTGGGATTGGGGTTGTCGCCACCGACGGTCTTGAAGACAGCGGTGTAGGTGGCGTTGCCGGTGACGGTGATGGTGCGGGGGTTCTCGGTGTTGCCGTCGCTCCACTTGTCGAACTGGTAGCCCACTTCGGGGGTGCCCCAGATGCGGGTGGTGGTGTTGGGGTCGAACTGGCCGCCGCCATAGGCTTTGCCCATGGCCTCGTCGGCGCTGACGACGGTGATGGTGTACTTGCCGTCGGCGTTGGTGCTGTTGTCGTCATCCTTGCTGCAGGAGGCGAAGGTCAGGCCAGCCACGAGGGTCAGGCAGAGAAAACGAAAGATGTTTTTCATGATGTTTTTTTGTTTAAATTAATTGTTGATAATACTTTAATGAAAATTCAATTTCGGATGGATTAACGGACCTGGTGGAACACCGTGACGCCGCCGACCTGCTGGGGTCGCTCGCGCGAGAAACCGGTGACCATGCGGAAATCGACGGTGAGGGTGCGGTTGACGGGGTCGACCACGAAGGAATCGGTCTGGGTCTCGCCCTCTTCGACATAGACGATCTCGCCATTGCAGCCGTCGAGGGTGTAGGTGCAGCTCATTTCCTGGGGCTGCTGGGCCTGGCCGCCGGTGACCATTTCGAGCATGATGCTGACGTTGGTTTCGTCGACAAAGTCGAGAGTCCAGGTGAGGATGCAGGGCACGGTGCCGGCCTGGGGGTGGACAACGGTGCCCTCGTAGACGCCGACCCACGAGGTGCGGGCGAGGTCGTAGGTGGTGGGAATCTCGGGCGTGGGACCACTCTGGCTGCCGGTGTTCTCGTCGTCCTTGCCGCAGGAGGCGAAGACCAGTGCCGTGACGGCAAAGACTAGGGTCAGAAGGGTTCTTTTCATATTACGAATGCTTTAAATATGTGGGTTTAATATACTATCTGTTTCTTGGTGCTCACGCCCTTGGGGCCGACGGTGCGGACAAGGTAGATGCCTGTGGGCAGGTTGGAGCTTTCGACTTGCCATTTTCCGTTCTCCATGCGGTGTATCAGGCGGCCTGCAAGGTCGTAGACCTCCGTGCGCAGCTCGCCGCTCTCCGCCTCCTCGGGGCTTTCGATGCCGACGAGGGCGCAGGGCCAGGGCACGAAGTGGGTGCCGCCGTTCATGAAGGCGTATTCGACGTCGGCCAGGGACTCGCCGTGCTGGTTGTAGACACGGTAGTTGATGTAGCGGTCGGTGCCGCCGCCGTGGTGGAAGACGATGTTGACGTCGTGGGGAGCCACGTCGACCTGCACCGAGTCGTAGGACCCGTAGGCGAGGGCAGCGGTGTTGTAGACATAGCCCGAGGGGGATTCGAAGCTCAGGTAGGCGCCGTTCTCCCATCCGCCGCCGCGCGTGCTCTCCATGACGACGGTCAGGGGGCAGTAGTCGGCAGCGTTGTAGTAGGTCTGCACCACGCCGACGGTGACCGTGCGGCCGCCGTGGGTGAAGGTAAGCGTGGCGGTGCGCTCGACGCCCGAGGTGTTGGGGTCGACGCTGAAGGTGACCCACTGGGCGTTGTCGGTGTACTGCGAGGTGACGCGGAGCCAGCTGTCGCTGCTGCTCACGGTCCAGGGGGCATCCAGGGTGGGATTGCCGGCGAAGAGCACGGAGTCGGTGCCACCTTCGCGGTCGACCCAGCGGAGGATGTCGCTGACGTGCGGGCCGTAGTCGGGCACGGCGCCCAACAGGGCCTGGTTGCTCTGGGTGAAGTGGTAGGCGTTGCCAATCTCGCCCGTGGGGCTGACGTTGGGGCAGATGTCGTCGGTGGTGTAGTAGCCGTCGCCGACGCCGCTCCAGCCAAAGTTGAAGTGGAACCAAATCTGCGCGTCGCGGTACTCGTAGCCGTCGCAGACAAAGCCATGGCCGCCTTCGGGGGCCACGCCGCAATAGACGATGGGGTGGCGCAGGCGCAGTTCGGCCTTGAGGCTGTCGGCCCAGCGCTGGTCGGTGTAGCCGGAGGTTTTGAAGATGGGGTGCAGCGAGGGGCTGTAGTGGAAGAAATCGCGCAGGGAGTTGTCGATGCTGGGGATGCCGGGCTGGCCTACCAGGCCTGCCGCTCCGCTGCCGCCGGGGGCATAGCCCATGTGGAGGCTCACGCCGACGTGGTACAGCAGGGTCGAGACGGCCAGCTGCTCGGCGTAAGGGCTGGCGGTGGATACCTGGTCGGGCATGTTGGCCCAGTCGTAGAGCGTGTGGGCGAAGTCGGCGCTCTGGGCGCCGTAGGGCTGGCAGTTGTAGGTCTCGCTGCCCTGGCCGAAAGCCGGGAAGCGCCAGTAGCGCATCATCTGGGCCTGCGCCGTGGCGGCACAGCCTACGGGCAGGTTCTGGGGCGTCAGCAGGGCGTAGCCGCCGTCCTGGTGCCAGTGGGTTTCGAGCAGGGGGTCGATGCGGTCGTCGCTGTCGCCGTCCTTGCAGGGGGTACCAGCCAGGAGCGCGGCCCAGCGTTCGGCGTCGGCCTTGGAGGCTTCCACCTGAAGCTCGGCGCCGAGGGCTATCTGCTCGCAGTAGGCTTCCAGGCGCTCGGCCATTGGCAGGGGCAGGGCGTCGGGCTGAAGGGTCGACGAGAGGGAGTAACCCAGCACGGGTCGGGCACAGTCGTCGGCAGAGACCAGGACAAAACCGCCGTGCTCGCCGGTGAAGAGGTACACCTCGGCATAGCGCCAGGGGGTAAGCGCCAGTGTTCCCTTGCCGCCGAGGGCCGAGGTCCAGAAGTGGTTGGCCACCTGCTCGGCGTCGGCCCTGCCGACAGGCTTGGCCATGGCCGTGAGGGCCACGGTTGCCATAAGGAGTGCGAATATTGTTTTCTTCATGTTACTGTTTGATTAATTTCCGGACCTGGACGTTGCCGTCGGAGACAATGCGGAGGTAGTAGACTCCCTGTGCCACGGCGCCGAGGTCGAGGCTGGAGCCGTTGGACTGGAGCAGGACACGGCCTGCGACGTCGAGGAGTGCGAGGGTGAAGAGACGCCCGTTGGACGAGGCAACGCTGACGCAGTCGGTGGCGGGGTTGGGCCAGATGCTATAGGCAGAAGCGTCGACATCGTCGATACCCACACGGGCGCAGGGCCACGGGAGGAGTACGTCGGCGCCGTCGAAGTAGGCGTTGTCGACCTCGACGAGGGTTTCGCCGTACTGGTTCTGCACCTTGTAGTTGATGTAGCGGTCGCGGGCACCGCCAGGATGCCAGCGCACCATGACGTCGTGGGGGGCCACGCTAACGGTGGTGGAGCTGGAGCCGCTGTTGGCGGTGTGCTGCGCGGTGCCGTAGACGGTGCCGCTGAGCGACTCGAAGCTCAGGTGGGCGTCGCCGGCCCACGGCTCGTTGTGGGTGTTCTCCATCAGCACGGTGAGGGGGCAGTAGTCGGAGGCGGGGTCGTAGGCTTCCTGCACCACGGTGAGGATGGCGGTGTGGGAGCCCTGGGTGAAGGTCACCGTGGCGGTGCGCTCGGCACCGGTATTGTTCTCTTCCACATCGATGGACACCTGGCCGAGGCGGTCGAAATCGGTATCCGAGAGGGTGATCCAGTCGGCACCGGCGGTGGCGGTCCAGGGTATGTCGAGGGTGTCGCAGGTGGAGAGCCACACCTGCTGGCGGCCGCCCTGGCGGGTGTAGCCCAGCTGGTCGGCGCTCAGGAGGAGACCGTAGCCGGGATGGACGCCGAGGATGGCGTCGTTGCTCTGGTTGAAGCTGTAGGCGCCATAGGTGATGGCCCCGACGGCATAGTAGCCGTCGCCATCGCCGTCCTCGCCAAGATTGAAGTGGAGGTAGCGCTGGGCGTTGAAGCCGTCGCATACGAAGCAGTGCCCGCCGGCAGGGCCGCTGCCACCGTGCAGCACCGGGCGCAGCTGGCGCACCTCGGCAATGAGGGTGTCGGTCCAGGCGTCGTTGCTGATCTGGCCTTTGGCACGATAGTGGATATCGGCGGAGTTGTAGTGGAAATAGGTGGGCAGGGCAACCTCGCACTTGTTGATGGTGGTGCCGCTGTAGATGGTGGAATAATGCATATTGACGCTGACGCCACAGTGGTACATCAGGGTGGCCACAGCCTCCTTCTCGGCCGTAGAGGACGAGGAGGTGAGGCGGTTGGGCATGTGGTCCCAGTCGTAGCGTGTGTCGCCGAAGTCGGCGCTCAGCAGGCCGTAGCCCGTGTCATCGCTGTAGGAGTGGCTGCCGTGGCCGAAGGCGGGGAAGTTCCAATACTTCATCACCTGGGCCATGGCCGTAGCCACGCAGCCGGTCATGGTGTAGCTGGGGCAGTACATGTTGTACGGCGAGCGCTGATACCACTGGGTGGACATCAGGGGCTGCACCTCGTCGTCGGTGCCGTCCTTCAGGGGGTTGCCGCTTTCGAGGAGCGTCCACTCCTCGTGGGGCGTGCGCGAGGCATAGTCGGCTTCGAGGCGCACGGCGCCAATTTCCTCATGGTATACATACACCGTGTTCTCCATGGCTGCAGGCATCTGCTGTGGGTTGACACTGCCGTCGAGCGACCACGCCAGCACAGGGCGGGCACAGTCGTCGGCCGCTACAAGGAGCCAGCCTCCGCAGTCGGCCGTGAAGAGATAGACATTGTCGTACTGCCACGACTGCTGCACGAGGGTTGCATCGCTCTTGCCGTGCATCTGCACCTGCCAGAAGGCACGGGCCACTGCCGCGGCACGGTCGGCGCCGACAGGAGCCGCCATAGCCGTGCACCCCAGGCAGGCAACCATGAGGGTTAGTATTGTTTTTTTCATCTTGTATTACTTCTTTTGGTACTTTAACTACTCTCCAACGCCCTATTGCACCTGATGCAGGGTGGTGACACCGCCATAGGTGTAGCCAGCATCTTCGGTCTCGCCGATCTCAAGGGTAAGATTCTCGACAACGAGGACGCGGTTGTAGGGGTCGACGGTGAAATTGCCGGCAGTGCCGTATTCCCAGTTGGAAATGACGCCGGAGTTGACGCCGTCGTAGGTGTAGGTCATCGGGAACTCATAGGTGTCGGGGTCGTATCCGGGGCTTTCGAGATAGAACATAATCATACCCTCACCATTGCTGAGGAAGTCGATGGTCCAATGGATATTGAGGTAGTTCTGGGTGTAGCCGGGGGTCTGGTCGTAGGTGGAATAGACGCCCTCCCATTCGGTACGCTCAAGGGTCATGTAGGTAGGCTCCTCGACAGGCGTGGTGCCCCCACCCTGCTGGCCACTGTTGTTGTCATTGTCTTTCTCGCAGGCCACGAAGCCCATGGTTGCAACGGCCATCATGGCCATCATCATCAGTCTGAAAACTTTTTTCATATTGTTATCTTTTTTTAATTCTTTATTCTAAACACTTATTTGGACACGCACAGAGGTGCCGTGAAGGTGCCGCCGTCGGTGACAGCCCTGACGAGGTAGACTCCGGCCGGGAGGGCGGAGACATTCAGCTCGGCGATGTCGGCATCGACACTCCCGTAGTCGCCCACCACCTGCCCCAGGCTGTTCAGTACCGTGAGGCTGCGGATGGTGCGGCCAGTATAGATGTTGGCCACCTCGGTGGCGGGATTGGGATAGACCTTGACAACCATGTCGGCCTCGGCATCGTCGATGGCCAGCGCGCCGCCACGGTCGTTGGTGATGTAGCCGCTCTTGGCGCTGTTGAGCACCCGGCGCTGGGTGACGGCGCTGCCATGGGTGGTGACGAAAGCCACCAGGCTGCACTTGTCGGGACGCACGGTCTGCGGCAGGTTGTAGGTGATGGTCTTGCCGAAGTGGGTACCGGCCGTGGTGGTGGTGAAGGCATCGGCATCGCCCCAGGCGTCGGTCAGGCTGCCGCGCACCACATGGTCGTGGCGGTAGTTGCTGTTGGACTGCCCGTTCTGGAAGGCGATGATGCTGTCTTCGACAAGGTAGACCGTCAGGTGGGGATTGGTGATGGTCATGTCGTCAAGGAAATAGCCGTCCACCGTGACCGACAGCTGGCGGCTGTCGGCGTTGCACTCGATGCTGGTGAAGCCGAGGACGATGTTGTCCTGGTAGGAGCTGGCACGTGCCAGCACATCGTGCATCGACATGGCGTCACCTACATAGTGCACAGGGCCGGGCTCAGTCGAATAGCGCATGTCGCGGTCGATGCAGACGGCGGGGGCGTAGGTGCCGGTATTGTAGAGGGCTTCCATGGCCGTGGAGGCGCTGCAGGTCATCGCGTCGTTCTGGAATCCGGCGTGGTGCGACACCCATGCCACACGGTTCTCGAGACCCTCGTAGGCGCCCTCGAGCATCTCGTGCCCGTCGGGGCACTGGCCGCAGTATTGCGACGTGAAGCTCTCCATCAGCACCATGTGGAAATTATCGTGCGGCACCGTCATCTTGACGTCGTCCACAAAGATGAAGTTGGCATGGCCGTGGTTGATGAAGGCAATGCGGACCTCCTGCCCGGCATATTCGTCCAGGGCAAGGCTGAAGTTGTTCCACCCTGCCGTGGCGCCGCCGGTGCCGTTGAAGACAATGTCGCGCAGGGCGACGGTGAAGCTCTCCTTGTCGCTGCCCGTGGTGGACACCTTGACCATCAGCTTCTCGCTGCTGGAGTTCTGGAGGGCGTAGGCCCGGAAGGTGAGCGAATAGCCCTCGGCGGGAATGCGCACTGCGGGGGTGACGACCCAGCGGTCGCAGTCGCCGCTCTCGTTGACGGCCGACACCGACGCCAGGGCGTTGTTGCCGGTCTCCACCTGCGAGACCACCCATCCCGTCCCGAAGAGGGCCAGGTTGGACACATTCGTGTGGCCGTCGGTGTACATCACCCAGCCCTCGGGCAAAGCACCCACCTCGCCCGAGATGGCAACGCTTTCAAAATCCTCGGCAAAGAGGTCCTGGGCATGCACGGTGGCACAGAGGGCCAGGGCTGTCAAAAGGGTAATAATCCCATGCTTCATATCCAATACCTTTTATCGTTTACTTCTTGATGAACTTCTTGCTGCCCACGCCCGTTTCGCCCATGGCACGGAGCATGTAGAGGCCGGCGGGAAGCGTCGACACGTCGAGCTCCGTCCCCGTCGAGCTCATCACCATGCGACCCGTCATGTCGAACACCTGCACGCGCTGCACCGGCATGTCGGCCGAGAGCATCAGGCGGTCGGTGGCGGGATTGGGGTAGAGCTGCAGGCTGACGCTATGCATGGCCACATCGTCGATGGCCACCACGGGGTCCTGCGGGCCGTCGCTGCCGGCGGTGGTGATGTTGAGGTAGAGGTCGTCCCACACCATGAGGTCGCTGCCGTTGCGGCTGAAGAGGGTGTTGCCCTGGGCGTCGACCACAGCCACGGTGCCGCTCAGGCCGTCGCCGCCAACGTCGTACACCTTGAGGCGGTAGAGGCCGGCCGTGGCGGGCGAGAGGGTGTACTCGCGCGTGGCGCCGGCGTCGGACTGGGAGCCGGTGGTCTGGTAGTAGTAGCGGCAGTCGTCCATGCCGGCCAGCGTGAAGGAGACCTCGGTGGGATAGCTGTCGTAGCGGATGCGCAACGTCAGGGGGCCTTCGGCGGTGTAGAGTTCGGCATTGCCGTAGCTGATGCCGACGGGGTCGCCGGCGGCGGCAACCTCATGGCCGTTGCTGGCAAAGCTGGAGAAGGCCACGCTGACGCTCTGGCTGTAGCTCTGGCTGGCCTCGGGCATGGCGTCGATGGCGAAGTGGGCAATGCGCACAGTGTCGCTGCAGTAGGGGGCAATGGTCTTGTTGCGGGTCACCACGGAGCCGTCGACGTTGAGCTTCAGGTTGTCGATGGGCTGGTCGGTGGGATTGACCACGGTGACGTAGGGGTTCCACTCCAGCGAGCACTCCTCGCCGCCGGCATTGCCGTGGGCGATGTAGGCCTTGTCGCCCGTGCGGATGGCCTCGCAGGCGTTGAGCACCTCCTTGCGGCCTTCGCACACGAAGACCACCACGCTGAGGTCGTCGACATCGGGCACCTCCAGGTCGCCGATCTGCGGCGGAATGACGTAGGCGTACTCCTTGGTGAAGAAGCTGCCCGCCGTGGTCTGGTGGATGGTGTCACCCCACTGCCCGGTGAGGAGGTCGCGCAGGATGTGCTTGTGCTGGTACTCACCGTTGACCATGTTCTCGGGATAATAGGACGAGGCGCCGGCCTGATAGTACAGCACATTGTTCTGTACCAGGGCCACATTGAGCATGTTGGTGCCACCGTTGGCGTCGGCGGTATAGTAAGCCTCCACCTTCACCACCATCAGGCGCGACTGCGGGTCGATGTCGACCGTGGCGGCCACATTGACGGGGGCGTCCATCTCCAGAATCTCGGCGGCGCAGGAATAGGCCTGGCCCGGGTCGATATGGATCGAGTTGCCGAAGAAGGCATGGCGGTTCAACGTCGAGGAGGGGTAGCCGCTGATGCTGGCCTGGCCCGCAAGGGCATTGCCCCACTGCGTGGTGAAACGCGAGGCGAAGGTGCCCTGGTGGATATTGATGGCGAAGACACGCCCCGGGAACGCCTCCACGGTCTGGTCGGTGGCCTTGTGCCCCAGCGGGCAATACTGGCAGTTCACGCCGGTGTATTCCTCAATCAACGCATTGCGTTTGCCCGGCAGGGTGGAGACAAACGTCTGGGCCGAGGCGGCAAAAGCCGTCAGCATCATGCCCACAAGCATCATCTTTCGCTTCATCTGTTTCATTTTTTTACCTTGTATTCTTTAATTAGTGTTTCAAACCGTGTTTAACCCTTATGAATATAATAACGTAAAAAGACGGGAAAACACTACAAAAAGCCCCCAAAAAAACGCACAAAAGACTAGAAATCAAACGCTACAGGGCGAAAAAAATTTTCAACAGACAAAACATAAAAAAAGGACTACCCGGAAAAACCGAGCAGTCCCAACCATAACCAAATAAATATGAAAAACTATTCTTTTCCTTATTTACGCAGGCCAAGCTGTTTGACAATGGCGCGGTAGCGCTCGATGTCGGTCTCCTTCAGGTAGTCGAGCATCTTGCGACGCTTGCCGACGAGACCCACGAGGGCGCGCTCGGAGACCTGGTCTTTCTTGTGTTGTTTCATCAGCTCGGTGAGGTGCTGGATGCGATAGGTGAAGAGAGCAATCTGTCCCTCGGCGCTGCCAGTGTCCTGAGCCGATTTGCCATACTTGGCAAATATTTCTTCTTTCTTTTCTTTTGTCAGATACATAACGTGTTATGTTTGTTTTAGCCTATTAATTTGTTCTTGTTTTCGACTGCAAAAATACAACATTTTTCTGAACTGGCAAAATATTTTTGCAAAAAATTGCCATTTTAACATTCATTAAGAAAATCAACCCCACCCCAACCCCACCCTTTTCTCCACTCCTAACTCTTAACTCATAACTCTTAACTCATAACTCCAAACTCCCCCCCGGGAGGGGTCAAATTCGGCCCTTCT
>DFIZ01000036.1:0-137 GCA_002372855.1 Bacteroidales bacterium UBA3684
TCTCGCGCATGGCTTTCAGGTCAGCTAAAGATTTTACTTTGGTCATAGATGACGTTGTTTTAAGGATTAATATTATTTTATTTAACTAATTATCAATTTCATACAAGAACACACGGCACTTGTACGACACTGCAAAT
>DFIZ01000036.1:238-445 GCA_002372855.1 Bacteroidales bacterium UBA3684
ATTTTCTCACCATTTTTGGTGACCCCCCACTCCCCTGCCCCGGCGCCGCGGACGCAACCCGCTATCCCTATGGAATATACAGACAAAAAAAAGTGCCGCCGACGGAATGTCGACAGCACTCTGCGGCATTGAGGCGAATCCTCTTAGAATCAGTCCCCGACACCTACCCGACAGGGACATCTTTCGGCCCTTCTCATATAGTTCCTA
>DFIZ01000036.1:553-2801 GCA_002372855.1 Bacteroidales bacterium UBA3684
ATATAAGAAATGCCGAATTATGTACCTCTTCGACCCCTCTCGGACCCCGTGTGGGGCGCATCGTGTTTTTTTGTACATACGGACACAATAAAACAACTGTTTCAACGTATTTGATGCAACTATGACGAACACCGGTACATATTTCAGCCGTCTGCGCGAGCTGGTTGCCATGGAGTTGCGCGAGGAGCAGGAGAGCTACCGCCGCAGCCTCGAGGCCAAGGGGGCGTCGCTCACCGGCGCCATCCACGAGCCCGCCTGCCGCTACCCCATACACCTGGGCAACAACGCCTACAACCCTATGGGCCAGCTCACTGTCGAGTTGCGCTACGAGATTGAAGAGGACGAGGTGGAGCTGGAGTTCGAGCCCGGCAAACCCGCCACGCTCTTCTACTTGCAGGAGGCCGGGGGCGGCACCGCCGTGCCGTTGCAGCACCAGTGCTATGTGGAGGCCGTGGGCGACGGCGTGATGAGCGTCAGCCTGCCCTCCAAAGCCGCCCTGCAGAGCATCCGCGACATCGCCGAGCGCCACCTGCTGGGGGTGCAGCTGGGGGTGGACAACACCTCGTTCCGCGTGATGCAGGAGTCGCTTTCCGCCGCCGAGCACAAGGAGGACGAACGCTTTGTGCGCCTGCGCGATGTGCTGCTGGGCAACGCCAAGCCCTCGTTCCGGTCGCTGCCGCGGCTGTCGTTCCCCTGGCTCAACGCCAGCCAGAACGACGCCATCCAGCGCGTGGTCGAGGCGCAGGAGGTCAGCATCGTCCACGGCCCTCCCGGAACCGGCAAGACGACAACCCTCGTCGAGGCCATCATCGAGACCCTCGAACGCGAGACCCAGGTGCTCGTCTGCGCCCCGAGCAATGCCGCCGTGGACTGGATCAGCGAGCAGCTGATGCGCCGCGGGGTGAACGTGCTGCGCGTGGGCAACCCATTGAGGATGAGCGACGAAATGCTGGAGTGCAGCTACGAACGTCGCTACGCCTCGCATCCCGACTACCACGAGTTGTGGAACATCCGCCGCACCCTCGCCCAGGGCGCCAAAGGCGAACAGGCCCACCGTCTGCGCAACCGCCAGACGGAGCTGGAGATAAAAATCAATGCGGACCTCTTCAACGAGGCCCGCGTGGTGAGCAGCACCCTCATCGGCAGCGCCTACCGCATCATGGACCGCCGGAGGTTCAGCACCCTCTTCATCGACGAGGCCGCCCAGGCCCTGGAGCCCGCCTGCTGGGCCGCCATACTCAGGGCCGACCGCGTGGTGATGAGCGGCGACCACCAGCAGCTGCCGCCCACGGTGAAGAGTATAGAAGCCGCCCATGATGGCCTGGCCGACACGCTGATGCAGAAGGTCGTAGGCCTGCATCCACAGTGCGTCACCCTGCTCACGGTGCAGTATCGCATGAACGAGGACATCATGGCCTTCTCCTCCCGCTGGTTCTACCATGGCCTCCTGAAGGCCGCCCCGGAGGCTGCGCACCGCCAGGTGAGCCCCCTGGACACCCCTCTGACCTGGATCGACACCTCCGAGTTCTCCGGAACCGCTGGAGATTCCGGCCCCTCCGAGGCCCGCACCCGTACCGGTTCCCTCACCAATGCCCAGGAGGCACGCCTCGTCATCCACTCCCTGCGCGACTACATCGAGATGCTCTCGCCCCAGAAAATCGAGAGCGAACGTGTCGACTTTGGCATCATCACCCCCTATCGCGGACAGGCACGGCTGATACGCCGCCTGCTGAGGATGCAGCACTATTTCCGCCGCCTGCGGCGCCACATCTCCGTCGGCACCGTCGACGGGTTCCAGGGGCAGGAGCGCGACGTGATAGTCATCTCGCTGGTGCGCGACAACGCCGACGGCCAGATAGGGTTCCTGCGCGACCTGCGACGCATGAATGTGGCCATCACCCGTGCCCGCATGAAGCTCATCATCGTGGGCAACGCCGAGACCCTCAGCCGCCACCGCTTCTACCGCGCCCTGGCCGAACACATCCGCCGGCACGGCGAAATGATCACCCTCCCGCCGCCGGAGGAAATACAAAACCCCTGATTTTCAATTTCCAATTTCTAAAATGGCACTACTCAAATCATACAAAGGACATTCGCCCCGTTGGGGCAAGGACTGCTACTTCAGCGAGAACGCCACGCTGGTGGGCGATGTGACACTGGGCGACCAGTGTTCGGTGTGGTTCAACGCCGTGGTGCGCGGCGATGTGGCACCCATCACCATCGGCGACCGCACCAACGTGCAGGACGG
>DFIZ01000064.1:0-31433 GCA_002372855.1 Bacteroidales bacterium UBA3684
ATATAAGAAATGCCGAATTATGTACCTCTCGGGTAGGTATCGGGTGGGTATGCGATGGGTGGGTATGTGATGGGTGGGTATGTGATGGGTGGGCGGAAGGGGGGTGGTGAGGAGGTAGTAGGGCGGAGAGGACAAAATGACACGGTTGATGAAGTTTTTTTCATAAATATAAAATAAAAGCGTATATTTGCAAAATGAACCTCGAAAGGGTACCTATTATATATATATAAGTATCAAATATTTATTTAGAAAAACAACATACAACTGGAACTACAAAACCAATGAAAACAGACATAAAAGATACTTTTAGAAGTAGCCGAAAGGGATATCGCCGACGTATTTTTGTCATACTGATGATGCTGGTGGCGGGTGTGGCCGGACAGGCGCAGACATGGTACATGGAGAACGGCGACACGGTGCGGATTATCGGCTGCCAGGCCAACGCCGGCACTCTTTACGACGACGGCGGAGCGGACGGGGACTACAACAACAACTTCAGCGGCTATGCCGTTATCGAGGCCGTGGAGGGTGCCACCATCAGCCTGACGGGCACATACAATCAGGAGGAGTGCTGCGACCGCCTCAGCATCTGGGACGGCAACATGATGACAGGCACCAAGATTGTGGACGAGATAGCCGGCACGGGTACCTTCAATGTCACAGCCACCAGCGGTGTGGTCACCATCTGGTTCCACAGCGATGGTTCCGTGACAAGCAGCGGCTTTGAGATTACATGGAATGTGCAGGGGATTTCGACGACATGCTCGGGCAGCGCCAGCGGACTGACGGTGGACGCGGTGAGCGCCACAGGGGCCACGCTGTCGTGGACAGGGGATGCCGGTTCATACAACGTGTATGTCGACAACCGGATGGTGGCGACGACCAGCGGCACAAGCCATACGCTCGCCGACCTCAATCCCGGCATGGCACACGAGGTGACGGTTACGTCCACGGGCATCGGCGCCACCATCTGCTGCTCGGACACGGCATTGATACGCAGTGATTTCTGCAATGGAACGGAATTGCCGCTGCGGGAGAAATTCGACGATATCACCCTCGGCGCGATACCTGCGTGCTGGATACGCAGCATGAACTTCGACGACGAGGAATCGAAGCCCCAGGTGGTCGAAGCAGGAAGACAGGGACGTGCGATGCTGTTGAGCAGCGGCAACAATGCCACTCCGAGCCATTTCGGCATGGTGGTGGGGCCGCACATCGGCGACGTGGAGACGACCTGGCACGTTGGATTCCGCCTGAAGGCGAGCCACGATTGGACCCGCCTTGTGGTGGGATTCTGCGACAACACAAGCTCGGAATACAACAGCTACGGCTTTGTTCCGATGGACACCCTGGAGCTGATGCAGCCGGGCACGTGGACAGAGCACCATTACACCTGGACCAGGCCTGCGGGCAAGAGCCGCCTGGCATTCCGCATGATACGCGACATGCAGGACGGCGACATGAGGACGGTGTACATCGACGACGTGCGGATTGAGAAATGCGGCATCTACAACCTCCGCAACTACAGGACGGACGCCTTCGGAACCTACGTAGAATGGACTACGAGCGGCACGCCCGTCGTCAGCATCGGCATCCGTCGGGCGGACCGGACGAACGACTCGGTGGTGACCACCGGCACCTCACCGATGCACATCACGGGGCTTGAGGCCGGCACACGCTACGTCCTTTCGTTCTACACCCAATGCGGCAGCGAAGAGGGGCTGGTGGACCAGCTGACATTCACGACCGCCCCGGCGGCCATTGCATTGGACCACCTGTGCATCGACAAGCGCACCGGAGCACCGTTCGACCAAATCAACATAGAGGACGCCAACGGCAACGAGGAACGATACAGCATGCGAAGCGGGCCCAACGGCCCGGCCTACCTTGTGTCGCCACAACTGATTGGACACGAAGGCAAGGAGATTGTGCTGAAGGCCAATGGATATTACAGCAATGTATCCATCGGGACCATGACCTACCGCGACGACACATCGACGTTCACACCGCTGGCATCAGGGTTCACGTCGTACTACGGGATGATATACCTGAAGGCGACAATTCCTGCTTCGACCACAGACAATTACGTCGCCGTAAGGTTCAATTCGGAGTTTAGCGTCCACAATCTAGAGATTGGCATGTGCCTGATTGACAGCCTGCGGGTGACGCACCGGCGGGGCACGTCGGTGACCCTGGCATGGCAGAGCAACGGACCGAACGACACCGTGCTGGTGGAATACGGCGAAGAAAACTTCGTTCAGGGAACAGGTACCGTGGCAACCTTTGTCGGACAAAGGCGGGGAAGAATCAATGGACTGGCTCAGGACCGCCGCTACGATTTCATCGTCTACCGCCCGTGCAGCACACCGGTCTGCGGGAGTTCCCGGATGATAACCTATACGGTGGACCAGGATTATCCCCTGCCGTTCTGCGAGGACTTTGAAAACGCGCCATGGCATGGCAACGCCTGGAATCCGGTGGAAGGTTTCCTGAACTACCCCAGCATCAGGGACGAATACTTCCTGAACCAGAGCAACAAGGCCCTGGAGCTTGGGGCTGCAGGTGTGGATTGGGGCTATCGGGGTGTCATAGAGCTGCCGGACGTGGAGATTGACTCGAACTCGGTGCTGAGCTTCTACGCGACACACTTCGCGCCGGGCGGGAAACTGCTGCTTGGGTGGCGGACCGACACATGGGAAAACCGCATCATCGACACGATTGACCTTGGCGGGACGAACATCCGCACCCACTACAACATTCCGCTGCCGGCGACAGACGAAGTGCTGGACCACCGGCTGGCGTTAATTTACTACCACAGAATTGAATACAGCAATTTGCGCTGCTATATCGACGAGCTGCAGATTACGCACGGGAGCTATGATTACCACGGGACGACCTTTGTGGAGCGCGACTCGGTGGCACTGCGGTTCACCTATGCAGGCCCCTCGGCAAACGCCACGGTAACAATGGTGAGCGACGCGACCGGCCACAGCTATACGCAGACATTGGGCACGAGCGATACGATTGCCGCAGGATTCAGACTGCCTGCGGGAAGCTACCATTGCTACTTTGCCCCACAGCAGGACGGATGCACATCGCTGGTGGACTGGCTGCAGATTGCCGATACCGGCGGGGGATGCTTCTACTACGACATGCACGACCTGCTGAGCTACGAGTTGCCCGGGGGCTGGATGGCCGCCGGCAGCACCCAGGTGGAGGACAGCGTGCTGGTATTCGACAGTCTGCTGGTCAGCAGTCCTGCGCCCACACTGCAAGGGCTGTACCTGCAGTTTGTGGCATCGGGCACGAGGCTGCTCGTTGGCTACACAACAGACAACAACCTGTCGTCCACGACGGTGGTAACAATAATCGACACGGTGGAACTGGCAGCGGAACAGCAGATGTACCATGTGCTGATGAATGCTCCGGACGGGGCGAGAATATGTTTCGTGGCGGAAGGCGGGGCCTGCAGCTTGAGGCAGGTCTACCTCTCGTCGTGCCTGCCCCCGGCATATCAGATTGTTGGCGGGAACCTGGTTTTCAGCATGCCCGAAGAGATCCCCGACGCGGAATACGACCTGACCTTCTACAGCACCCTTAACAATGGACGCTATGCCTACCACGTCGATGCTGCGCACCCTGTGGTCCACGCGTTGCCGCGAGGCGAGGTTTTCAATATGGAATACAGCTGCAACAACGCCGTCTACACATGCCATCCGCCGATACGGGTGTACATCCCCGACAGCATATACCTGCCGTACTGCGAGCCTTTCTACCACGAAAACGGGCAATCGGGACTGCCTAACGGCTGGAGCATTTTCTACACAGACACCAACTGCCAGCCCCACCTGTTCTTCGACTGGGGCGAACTGCCACTGGTCGTTGGCTGCGAAGCCAACGAATGGGGTCGGAGCCAGTACACCGTAATGCCCCCGGTGGCAACGCACGGACACCTGATAATCAGGGCAACGATACATTGCAACTGGGATTCGGAGCGCTGGATTGAAATCGGCACCATGGCCGACGGAACAGACACGGCCTCGTTCATTCCCTTGGTACACAGTACGCGGTGGGACGACTGGGAAACACTCTATGCCGAAACCGACTCGCTGGGCGACCGTCGCATTGCCTTCAGAACCTACCATGGCAACGTGTTCCTCAACAATGTCAGCCTGGGCAACTTCCCCTCGGTTGCCGTAAGGCTCGTGGACTCACACACGCTGCGACTGGATGCCGACCAGAGTGGGCAATACTACATCCACTATAACAACTATAACGGTGGCGACTCCGTCCTCACCATCGACACGACGCCATACTTCATCCGCACCGAGGAATGGATCAACGACGTGCAAGTGGACATGGTCATGGACTCGTTGGGAACCATCTGCGACAACCGTTACCGCACCTACCAGCTGAGCGAACGTTTCGGACTGCCTTTCTGCAAGTCCGACGGCTGGTGGGACTGGTGGCTGCGTCGCCACGGCACAGGACCGATAGACTACTTCACCGCCGAAGGAAACCACGTCATTGGCTTCCACACACACCAGATGTACCCCACAAACGAATACCTGCTCCTGCCCGACTTCGACATCGACTCCATGCGCCATGCCAGCATAAGTTTCCGCCTGCGCTCGGCCTATTATACCGACACGCTGGTGGTAGGCATCATGACCGACGCCTACGATACCACCACATTCGTTCCCGTCGACACTGTCGTCTATGACGACGACGAGCGCCAATGGCATACCTTCCGGACTTCTCTCGACGCCTACCGTGGCGACGGGCGCTGGATTGCTTTCCACCACCGCAACGGCAGCCACCCCGCAGGCAACGACGAGACTTTCCTGCAGCTGGACGACGTGAAAGTCACCTCCTGCCCCGCAGCCATCGCCACCGCCACCCTCAACAGCTACAATACCGTCCAAATCATCGCCCCTGGCGACAGCCTTGAAGCGCCCTACCTGGTCGAGTACGGTCCGCGAGGATTCTCGCAAGGCAGCGGTACCCTGATCCGCATCACCGCCAATCCAACCCTGCTGACCCTTGCTCCCAACAGCGACTACGACTTCTATTTCCGCTGCGACAGCAACACCATGAGCTGCGACAATGCACAGCAGATACACACGCTCAACGCGCCCATCGTTCCGCCCGTCTGCTTCAACTTCGACGACCTCCCTGTCGACGGCATACCGGAAGACTGGACATCGCAGAGCGCCGCCACCGCCGTCAGCAACAGCACGTCCCACTCCGGTGCCAATGCCCTGTGCGTAGCCAATCGCATCGTCACCACGGCCATCGACATCGACTCGCTCCAGCAAATGTCTTTGGGGCTGTGGGTCTATGCCGAACATCCCTCCGACCGACTCCTGGTGGGCACCATGACCGATCCCGCCGACCCCGCCAGCTTCACGCGGATGCTCACCATCGTACCCAGCCAGACCGGCGTGTGGGAGCACCGCATCGTCTCGTTCCGTTCGGCACCCTGTGACGCACACTTCATAGCCTTGCGCCATGCCAATGCCACCACGCCCACACTCCAGCCCACACTCTTTGTCGACGACCTGAGCTTCAACACCTGCGCCGCCTTCGACATGCGCGTAGTCAAAGCCGAGAGCGACTCCGTCATTCTCACGTGGGAGATGGTGGGAACACCCAATGTCACCATCTCCGTCACCCGCGACGACAATACCCCCGTCGGCACCTACACGCCCTCGCAGCCGCCGCTGGTGATTGCGCCGCTCTCGCCACACCACGGCTACCAGATTGTCTTCAACTCCTCCTGCACCTCCGGGACCACCCCGTGCGACATCGCCATCCTCGACACCGCCACCATCGTCACCCCCAAACCCGGCTCCGGATGCGTCAACACCACCGACCTCTCGTCGGCCGACGCCCTCTTCACCAGTGGCACCTTCGGCAACCCCTACGACCACGCCGGCGCCGTCAACTATGGCAGCCTGAGCGTCGACAGCCGGCACACCGTCTGCTACGACACCACCCAGCACGACCCGCGCACCGGCGGCCTGCTGCGCACCATTCCTTCCGGCAGCACCTCAAGCGTCCGCCTGGGCAACTGGAGCTCCAACCCCTACCGTCCCGAAGCCGAAGCCATCACCTACAGCCTCTTCGTCGACACCCTGAGCTTCAACCTCCTCATCATGCGCTATGCCGCCGTGCTGCAGAACCCCATGCATGCCCCCGAGGACCAGCCGCGCTTCCGTCTCGAATTGCTCGACTCCTCCTTCACCCCCATCAACCCCGAATGCACGTCGGCCGACTTCATCGCCGACCAATCCCTGGGCTGGAACGAAGCCGCCAACAATGTGCTGTGGAAAGACTGGACCACCTTCGGCATCGACCTCTCGGCCTACGCCGACCAGCAGGTCTACGTCCGCCTGACGACCTTCGATTGCAACGAGGGCTCGCACTTCGGCTATGCCTATTTCACCCTCGAGTGCATGCGTCGCAACGTCGTCACCGAGAACTGCGGCGACGTCAGCAGCAATACCCTCACCGCCCCCATGGGCTTCAACTACCGCTGGTACGACAGCACCAACGCCACCCTCGGCACCTCCCAGGCCCTCACCATCCCCTCGGCCAACACCACCTACTACTGCGACGTCTCCTCGCAGGAGAATCCCGCCTGCTCCTTCACCATCTCGGCCTTCGCCGGCTCACGCTACCCGATGGCGCGTTTCGACACCGTGGTCACCTACAAGGACTGCGGCTTCCAGGTCCGATTCATCAACAACAGCACTGTCTCCTCCGACGGCATCACCCCCTTGGGCACCGACGAGCCCTGTGAAAGCGCCCGCTGGGACTTCGGCAACGGTGCCACCTCCACCAGCTACCACGGACAGACCTTCTACAACCAACCCGGCACCTACACCGTCACCCTCGTCAGCGGCATTGCCGACGGTTCCTGCACCGACACCGCAACCCTGACCTTCACCCTGGCCTATCCGCCCTACACGCCGCAAATCAGCGGTCCGGAATCCCTCTGCTATGGTGCCGTGGACACCCTGCATCTCCTCGACGCCCACACCGCCAACACCACTTGGCATACCCACGACAGCACCCAATTCCTCCCCTGCTCGCCGAGCAACTACGTCCTCGGCAAGAACGTCTACACCATCGAGGCCACCGACCCCAACGGCTGCGACGTAAGCCTGCAGCACATTCTCTTTGTCAACCCCGTCTACAGCCAGAGCGACACCCTGCTGCTCTGCTCGCCCCAGCTGCCCTACTCCTATGCCGACACCGTTTTCCAGCCCGGAACCACCTCGGCCGAGTTCCACCGCCACTTCACCTCCTCCGACGGCTGCGACAGCAGCTTCCACCTCTGGCTCTCCGTCAGCAATTCCTCGGCAGCCCTGCACTTCGACACCCTCGACGCCGTCATCTGCGACAACCAGCAGTACTCCTTCTTCGGCAACACCTACAACACCCCCGGCCAACACTCCGAGGTGCACCTCGACGATGCCGGCATCTGCGACAGCATCCACATCCTCAACCTCACCGTCAACGCCACCTCCACCAGCGACACCTCCGCCAGCGCCTGCGACCGCTTCGTATGGTACGGCACCACCTTCACCGCCGACACCAACACCGTCCACGTCACCTCCAACGCCCTGGGCTGCGACAGCACCATCACCCTCCACCTCGCCCTCCGCCACTCTTCCGACACCATCATCACACACTACATCGTCGAGAACGCCCTGCCCTACCGATGGAACGGCATCTCCTTTGCCAGCGACACCACAGGCTTCGTCCATACCCTCTTGAACCATCAGGACTGCGACAGCACCGTGACCTTCAACCTCGTCGTCTACCGCAACCACACCGCCACCCTCGCCGACAGCCTCTGCGAGGGCCTCCTGCCCTACACCTGGAACGGCGTCCTCTTCAGCCCCGACGAGGCCGACCCCGTCACCTCCGTCATCACCCACCAAACCGTCATCCCCACCGTCCACGGGGCCGACTCGCTCATCACCATGCACCTCACCGTGCTCCGCAACAGCACCCGGACCATCCACGACACCCTGGTGCAGAATGCCCTTGCCGCCTACTCCTCGCCACTCACGCCTGCGCCCACCATTCCCGACGCCGTCGACGCCTCGGCCCCGGCCCTGCTCTGCCTGGCCGACACCGTGTGGCACACCGTCAACGCCGCCGGCTGCGACAGCACCGTGACCTACACGCTCCACGTCTACCGCAACTACGCCGACACCCTCCACGTCAACCGCTGCGACAACCAGGTGCCCTACACATGGCACAGCCACACCCTCGCGGCCGACACCACGCTCTCCGACACCCTGGCCTCCGTCCACGGCGCCGACTCCGTCACCACGCTCGTCCTCGCCGTCCATCCCACCTACGACCTTGCCGACACCATCGTCGTCTGCCCCGGCAGCGGATTCATCTACGAGGGCGTCGACTACGGCGGCCCCACCGAATTCGACAGTCCCCACCTCACCATCCACGACTGCGACAGCATGGTGCATGTCGTACTGCGTCCGCGCGACGGCTCGGTGCGCCTGGCCCCCGTCGTCAGCCTCGACGGTTCGCCCTGGATGACCTACGACACCACCCTCCTCGACTGCCGTCCCTCCGAGCTGCGCCTGCTCGACACCGCAGCCTCCGTCTCCCGCCAGTGGACCTTCTGGCCCGCCGACGGACAGGGCGACACCCTCTCGGGAACCGACAGCCTCCTGACGGCCAGCTTCGACACCACCGGCATCTTCTCCTTCCAACTCATTGCCGTCGACAGCAACCTTTGCAACGACACCATTCGCCGCGACTCCGCCCTCTGGGTCTTCCCCACCCCCGAGGCATCCTTCATCTGGTCGCCTGACCATGTCTCCATCCACAACCCCGAGGTGCACTTCTACAACCAGTCCACGCCCGAAGGCCTCTCCTTCCGCTGGCTTGTCTCTCAGGACCAGAGCGGTAGCTCCTTCGACACCCTGCTCGACGAGAGCCCTGCCTACCGCTGGGAGGTGCCCGTCGAGGCCGGCGACTACCCAGCGAGCCTCGTCGCCTACTGGCTCCACCACGGACCCGACACCCTCACCATCACCTGCACCGACACCTCCACCGTCCCCATCGCCATCGTCAACACCTACCTCCAGTTCCCCAACTCCGTCACCCCCAACGGCGACGGCATGAACGACCGCTGGGTCATCGTCAACCTGCTGGAGATGGGCGAATACAGCATGAACGAACTCTGGATTTACGACCGCTTCGGCGCGCTGGTCTATCACGTGGAGAACATCCACCGGCTCTCCGACTTCTGGGACCCCAACCAGACCAACTCGCCCGACGGCACCTACTACTACCGCTTCAGCGCCAAAAACAACTTCGGCCTGGTGAAGCGCAACGGCGTCATCGAGGTGTCCCGTTAGCCCCTCCGTCCACCCATTCCCCTACCATAAACCAACCAACCCCCAATCATCTCCCACCGAGGTGGGAGTTGGTTGGGAGTTGGTAGGGTGTTGATAGGTGGTTATTAGGTAGTTAGCGCCTATCGGATGTTTTATCGTTATTTGATAATAATTTCGTCGGTGAAGAGGTAGCTCGGCTGACCCGGGGCGGGGTGCCACGAGGGCAGCGGACCGGGGTTGGGGACGACGATGCGGAGGTAGCGGGCAACAGGGTAGCCCAACGTGATCGGAGGCTTCCCGCTGCTGTTGTCCGTCAGATCGATATGGTAGTTACGCAGACGCATGCCTGTTTCGCGGGGGTCCATGGGGAACGTCTGGTTCTTGAAAAAGCGCCAGTTTTTGCCGTCGTCGGAGGTGTAGATTTTGATTTCGGTGGGCGCCAGTATCCAGTCGAAGGTGTTCTGCATGAAGCGCATGTTGACCTCATGGAGCGCCGGCGTCTCGCCGGCAAATTCAATCACAACGTCGATGCTGTCGCCCCAGTAGCCCTGCCAGTGGCCGTCGGCGTAGGTGGCGCTGCTGCCCAGCTGGCCGTCGACGAGGGCTTCGGGGCCGCCGCCGCTGTAGATGGCCTTGTAGGTGCTGTACTGCGTGTTGAGCTTTATCTTGGCGCCCATGCCGAGGTGGCTCAGCAGGTACTGCTCGCTGACGACGCCCTCACCGTATTCGTTGTAGCTGATGGCCTTGATGGTGGCGGAGCGTTCCAGGGGGAAGGGGCCGGTGTAGCGGGTCGAGGTGGAGTCGGGCTCCGAGCCGTCGAGGGTGTAGTAGATGGAAGCCTCACCCCCTGCCCCTCTCCCGTTGGAGAGGGGGGTGTAAAGCCTACGGAGCGTCACCATGGGGTATTCACTCCCCTCTCCCTTCGGAGAGGGGTTGGGGGTGAGGCCTATGAAGACGTGGCGGTCGAGGTCGAGCACCTCGCGGGCGAGCGCGTCGTATCTGTTCATTACCACATAGCGTTCGTAGTCGCCGTTCTCCTGGTCCCAGAGGCGGAGGTATTCGCGCTTGAGGGCGAAGAGGTCATCTAAATATACCTTGACAAGGGATTTTGGCAGCTGGGAGATCATCACATTGTTGGTCGTGTCGGTCAGTACGCGGTGTATCGAAGAGCGTAAATAGGCTTTCGTGGAAGTAACCAATATGCGGTCATAAGCATATTGCGAATGAGGGTTAGCGGCAGAATCAATCTGAATGTCGCGCAACAGGTTGGCTACTTGCCCAATACGTTTGGCCATAGTTTCGCCGGTGTTGTCGGGGTTGAAGTTGAGCAGGGGCTCCATCAGCGCGGCGCTGGTGTACCAGTCGCCGACGGCGGGGTTGTACATCAGGGCGCCGACGGCGTAGAGCTGGTCGGTGAGCGGATGTCCACCCCTCACCCCTTCGGGGAGCTCCCCTGTCTCAGGGGAGCAGTTGGCTGACGCGGACTTGCTATTCTGCTGATCCCTTGTCTCAGGGGAGCAATTGGCTGACGCGAACTTGCCATTCTGCTGCTCCCCTGTCTCAGGGGAGCAGTTGACTGACGCGGACTTGCTATTCTGCTGCTCCCCTGAAACAGGGGAGCTGTCGCAAAGCGACTGAGGGGTGGATGCTCCATAAAACAGCCGCTCGAAGTTCTCGTTGAACTGCTCCTCGCGCCGGCGCAGCTCCTCGGGGTCGTCAGTTTTGAGCGGGTTCCAGGCCATCTCGGCGGCCCAGTACTGGGCGTGCCAGCTGTTGTCGAAGAGGGCCTCGCCGTTGTCGTCCCAGCAGGTGAGCATGGCACCCTCGGCACCATCTCGATAGCCGTCGCGGTAGAGGTTGGCGATGTTCTTGATGTAGCGCTGCGGCGTGGAGGTCATGGTGGCGCTGTGGCCCGTCGAGGCCGCCACCCAGAAGGGGTTGCCCTGGTTCTTGAAGGGGGCTATGAGGTGGCGGAAGCTATCTATGGGTTCGTAAGCCCACATGATGTAGGTCATGTCTTTGGGCAGCTGGCGCATCATATCGGGGTTCTTGGCCACGATGTCGCCCCACATGGCCAGCCTGATTGCGTTGGTTCCCTCGGACTTCACCATCTCGTAGCACTTGTTGATGAAATCCACATAGACCTGGTCGGCGCCTTTCTCGTCCACCAGTTTCTTGGCGCGTCCGGTGCCAAGCTGCTCGGTCTCGTCGCAGTTGATGATGAAGAAGGGCGAGTTGGGGATGCGGTCGTAGGCGGCCTTGATGCGCTTGCGCAGGAAATCGTAGACCTTGGGGTTGCCGGGGTTGAAGTTGGCGCGGCTGTCCATCAGGTCCTCGTAGAAGGGGATGCGCAGCGTCTCCTCGGCGTGGGCGAAGAGCTGCAGGTTGATGACCTCGTCGGGGTGCGGCGTGCAGTCGGCCAGGTAGGCCGGCGCCAGGTCGGGGTACTCCTCCTGGTAGAGGGTGTGCTCCGTGTAGTAGTTGCAGAAGTTGTACTTCAGCGCATGCAGCGTCTGCCACTGCTTCTGGCGGTAGGCGGCGTGCGGCACGGGTCCACGGCTCTGGTCGTCCATCCAGCCACGATAGCTGTAGGCGGGCCAGTCGAGGATGGTGCAGCAGGGCAACGTGTCGTGCAACTGACGCAGCTGGGCGAGGGTCAGACGGGCATACTTCAATCCCCTGGTGCCTTCGTAATCGATGGTAATCTTGCGAGGTTCAATGGTCAAGCGGTAAGCCTGGCTATAGTTGCCGTCGAAATGAGGCGCCTGCGGTCCGCGGCCCCATTTAAAGCGCTGTTCCTTCACCTTGGCCTTGGCCAGCACACACGATTTGCCCTCCGGCGAGAGGGTCACCTGTTGCGGCGTGGGTATCAGGCCGAGGTTGACTTGTTTTTCCTGTGCCGCCGCCGTCAACCCGACGGCCAGCAGCACAATTATCATTATCCTTTTCATAGCCAATTAAACATTAACAACTCTACAACTCTACGCCTCTACAACTCTACGTCTCTATCACTCACTATAATTATGGTCCACCACGATGCTCACCTGCATGTCGGGCACCAGGGGTTGTATCTCGGCGGCCACCTGGGCCACGAGGGCCTCCTCGTCCACCTTGTCGTCCGGCACGATGTCGACCGAGAGCATGCGGTCTTGCTCCGAATAGTAGAAGGCGTGCGCCTGGAGGATGTCCTTGTGGTTCGCCACCACCTGCATGACGGCCGCCTGCAGTTCCGCCCGGCGGTTGTCGCCGGTGGCCACGCTGTAGAAGCCCACGGTCATGATGATGCCGTGGCGGGCAAACATCTCGGTGGCGATGCGGCGGCCCAGGCCGTGGATGTCGTAGGCCGTCAGGGTGTCGCGGACGCTGACATGGAGCGAGCCGATGATGACGCTCGGCCCGTAGTTGTGCAGTATCAGGTCGTAGACGCCCTGCACCTCGTCGAAGGCCATCACCTCGTTCTTGATCTCGTTGGTCAGCTCCTTGGGGATGCTGGTGCCCAGCAGCTGGTTGATGGGCGAGGCCAGCATCTCGACGCCGGCCTTGATGATGACCAGCGAGATGATGGCGCCCAGTATGCCGTCCAGCGACACCTGCCACAGCAGCATCACGCCCGCCGAGACAAGCGTCGCCAGGGTGATAATGGCGTCGAACAGGGCGTCGGAGCCCGAGGCCACCAGGGCGTCGCTCTTCAGCTGCTCGCCTTTGCGCTTCACGTAGCGCCCCAGCAGCAGCTTGGCCACGATGGCCACGATGATGACCACCAGCGTGGCGGTGGTGTAGGAGGGTACGGTGGGGTTGAAAAGTTTCTTCACCGATTCGATGAGCGACGTCACGCCTGCCGACAGCACGATGACAGCGATGATGATGGCGCTGAAATACTCTATGCGGCCGTGGCCGAAGGGATGCTTGCGGTCCGCCGGACGCAGCGAGAGCTTGGTGCCCACGATGGTGATGATGCTCGACAGGGCGTCGCTGAGGTTGTTCACGGCGTCCATCACGATGGCCACACTATTGGCCAACAAGCCCACCGCCGCCTTGAAGGCTGCCAGCAGCACGTTGGTCACAATGCCGACCCAACTGGTTCTGATAATCTGCGCACTCCTGTCCATTCTTTTTTTATTTTAAACAATCCAAGTATCTGTGTATCGTCTCCTCGATGCCGAGGTAGAGGGCGTCGGAGATGAGGGCGTGGCCGATGCTGACCTCGTCGCACCAGGGTATCTGCTGGTGGAAGAACGCCAGATTCTCCAGCGAGAGGTCGTGGCCGGCGTTGAGGCCCAGGCCGCAGTCGCGGGCCACCTTGGCGGCCTCCACGAAGGGGGCGATGGCCTGGAGCGCCGGCATCTTGCCGGCAATTTCATGATACTCCCTCGCGTAAGCCTCCGTGTACAGCTCCACACGGTCCGTGCCCGTGCGCGCCGCCATCTCGATCATCTTCGGGTTGGCGTCGATGAAGATGCTCACCCGGATACCGCAGGCCTTGAACTCCTTGACCACATCGCACAGGTAGTCCTGATTTTTGACCGTATTCCATCCGGCGTTGGAGGTCAGGACCCCCTCGGCGTCGGGCACCAGCGTCACCTGCGCGGGCTTGATCTCCTTCACCAGGTCAATGAATCCGTAGGGGCGGCTCTTGGAGATACCCTTGGGGTTGCCTTCGATATTGTATTCCACGCTTATCAGCGGCTTGATAGCCAGCGCGTCGGCGTAGCGGATATGCCGCTCGTCGGGCCGTGGATGCACCGTGATGCCCTGCGCCCCGAAGCGCTCACAATCCACGGCAAACTTCAAAACATCAGGTGTGTTGCCACCCCGCGCATTGCGGATGGTCGCCACCTTGTTGATATTGACACTCAGCTTTGTCATCGTTGTATCGGTATTAAATTCGGCTGCAAAAATACGAAGAATGTACGGAATGGCAAAATAAAATACAAAAACCATCCCCACACGACCTCTTAGGTTTTACTCCCCTTTTACTCAAACCCTAATCAAACTTTACCTCGGTCCGTGTCTCCCCCATGCCTCCAACGTCACACATCCAGCATTCAACCAGCCATGCACCACTTAAAAATAATGTTGGGTTGACGCCGATGTATTGGCATATCGGCGAACGCATCAACCATGAAGTGCTCAGCAACGAGCGTGCCACCTACGGAAAGCAAATTGTCGCGACGGTGTCGCGACAATTGCAGGAAGAGTTTGGAACAAAGGGGCTCGATGCGAAAAGTATTCGTCGTATGATGCAATTTGCATCCTTGTTTCCTGAATTCCAAATTGTCGCGACACTGTCGCGACAATTACAATGGTCTCATTTTGTAGAGGTTATTCCTTTAAAAGACGACCTTCAACGAGAATTCTACCTGACGTTGGCAGCTTCCGAAAGATGGTCAATTCGCCAGCTGCGCAAAGAGATTGACGGTATGCTCTACGAGCGTACCGCCATTGCGACGAAACCAGACGAACTGATCAAACAGGAACTGTCGGAACTGCGGGAAAACAACGTCCTCACCCCGGACCTTGTCTTCAAAAGCCCTTATTTCTTGGAGTTCACAGGGTTGAAAGGGATGTATAGCGAAAAGAGTCTTGAGGACAGTCTTGTGGCGCATCTGGAGCAATTTATACTGGAGTTGGGCAATGGCTTCACTTTCGTCGAGCGACAGAAGCGGATGATTATCGACGGCGAAGACTTCTATCTCGACCTGCTTTTCTATCATCGCAGGCTGCATCGGCTGATTGCCATCGATTTGAAACTCGGCAAATTCAAGGCGCAATACAAAGGACAAATGGAACTCTACCTGCGCTGGCTGGAACGCAACGAAATGGAGCCCGGCGAGGAGCAACCCCTCGGCCTATTGCTTTGCACCGAAGGTGGTGATGAGCAGATAGAACTGCTGCAACTCGACAAATCCGGCATCAAAGTGGCGCAGTATATGACCGAACTCCCCTCCAAAGAACTCCTGCAACGCCAGCTGCACAAAGGTCTTGAAGCCGCCCGCCAGCGCTGGGAGGCCGACTCTGCTCTTCTTTCGTAGCCCGCAGCTTCTTGTAGCCGTGACGGAAGAAAATATTGGGGGCGAGGGCAATAAAAACATATATGATGCGTTAATAGAGCAAAACAATGATGTAATTTAAAACGACTATGCCGCTGCTTTTCATATTCTTCGGATTGAGATTCCAGTTCTACTCCAACGACCACGAGCCGATACACGTCCACGTCGTGGCTGGCAAGGGCAAGACCGCCCGCAAGGCCAAGTTCAACGTCCTGCCCGAAATTCGCCTCGTGGAAAATGACGGCCTCAAGGCCAACGAGCTGAAGATGGCCGAGATGGTGATTGAGGAGAACCGCGAAATCATTATCCAGCAGTGGCACACGTTTTTCGGAAAATAAAGTAAGGAGGAATCTTTATGACAATGAATGTAAGCAAGGTTTGGGTCGACAACGAATATGTACACATCCTGACTGACGGCGGGCAGGAGCTGCGCGAGCGCATCGCCGACTATCCGCGGCTGCGCGGAGCCTCGGCGGCAGAACTGCAGGACTACGAGACCGACCGCTACGGCATCAGCTGGCGCACACTGGACGAGGATCTCTGCTTCGAGTACTTCGTGCCGCTGAACTAACAATTGTAACGTATGAAAATACCCCCACATAACTCGCTGATTTCTACCCCCCCCTGCGAATTGCACAAGTAATCGCCGGGAGGCTTTCCTCTTTGTTTTTAATTCATTTGCCTGCACCTGCCGACGGTTTGCTCGGCGGGGCGGGATGGTTTTGTATAACTTCTAAATCTTTACCATATGAAAAAGTATTTTAGTATCATTTGTCTGTCATTCATTGTATGCTATACTGCTTCAGCACAAACAATCGTTGACACGTTGCCGCACAACAGAAACGTTGTCCTTGAACAGTTCAACGGCTGCGGCTATTGCCCAGATGCTCACAGGATAAGTGACAGTATATGCAGTTTGCATCCCGACAACTTTTTTGACATCAGAATTTATACAGGACAATTCGCAGAATATTCCTTACCTCACTTTATTACTTCTTGGGGTAATGCCCTTACAAATATTTCTCCTTATTGGCTTGATGCATACCCTGAAGGGACAATTAATCGCCACAAATTTTCAGCCTCTAATTTATCATATAGTTACGGCAATGGCTTCTATTTGGACAGAAAGGATTGGGCAACACGGACTGACAGTATATTGGCGATGCCTTCACCCGTCAATATTGCAGCAATGGTCGACTTCAACGATACAACCAGGGTTATGACTGTGTATGTGGAATTATACTACACAAGTTCATCTGCACAAAGCACTAACTATCTTAATGTAGCTATCTTGCAGAACAACATCATTGATCAGAACATTAGCTTTCAGCAATGGTATCCAGAAATGGAGGTAAACGACACATTATACCGCTACATGCATGTGCTTCGTGATTTGCTTACAGGGCAATGGGGCGAAGCCATAAACAGCACTACAGCTGGCAGTTTTGTGTCGAAAACATACACATACGTAATCCCAGACAGCATTGGAACTGTTGCAATACCTTCTCTTTGCGACCTTGAAGTAATTGCTTTTGTGACAGAAAGTCACAAGGAAGTATTGACTGGTTGCAGAGCTATTAGTAATATCATTGATACTGTTGCTGAGAATATTATAGTTAGTGTAAATGATACCAATATGGGATCTGTTAAGGTCGAACATTGCGCTTTGACTGGAGAAACATCTTTGTGGGCAATTCCTACATATGGATGTTCTTTCACTACGTGGAGCGATGGGGCTACCGATAATCCGAGGACTATTTCGGATGAAGACACCTCACTGACTGCCATCTTTAGCATTCGTCAGTTTTACATCGACCTGACTTCTTCTGATTCAACAAAAGGAACAGTTGTTGGCGGAGGATGGCATAACTATATGGACACCATTGTGATTTCAGCCATACCTGCCACCAGTCATCATCATTTTATTCGTTGGAACGACAACGACACGTCGTCTGTACGCACAATCGTTGTGACAAAGAATAGGTCTTTAACCGCATATTTCGATATAGATAAGCATACCGTAACTGTCGCCCCTAACAACATATTGTACGGCACAACCGAAGGCGGAGGAGAACGGGAGTATGGTCAACCAATCACATTAACGGCGACAGCCTATAGTGGGTATCAGTTTGTACGCTGGAGCAACGGGGCCACATACAATCCCTACACATTTGCCGTTACAGGTGACACCTCGCTGGTAGCCCTGTTCTATCCTGTCGATTCGGTATTCAATATTGTGGCCACAGCCAACCCGACAATGGGTTCAGTGCAAGGAGGCGGCATCTATGGTTATGGAGATACCGTTGTATTGACTGCAACTGCCAATCCGGGCTACCACTTCACAAATTGGCACGATGGGAACACTGAGAATCCTCGTTCCGTAATTGCGACATCGGACATTACATATATTGCATATTTCGCAACGAGTAACGAAGGAATAGATGACAGCCCAGAACACAATGTTAGAGTTTTCGCACGCAACGGTAAGATTTGTGCAGAAGGTATGGCGGATGATACAATTATAGTATTCGACATATCTGGACGTCAAGTTGTGAATAACAATCTGTCTTCAGGGGTATATTTGGTTAAAATAAGCAATCGTTATTCAACAAAGATTTTGATACTTAACTGAAATGAGAGACAATTGCTCAAACAAAGACCTTCTGGAACTGATACCAGCATGCCCCAATCTGATTAATAAACTGTATAAGAAGGCCAGGCTGGATTTGATAGAAGCCTACAATATGGTAATGGGAGATTACAATATGTCCTTTGGAACATTGCCACCATACTCGGAAGGAGAATCGTGGGGCTATTATTATTGCATCGACGGAGAGAAACATACTGTAGACAGCGGTGTTATACTCAAGACAAAGGCACAAGCGCAACTGGCAGCAGTATATGACACAAGATATAAATTAGAAAATCGAATAAAAGAATCTAAAAGTTGAAAGATGAAGATACTACAGCTTACTATCGTTTTAGCAATCGGTCTGATTGCAAGTTTCGTGAGCGACTTAAAGGCCCAAGATACTCTTGTTTTGAACACAGGCAAGGCTTACTTGGCAACAGTGACTGACATACGGGAAAGCTATATCAAATACAAAAGATACCCTGCCGGAGACGAACCTGCGGAAATACTTGACATACAGGCATTACTAGAGATCCGTTTTGCGGATGGGAATCGTATAACTTTCAACCGCATTCAGAAACAAGATTCAAAAGATGCAGAAAATAAGGAATCAAGTATAGTAAAGTACACCAAGGATGTAGGCATATATGTGACAGACTTTAGTATGAAACCGCCATCATATTATCTGCAACAAAGCGCAAATTGTCAGTTCGTAGCCATCGGGACGGCAACCGCATCTGGCCTTTTTGCACTATGGGGATTCAATAGTGCAGCAACTGGAAATAATAGCGATCCCTATGCCTCGGAGTTATTGTACGGTGCGTCGATAGCCTTGGGTGTGGCAGCCATCATTCTGGAGTTTGCATCGATATCGAACCTTAAAAAGGCAGGCAAGTCGCTTGAACGTATTCATTTACGGGGGAATGGAATTGTTATTGACTTATAAACAAAAAAAAGTGCCGCTATGGTGGACATGGAGGGCGAGAGCCTGATCCGCGATGTGCGGGTGCAGTTCATACCCGAACGCACTGTGACGGCCGAGGGCAAGAGCCGAGTGAACCGCCACACCGGCGAGACAAGGATTGGCCTGATGGACAGCAGCGTGCCGATAGAAGCATTGCTGTAAGGATTCAGACCATCTCACTAACAAAGCAAGGCGTCGATATACATGTATCGGCGCCTTGCTTCTTTCCTTCGAATTCTACTATACTATTTACTTTAGTTTAAACTCCTTCTTGATGGGGTCCACCATGTCGAGTTTTTCCCAGCCGAAGAACTGGACGGTTTTTTGCTGGGGTTTGCCGTTCTTGTAGACGGTGACCTCGGCTTCGTAGGGGTCGCGGCCCATGTGGCCGTAGGCGGCGGTGGGACGGAAGATGGGGTTCTTCAGGCCGAAACGCTCCACGATGGCGTAGGGGCGCAGGTCGAAGAGTTTCTTCACCTTCTCGGCAATCTCACCGTCAGTCATCTTCACATGGGCGGTGCCATAGGTATTGACATAGAGTCCCACGGGCTCGGCGACGCCGATGGCATAGGCCACCTGCACCAGGCACTCGTCGCAGACACCGGCAGCCACCAGGTTCTTGGCGATATGGCGCGTGGCGTAGGCCGCCGAACGGTCCACCTTCGACGAGTCCTTGCCGCTGAAGGCACCGCCGCCATGGGCACCACGGCCACCGTAGGTGTCGACGATGATCTTGCGGCCCGTCAGGCCCGTGTCGCCGTGAGGACCACCGATGACGAACTTGCCGGTCGGGTTAACGAACAATTTAAAATTGAAAATTGAAAATTGAGAATTGACTGACGCACTGCCTTTTGCTCCAAAGAGCTTCTGTGTCTCCTTCGGCAGGCGCTTGATAACGCGCGGGAGGAGCACCTTCTCCACGTCCTTGCGGATCTGCTCCTGCTCCACATCGGGGTCGTGCTGGGTGGAGACGACGATGGTATCGATGCGCTCGGGACGGCCCTCGTCGCTGTACTGCACCGTCACCTGGCTCTTGGCGTCGGGACGCAGGTACTTCATCTGCTTGCCCTCGCGGCGGATGCGGCTCAGCTCCTGCAGGATGATGTGCGCCAAGGTGATGGGTAGCGGCATCAGCTCGTCGGTCTCGCGGCAGGCGTAGCCGAACATCATGCCCTGGTCGCCGGCGCCCTGGTCCTTCTTGGCCTTGCGGCTGACGCCCATGTTGATGTCCTGGCTCTGCTCGTGGATAGCGCTGAGCACGCCGCAGCTCTCGGCCTCGAACTTGTACTCGCCCTTGGTGTAGCCAATCTCGCGGATAACGTCGCGCACGGTGGTCTGCACATCGACATAGCCGTTGCACGTCACCTCGCCGCTCACCACGGCCAGGCCGGTGGTCACCAACGTCTCGCAAGCCACATGGCTCTCGGGGTCGTGACGCAGGAATTCATCCAACAAAGCGTCGGAAATCTGGTCGGCCACTTTGTCGGGATGGCCCTCGCTTACACTTTCACTTGTGAAGAAATAACTCATTTTTGTTACATTTTAACTTGTTGATACATATGTTCTAAATGTAACAGATTTGAGAATGAAGTCGCAGTTGAACAACGCTTTAGCATTTTTTCAAGTGGTTGCAATCATTACAAATCTATCCACATTTGCGGATGCAAAGATACGAAATAAAGGCGATGTGGCAAAATTATTTTTTCAGGCGATTGTAGTGGCAGGTGAGCAGGCGCCCCTCGTCGTCGTAGAGGTGGAGGCCGGAACCCTCGCAGTAGCGCCACACCTTGCACGTGGCGCACTGGTCCTTCCTGGCCCAGCTGCGGTCGCGCATCACCTGGAAACGGTTCTCCCACACATCCCAGAAATCGTCCTTGTAGATATTGCCCTGGTCCATGTGGCTGCGCACGGAGGTGCAGCCGCTGATGGCGCCGTCGCAACGGATGCTGGCCACGTCGACCCCGCTGCGGCAATGGAAGAGATGGTCGCGCACCTTCTGCTCGTACTCGCCTAGGAAACCCTCGCAGGCGTAGCTTACTGTAAATGATGAGTGATGAGTGGTGAGTGATGAGTCATTGTCTCTACACTCTTTGATGAAGTCCAGCAGCCCGCGGAACTGCTCGTCGGAGAACTGCAGCTCGGGATTGCCGGCGGCGCGCCCCATGGGGAAGATGCTGAACAAACGCCAGGCGGGAACGCCCAACGACACAAGATATTCGCGGAACTCCTTCAGATGTGGATAGTTGCGCGGATTGACGCAGGTGACCACATCCCACAGGATGTCCTTCTGCTGCGCCAGCAGGCGGATGGCGGCGGTGGCCTTCTCGAAACTCTGCGGATGGCGGCGGATCCAGTTGTGCTGCTCCTCGAAGCCGTCCAGGCTGACGGTGATGGAGTGCATGCCGCTGGCCATCAGGCTCTGCAGCCGCCGCTCGTCGAGCAGGAAACCGTTGGTCACCACGCCCCACGGGTACTCGCGGCGGTAGAGCTCGAGGCCCACCTCCTCCAGGTCGGGACGCAGCAACGCCTCGCCCCCGGTGAAGATAATGAAAACCTTGTGGGTGTCGACATGCGGCGTAATGGAGTCGATGACGCGGAGGAAATCCGCCGCGGGCATATCCTTCACATCGGGTTGCACCTTGCAGTCGCTGCCACAGTGGCGGCAACTCATGTTGCAACGCAACGTACACTCCCAGAAGAGCGTCCGCAACGGATGCAGCTGCGCCTCGTTGTGCCGCAGCGACCGCTGCAGCTCCAACCCAACCTTCTGCCTGAGCGACAAACCCATAGCACTTTAATTTATTGCTCTGAAATCCGTCTCACGCACACCGTACATCGGTTCCATACCGGTGGAATCATTATAGTCCGGCTCCGGGCACCCGTACATATCCTCCTGCTTCTCGCACGAGGAAAGGCCCAACAAGCCCATCAGCGTGATGAGCAGCCAGTGCTTTGCTTTCAGCAGACGGAGTTTCATAAAGGGATACTATTTGTTTTCCAACTTGATTTTCACCTCTTTGTTGTAGGTGCCCTGGTACATGCCGCTGGCATCGGAGCGGTCCACATCGTCGGCTTCCACCTTCATGTCGACCACCTGATTGCGGAACTGGCCGTTCTCCATGCCGTCCACATCGCGCACCAACAGGCGCACCTGTTCCTGCGGAAGGCCGGAGTTCTGGATGGTGAAACGTCCTTCGTCGTCGGTACGCACGGCGGTGTTCTCCAGATAGTGCTTCACATTCTCGGGGTCGCCCTGCAACTCGCCGTCCGCCACCTCCATGCCACGCTCGAGCATATTGACGCGAATGTCGCGCACGGGGCGTCCGCCGGCATCCTTCACCTGGCCGCGAATCATGAAATTCATGCTCGGCACACCGTACATCAGACGTATCGGCTCCTGGTCGCGGACGGGGGGATTGTCCGGCTGAGGATTGGCCAACTCCTTGTTGCTGTGGCAAGAAGAGAGTCCCATGGCACTCATGACGGTGACCAAAAACCAGTTCTTTAATTTGAGATATTTTATTTTCATATTATTTTAACGCCGATAATTCGAAAATATTGTGTATCTTTGCAAAACATTTTTCATCGAAAAAAAGAAGCCCATGAGCAAGACCATCATAGCAGGACCCTGCAGCGTGGAGAGCCCGTCCCAGCTGCGCGACGTGACGCTGGCGCTGAAATCCATGCCGGAAGTGACGATGATCCGCGCGGGGGTGTGGAAACCCCGCACACGTCCCGGAGCCTTCGAAGGCCTCGGGGAACCCGCCTTGGGCTGGATGCGCGACCTCAGCGCCGAGCTGGGCGTGCGCTACTGCTGCGAGGTGGCGCGTCCCGAGCATGTGGAGCTCTGCCTGGCCTACGGCATCGACACCCTCTGGCTCGGCGCCCGCACCACCACCAACCCCTTCATGGTCGACGAAATCTGCCAGGCCCTGCGCGGCAGCGACGTCCACCTGCTGGTGAAAAACCCCGTCTGCCCCGATATACGCCTGTGGCTCGGTGCCCTGGAGCGCCTGCAGAAAGCAGGCATCGACGACCTTACCGCCGTGCACCGCGGCTTCAGCATGTACAACAACCACGGCTACCGCAACGCCCCCCTGTGGGAGGTGGCCATGGAGCTGCGCCACGAACGCCCGGAGCTGCCCATCCTCTGCGACCCCAGCCACATGGGCGGCCGCGCCGACCTCGTAGGACCCCTGGCGCGCGCCGCACACCAACTGGACTACGACGGCCTCATGGTCGAGGTGCACCCCCACCCCTCCGAAGCCCTCACCGATGCCGCCCAGCAAATCACCCCCCAGGCCCTGGCCGACGTCATAGCCCACTGGGCCACAACGCCCTACCCCACCTCGGTGGCCGAAGCCGCCCGGGCCCTCGAGCCCCTGCGAAGCAAAATCGACGACATCGACCACGACCTCATCTCGCTGCTCACACAGCGCATGGCGGTGTCGAAGCGCATAGCCACCGTCAAACGCGAAGCCCACATGCCCGTCTACCAGCAGGCACGCTGGGCCGACATGATGAACGACCGCCTGCGCCAGGCCACCTCCCTCGGCCTCGACGCCGACTTCATGAAAGAGCTGCTGGAGAAAATCCACGCCGCAAGCGTACGTGTACAGCTGGAAAACGGAAAATGACAAACAAAAAAAAACTGCCCGTTGACGCGGGCAGTTGTTGTCTGAAGCAAACTTGTGCTTTTTACTTTCTTTATTCGGCAGGAACCACGGAGACGAAGCTGCGGTCCTCACGGCCTTTATGGAATTTCACCACGCCGTCGACGAGGGCGTAAAGCGTGTGGTCACGACCCATGCCAACATTCTGGCCGGGGTTGTGGGCGGTGCCGCGCTGGCGGACGATGATGTTGCCGGCGATGCATTTCTGACCACCAAAAATCTTGACGCCTAAGCGTTTGCTTTCGGATTCGCGACCGTTACTGGAACTACCAACACCTTTTTTATGAGCCATAATATACTGTTTTTAAAAGGTTAGACACTACGGTTAATTAGTTGATGCTATCGATTTTGATCTGGGTCAGATAGTCACGGTGGCCGTTCATCTTCTGGAAGCCTTTGCGACGGATCTTCTTAAACACCAAAACCTTATCGCCCTTGAGGTGGCGGAGGACGGTGGCCTTTACATTAGCACCAGCAATGTAAGGTTTACCAACCTCGACGTTGCCATCATTGTCTTTAAGCATCACGGTGTCAAAAGAAACTTCGCTACCCTCGTCGTTCTTCAGACGGTTGACGAAAATCTTCTGATCTTGGGCGACCTTGAATTGCTTGCCTGCGATTTCTACGATTGCGTACATTTTTAACTGTTTGTTTTTTAATTACTTTCACTAATCCACAGGGTATTTTCCACCCTGATTTCGGACTGCAAAGATACGACTATTTTCCGAACTGGCAAAATATTTTTTCATTTTACGACTTTTTAACCATCTTCGCCCCCTTCTGTAGAGACGCGGCATGCCGCGTCTCTACAATATAAAAAAATATCTGTGAATAGGATTCCGTCGCCGGGAACCGATTTGACATTTTCACCTTTTTCCAATCCCTTCCCCACCCTATTTTCGACCTATCATCTCCCACCGTGGTGGGAGTTGGGTGGGAGTTGGTAGGGAGTTGATAGGGGGATAGTAGGTAGATGGAATGAATAAAACACACTATTATACAGCGTTTTAAACAGAAAAAGCACCGTGGAGGTGCTTTTGAGGGGTGATTTTTTGACAGAAAGTCGTTTTTCAGTGTCGCTGCGGGGACAGGAGACGCTGCACCTCGGGCGACGGCAGGAGGGCGGGACCCGAGGGGTCGTTGACAACGGGGAGGGTGTCGGGCCAGAAGGTGATTTCGCTCTTGGCGGAGCCGGCGAAGATGCCGAGGGCGCCGTCGACGTTGCCGCGCACCTGGCCCTGCTCGGTAAAGAAGCTGTTGGAGGAGCCTTGACGCGAGACATCGATAAGGTATCGCAGGCGCGCGTAGGTCATGCTCTCGAGGGTGACGGTGTACTCGTGCTTGAAGGGCTGCACCTCGTTGGTGTCGATGAGGTGGAGAATGTTGATGGAGGTACGGTAGTTACGGCCATCGATTTGACTGTCGTTGAAGAAATTGCGTGTGTAGAGGTAGCCGAGCATGGGGCGGCTGTAGGAGGCGTCGCCGGTGATTTCGGGGTTGGTGCGGAGCATGAAATAGGTGGCGCGGACGGTGTCGACGGTGTCGAAATCCTGCTTCCAGTCGTTGTAGCGGATGCCGCTGTCGCGCACCATGACGCGGAGGTTGTAGTACTCGTCGATGCCAGGGTGGTCCTGGAAGTCGAGCTCGGCCTGGTAGTAGCGGAAGGTGTGTCCGGCGTCGATGTTGGAGAGCTTGATGTTGGAGAAGGTGGGGATGTAGGGCACATAGGTGGTGGCTGTGGCCTGGAGGCTGCCGGCGGCGGCCAGGAGGGTGAGGGTGTCGCCCTCGGTGCAGGTGTAGGGGAAGAAATACTTGCAGTTGGCCACGGAGTCGGCACCGAGGGGGCTGCCGTTGACAAAGAGGGTCACCGAGGCGCTGTCGAGGGGCTGGTTGTTGGAGGGGTCGAGGAAGAAGCGCGTGTGGGCGAAATAGACGAAGGCGCGCTTGCCGGCCTGGGGCACGGCGTTGACGACGAGCTGGGCGTCGGAGGGGTCGTTCTCGATGTCGAGGATTTTCTCGCAGGAGGCCAGGAAGGGCGCGGCGGCCGCGAGGAGGAGCGCCAGGGAGAGGAGGCGGGCCGGACGGGAGGGCGATGCCGGGCGGACGGGGACTGCCGAACGCAAGCGTTCGGCCACGGGACGAAGGATACGGGATATGTTTTTCATAGACTGGGAATGCTTAAACTTAACACTTAACACTTAACGCTTAACACTAAAAATAGAGCGTGTACCCCACACTGGGCAGGATGGGGAAGATGCTGAGCTGGACCAGGGCCGAGGGGTAGCCGTTGTAGGTCTCGGTGCGGGAGCGGTAGAGCATGTAGGGGTTCTGGCGGTTGTAGACGTTGTAGATGCTGACGCTGATGGTGCGGCGGGCGCGACGAAACTTGCGGTGGAAGTTGGCGCCGAGGTCGAGGCGGTGGTAGTTGGGCATGCGGTAGTTGTTGCGGCCCTCGACGACGCTGATGGTGTTGCGGCCCGGGGTGTCCTCGTCGTAGTCGTCGGGGTCCTCGAAGGCCGTGGGATAGGTCTGCGTGGCCAGCGAGGCGGCGTTGCCGGTGGAGAAGACCCAGGTGGCGCTGAGGTCGATGGTGGGGCTGACCTTGTAGGAGAGGACGATGGAGAGGTCGTGGCGACGGTCGTACTTGGCGGGGAAGGGGTCGCCGCCGTTGATGACCTGGCCCTCGCGGTCGAACTGGCGCATGGAGCGGCTCCAGGTGTAGCCGATCCATCCGGTGAGGTCGCCGAACTCGCGCTGGATGAGGAACTCGAGGCCGTAGCTCCAGCCGCGGCCGCTGTAGACGAGGTTCTCCCAGTTCTCGCTGGAGCCGAAGAAGGCGGCGCCGTCCTTGTACTCGATGAGATTGTCCATGCGCTTGTAGTAGGCCTCGATGCTGAAGTCGGCAATGCCGCTGAGGCTGTAGCTGACGCCGGCGGCAATCTGGTCGGAGGTCATGGGCTCGACGCGCTCGGTGACGGGGACCCAGAGGTCGGTGGGCAGGGTGACGGAGGTGGTGGAGAGGAGGTGGACATACTGCGACATGCGGGCGTAGCCGGCCTTGAAGGAGAGGTCGGGGGTGATGAGCACACGGCCCGAGAGGCGGGGCTGGATGGAGTGGTAGAACTTGTCCTGCACGAAGAAGCCGCTGAGGTGGAGGCCGTAGTTGAGCTTGACGCTCTCGGTGATGGCCCAGTCGTCCTCGATGTAGGCCACGAACTCGTTGGCGGGCACGGTGCTGGAGATGATGGAGGAGTCGATCTGCAGGGCACGGTTCATCTGGATGGAGTCGAAGTAGTTGACGCTGGCGTTGGCCACCTCGGGGGTGAACCAGTGGCGTGTGGCCGAGGCGCCGAACTTGACGGTGTGCTCGGGCGTGGGGGTGAAGTCGAAATCGGAGCGCAGGGTGAACTCGCGGATGCCGGAGTTGTAGTCGCCGGTGATGGTGGAGGCATTGGTGGCGTTGGGGGTGGCCAGCTTCTCGACGGAGCCGACGATGTTGTTCTTGTACTGCGTGTAGGCGGCGGAGAGGTTCATGAAGATTTTGGGCGAGAGCTCGTAGTTCCAGCGCAGGGCGCCGACGAGGTTGCCCCAGAGGGTGGAGAAACCGAGGTTGATGTCCTCGTCGAGGGCGGTGACGGTGTGCACCTTGCCGTGGATTTTGTCGTCGCCCATGTAGAATGAGGCGTAGAGACGGCTCTTGTCGCTGAACTTGTGGGTGAACTTGGCGTTGATGTCGTAGAAATAGTATCCGGCGTCAAACTTGGCGTTTTCTGCCAGGGCGCCGCCAGGTTCGTCCTCGGTTTCGGAGGTGGCATCGTTGAGCCACATGATGGCGGGGATGACGAAGAGTTCGGCATAGGTGCGGCGGGCCGAGAGGGAGAAGGTGGTCTTCTCCTTGACGATGGGCCCTTCGAGGTTGAACTTGGCGGAGATGAGGCCCACCGAGAGGTTGCCGTGGATTTCCTTGTCGTTGCCGTTGTTCTGTGTGACGTCGAGCACAGCGCTCAGACGGCCGCCGAAACGGGCGGGGAAGGAGCCTTTGTAGAGGGTGACGTTCTTGACGGCGTCGGTGTTGAAGGTGGAGAAGAAGCCGCCCATGTGGGTGACGTTGTAGAGGGGCACGCCGTCGAGGAGGAAGAGGTTCTCGTCGGGGCCGCCGCCGCGGACGTACATGCCGCTGTTGCCCTCGCTGCCGGTCTGCACTCCGGGCATGAGCTGCAGGGCCTTGATGAGGTCGGCCTCGCCGAACATGACGGGCACGGACTTGATTTTCTCCACGGTCATCACGTTGGCACTCATCTGGGCGGAACGGACGTCGCCGGTGCGCTCGGCGGTGATGACGACTTCGTTGAGGGTAACGCTGGAGGAGAGCTTGACGTTGAGCTCGCGGTTGGCGTCGAGCTTGAGGTTGAAGAATCGGGGTTCGTAGCCCACGAAGGAGACCTTGAGGTTGACGGAGTCGCGGCGCACGGTGAGGGAGTAGTGGCCGTAGACGTTGGTCACGGCTCCCTTGCCGCTGCGGGTGTCGAGCACAGTGGCGCCGATGAGGGTCTCGCCGGTGGCGGCGTCGGTGATGGTGCCGCTGATGGTGGCGTTCTGGGCCAGGGCTGCGAGAGGGAAGAGCAGCAGTAGCAGTATGCAACTGCGTGCCCAGCCCCGCAGGGGCGCAGGCCTACAGGCAGGGGTTTCAACCCCTGCACACCATACACGATTCTGCCGGAACCCCGAAGGGGTGGCAGGTTTTTTATTTTTGTAAAAATGCATATCCTTCTGTATTATCTATATTATACGCTTTTGCGAACAAATCCACTTCTTCACGAAAGGTTCTTTGTCTATGGTGTTCTTCCTGATTGGCAATATATCTCTTTGTCTTGTCCAACAAAGAAGGACTGACGGAGAAGGCCCCATAGCCTTCCTGCCAGGCGAATTTGGTGTATCGAGGAGAGATGCCTTTAATCCACTTGCTGCTTTTGGCCTTGACTGTTCGGGCGAAATCGGCCACAGTGACGGTCGGGGGAACAGAAACCAGGGCATGCACATGGTCGGATACACCGCCAACAATAAACGAGATGCCGCCAAGCGAACGAACGATGCCACCTATGTAATCGAACAAGCGTGGCAGGTCGTCACGGCTAACAGTGACTCCATCATATTTGACATGGAATACCAGGTGGATATCGTTCTTTACAAGTGAGTTGGGCATGGCAGAGTCATTCGTTAGGGGGTCCTTCCACCCCCTGCGGGGGTTCCATGGACACTTCCGTATCATCTACAGGGGTTTCGCTTTGCTCCACCCCTGCTTGTAGGCCCAGCACCCCCTGCGGGGGTTCCTTCAAAAGGGCTCGCACCGTTTTTTTCAATACGGGGTGGACGTAGTCCGGCATGATTTCGGCCAGAGGTTCGAGGACGAAGCGACGAAGGTGCATGCGGGGATGGGGGATGACGAGGTCGGGGGTGTCAATAACGTCGTGGTCGAAGAAGATGAGGTCGATGTCGATGGGACGGGAATGGTAGGTGCGTGCCCCTTGGGTCGCGCCAGACGACGAAGCCTGCGGGCGCTGGCGGCCGAGGTCTTTTTCTATGTCGAGGGCTTCGCGGAGGGCTTCGTGGGCGGACAGGGGGGTGGAGACCAGGAGGGCCTGGTTGAGGAAGTTCTCCACCTTCCGCTCCCCGTTCTCCTCTTCGAAGGTGCCCCAGGGTTCAGTCTCGTAGATGCGGGAAAAGGAAACGACAGAGCCGATACGTTGCCGTATCTGCTCTGTCGCTTGCTGTATCAACAGATGGCGGTCGCCTTGGTTGCCGCCGATGAGTAGGGCCAGACGATGCATCAGCCGCAGTGTAAGAAGCGCTCCACGAGGGTCAGGGTCTTCTCGGAGTCCTTGCCGATGTCGGCGCGGAGGGTGCGGTCGTCGAAGGCGCGGAGCTGCTTGATGATGCCGTCGATGAGTGCGGGGGCGAAGATGCCGTCCTGCTCGTAGAGGGCACGGTCGCGCTCCAGCAGGTCGGCACTGGCGGCACAGCTGTCGGGCAGCACGTCGAGACGGCTGAGGACATCCTCGTGCTCGAAGATGTTGACGCTGACGTAGCGGTCCTTAGCATACTGGATGGCGTCGTTCATCTCGAAGCCGTGGCGGGCGGCAACGGTCATACCGGCCAGGAGCAGGTAGACGTTGGCGGAGCCGTCGGGCGTGCGGAGTTCGATGGTCTGCTTGTAGGAGAAGTCGACGGGGTCTTTGCTCTCCAGGGGGTTGGCGTGGGCCATCATGTTGCCGGAGCCTTTGTTCCAACCCAGCGGCACACGCACCATGGCGGAGCGGTTGCGGTCGCCCCAGCAGATGTTGGTGGGAGCCTCCTGGTGGGGCACCAGGCGGAAGTAGGAGGTGGGGTTGGTGTTGCCGAACGCGGTGAGGGAACCGGCGAGGCTGAGGATGCCGGCCATGGTCTTCAGGGCCACATCGCTGAGGCCATTCTCGCCGACGTACATATTCTTGCCGTCCTTGCTGACGCGGGTGTGGATGTGCATGCCGCTACCGGCCTTGCCGACGGTGATCTTGGGAGCGAAGGTGACGGTGACGCCCTGTTCGTAGGCCAGTTCGCGCATCATCCATTTGGCGATGACCAGCTGGTCGGCGGCAGCTTCGAGGTCGGTGGGAAGGAACTCAATCTCGTTCTGCTCGTACATCAGGTCGCCATGGGTGAAGTTGCCCACCTCGCTGTGGCCGTACTTGATTTCGCCACCGGCGGAGGCAATCATGCGCATGGCCTCGGTGCGGAAGGTCTCGAACTTGCAGAAGGGCATGGAGACATGGTAGCCGTGCTGGTCCTCGGGCAGGTACTCGTCCTCCTTGGAGGCGATGACGTAGTACTCCAGCTCGCCCATCACCTGGAACTCCATGCCGCCGGTGGCCTCGCGGAAGGCGCGGGCAGCTTTCTGCAGGGTGTACTCGGGGGCCATCTCGAAGGGCTCGCCGTCCTTGTTGTAGAAGGAGCAGAGGAGGTCGAGGGTAGGCACCTGGGTGAAGGGGTCGAGGAAAGCGGTGCGGAAGCGGGGGATGACATAGAGGTCGCTGTTGCCGGCCTCGATGTAGGGGAAGAGGCTGGAGCCGTCGACACGCTCGCCGGAGGTGAGGACCTCGTCGGCATGCTCGAGGCTCTGGATGACGAAGTTGAGGGTGTGCAGACGCCCATCGTCGGCCATGTAGCGGAAGTTGATCATCTCAATCTGGAACTCCTCGATGACCTTGAGGATATCGGCCTTGGTGAATTCCTTCATGGGTTTCTGCAGGAAGCTGACCAAGGGGTTGGGGTTGAATTTGAGTTTTTCCTGTGTCATGATATATATGTTGATTTTAAAATTGGTTTAGGGATAACGGCACGGCGATACAATTATTGTGCATGGTGGAAGAAAAAAATGTTGGGTCCGCGCAGCATCCAGCCACGTAGTGGCGACAGTCGCTAGCCGTGGGCGTAAGCCCACGGGCAGAAGCAGGAACGGCAACCGAGCCCTGCAAGGGCGGCACCAAAACAAACGACAGAAAACCCCACCCGTGCCGCCCCTACGGGGCTGGAAACAATGCTTTTCACCTGTCATCCGTGGGCTTACGCCCACGGCTAGCAACTGTCGTCACTCCGTGGCTCGAACGCCACACACAGCAGTGCGGCGAGCATCAAACCTACCCCATCCCTCCCAAAGAGGGGTCGAAGAGGTACATAATTCGGCATTTCTTATAT
>DFIZ01000064.1:31565-63177 GCA_002372855.1 Bacteroidales bacterium UBA3684
ATATAAGAAGGGCCGAATTTGACCCAAGTTTGACCCCAGTCAAACAATTAGAAATTAGGAATTAGAAATTAGGAATTAATTAAAAATTAGGAATTAGAAATTAGAAATTAGAAATTAATTAGAAATTAGAAATTAGAAATTAGAAATTAGAAATTAGAAATTAGAAATTAGAAATTAGAAATTAGAAATTAGAAATTGATTTTAATTATTTATTTTTAATTTCCCCAATTCCTAATTCCTAATTTCTAATTCCTCATTTCTAATTCCTAATTAACAAAAAGGGAAAGGGCTCCGGAGGTTGATCCGGAGCCCTTTCGGGGATTAGCGTTATGCGAGGTTAGCGAACCACGACGACGCGCTTGGCAGGAGCATTGCCGACCTTGACGAGGTAGACACCAGTGGTGTTCATGGTGAACTCGACGGTCTCGGTGGCGTTGGCCTGCGTGCGGACGACACGGCCGTTGACATCGTAGACATAGATATCCATGTTCTCAGCACCCTTGACGATGATCTTGCTGTCAGCACTGTAGATGGCGACGTTGGCGTCCTCGGCGTCCTCGATGCCCGTAGGATCGGCCTCGAAGTAGGCGACGAGTTCAACATCGGCCTCGGCGGTGAAGATGTAGTGGTCATCGGTGGTACCGTCGCTCCAGCGGACGAAGTGGTAGCCGCTGTTGGCGACAGCCGTGAGGGTCACCGTGGCACCGGCAGCATATTCGCCGCTACCGAGGACGGTACCCATGGTCTCGTCGTTGGAGGTGGCGCTGATGGTGTAGTTGATGGCCTCGAAGTTGGCGGTAAGGGTGGTGTCGGACTCGACGGTGATGGTGACGGTCTCGGTGGTGGCGCCGTTGCTCCAGCCGGCGAAGCGGAAGCCGTCGTTGGCCTCAGCAGTGGCGGTGAAGGTTTCGCCAGCGGCGACGGTGAAGGTACCGGCGGGGTTGACGTTACCCATGGCGGCGTTGTTGGTGCCGACGGTCACGGTGTAGGTCTGAGTCTCGATGGTGAGGATGAGGGTGACAACGCTGTCGCAACCGTTAACGGTCTGGCCGTTGAAGGTGTACTCGCCGCTCTCGGTGTAGACATTGCCATTCCACTCGTAGCTGCCGACGGCGGTAGTTTCGATGGTGGAGATGGAGCTGCTGTTGATCGTGAGGTTGAGGGTGACAGTGCTGTCGCAGTGGGCTGCAGAACCGTTCTCGAAGGTGTAGAGGTAGGTACCCGTGGAGGTGTACTCAACACCGTTGGTCTCCCAGGTGTAGGTGTCGCAGGCGGTGACGTCGAGGACAGTGTTGACAGCCTGGTTGATGGTGAGGTGGAGGGTGACGGTGCTGTCGCAGCCGTTAGCGGTCATGAGGTTGAGGGTGTAGTCGCCGCTCTGGGTGTAGAACTCGCCGTTCCATTCGAAGCTGCCGCAGGCAACAGCGGTGCTGTCGCCACCGGCGACGGACTCGAGGACAGTGAGCTGGAGGGTGACGATGCTGTCGCAACCGTTGACGCTGGTGGTGGTGTAGGTGTACTCGCCGGAGGCGTCGTAGGTCTGACCGTTCCACTCGTAGCTACCGCAGGCGGTGGCGGTGACGGTCTCGGTCACAGCGCCGCTGATGGTGAGGGTGAGGGTGGCGGTGGCATCGCAGCCGTTGGCATCGGTGATGCTGGCGGTGTAGACGCCGCTCTCGGTGTAGGTCTGGTTGTTGACGTTCCAGGTGTACTCGGAGCAGGCCTGGGCGGTCTCTTCAACGTTGACCGGAGTGTTGATGGTCAGGGTGAGGGTGACGACGCTGTCGCAACCGTTGGCGTTGGTGGTGGTGTAGGTGTAGACACCGCTTTCATCGTAGGTGTTGCCGTTCCAGGAGTAGGAGCCGCAAGCCTCGGCGGTGACGGCGCCGGTGGTGGCGTTGTTGATGGTCAGGTGCAGCGTGGCGGTGCTGTCGCAGCCACCTTCAGTGGTCAGGTGGACGGGGTAGTCGCCGCTGGCGGTGTAGGTGTTGCCGTTCCAGGTGTAGCTGCCGCAGGCAACCTGGGTCTCTTCACCGGTGATGTTGATGGCGTCGAAGATGGCCATGAGGGTCACGTTCTCGGTGGCGGTGAAGATGTAGGGGTTGTCGGTGCTGACGACGGTGTTGCCGTTCATCCAGCCAGTGAACTGGTAGCAGTTGTTGGGAGTGGCGGTGAGGGTAACCTGGGCGCCATCGGCATAGGAGCCGGTGCCTTCAACAGTACCGTTGATGGCGGTGGCACCGATGTAGTACTCGGCGGGAGGCAGGGCCTCGAAGAGGGCGGTGAACTCCATGTTGCCGGTGATGGTGATGGTGCGCGGGTTGGTGACGACATCGTCGTTCCACTGGACGAAGCGGTAGCCTTCGTTGGCGTTGGCGTTGATGACAACCTCAGTGCCGAAGGGGTACTCGCCGGCGCCGGTCACAGAGCCCATGGTGGCATCGGCCAGGAGGGTCAGGGTGAAGTTCTCGGCGGTGAAGCGGGCGGTGAGGGTGACATTGTCGGTCACGGTGTACTCGAAGGGGTTGGCCTCGGAGAGGAGGGTGGTGTTGGTCTCGTCGTACCAGCCAGCGAAGCCGTAGCCCGTGGCGGGAGTGGCGAAGAGGGTGGCCACCTGGTTCTCATAGAAGGTGCCGGCGTTGCCGGTGACGGCGCCATGCTCAGCGATGACGGTAACGGTGTACTCGGCATCGGTGCGGAAGCTGGCGGTGTAGGTCACTTCGCCGTCGACGGTGACGGTGCGGGTGGCATCGGTGTTGCCGTCGTTCCACTGCAGGAAGGTGAAGCCTTCGTTGGCAACGGCGCTAATCTCGACCTGGGTACCATAGGGGTAGATACCACTACCGGTGGCGGTACCGCGCTCCTCATTGTCGCTGACGACGGTGAGGGCGAAGTCGTGGAAGTTGAAGTTGGCAACGTAGTTGGCATTGTCGGTGATCTGGACGGTGGCGGGGTTTTCGGTGGAGACTTCGGTGCCATTGAGGGTCCAGTTGATGAAGTCGTAGCCATACTCGGCGGGAACAGCGGTCAGGACAACCTCTTCCTCGTAGGCGGCGACATAGGAGGTCTGCTCGGCGTCGTCATTGATGTAGGCAGTGCCCATGACGTCGTTGTTGCTGGCCACGGTGACGGCGAAGCCGACGAAGTTGAAGTTGGCGGTGAGGGTGGTGTTCTCAACGATAGGCATGCTGAAGGAGGCCTCGGTGGAGACTTCTTCGCCGTTGTTGGTCCAGTTGACGAACTCGTAGCCCAGGTTGGGAGTGGCGGTGAAGGTCACGTTGGTGTTGGGCAGCACGGTGTTGTGTGCGGGGATGGTGAACAGGACAGCGCCGTCCTCGACAGCATCGAGGGTGTTGGCAGCCTGAGTGTAGACGTCCTCACCATTGTAGTTGATGACGAAGGAGGCCTCGTAGTCGTAGTCACCCTCGCGGTTCCAAACGAACTCGACAGGCATCTTGGTGTCAACCGTATAGTTATAGGTCGTACCGTTGGTGCCACTGCCGGGATTGACATTCAGGACTTCCTCGTTGTTCTGCATGACGCTGAGGTTGGAGTTCTGCCAACCATCGTTCCAGCTGTCGTTGACAGTGATGACAAGGTTGCCGGTGAAGCCATCGTCCCATGTGGCAGTGCCCTGCTCGGCATCGGCCTCGGCGATGACCTCGTAGCTGTTGACGAAGAAGTTGGCGGTGAGGGTGATGTCGCCTTCAACGGTGATGGTGCGCTCAGCGTCCTCGACGCCGTCGCTCCAGTTCACGAAGTGCTGGTGCTCGGCGGGAGTGGCGGTGAAGGTGAGCTCGTGGCCATAGGGGTAGTTGCCGCTCTCAGCGCCTTCGATGGTGCCGAGGGCCGGGTCGTTGACGGCGAGGGTCACGCTGTGCGTGTCGATGACGGCAACGACGTTGATGGCCTCAGGAGCCTCGAGGAAGGAGACGGTCTTCACCAGGGTGGTGCTGCCGTTCTCGACGAAGTGGTAGTGCTCGTTGGCGGTGAAGGTCAGCTCGAGCTCGGAACCGTAGAAGTAGCGGGCGTCGAAGTGCTCAACATCGGTGTAGAGCTGGTCGTCGACGTCGGCCACATCGTTGGTGACGCTGACGGTACCATTCTCGATAGCGACTTCGAGAGGATAGGTCTGGAAGCCGAAGATGGCCTTGTAGGTGTTCTCCTCGTTGGTGCCGACGGTGACTTTACGGGTGGCGGCGGCGGTGGCGTCGTCTTCCCAAGCGGTGAACTCGTAGCCGTGGGCAGGAACAGCGGAGATGGTGACCTCGGTGTTGTACTCAGCGGTGGCGGGACCCTCGACAGCGCCGCGGACGGCGTTGTTGACCTGGTAGGTCATGGTCATGGGGTCGCCATCGAAGAGAGCGGTGAGGGTGCTGTCGCCAGCAACGGTGATGGTGGGATTGGCGTCGGTGCCAAGAGCGGTGATGGTGTCACCATGGGCGCCCTTCCAACCCACGAAGTGGTAGTGTTCAGCAGGAGTAGCGGTGACGGCGACAGGAGTGCTGAAGTCGACATCGGCGCTGCTGGTGGCCAGCGAAGGCACAGAGCCGGGGGCAGGAGCCTCGAGGACAACGAAGTCGTCGATGTACAGCACGTACTGGTCATTTGCAGTATACTTGATGGCCATGTACTTGGTAGCAGCAGGGGCCGTGGTAGCATACTGAGTGTACGAAGTGTTGTTCGTGAACACCTCGGTCTCCCAGGTGAAGCTGGAAGGATCGTTGTCGGTGGTGGAGTAGCCGAACTCGAACGACTCGGTAAAGCCAGCGGACTGAGCCTTATAGTTGAAGGTGACAGTCAGATCGCCAGAAGCGTTGAATTCGGGCGAGATGAGGTACTGCGGCGGGTTAGTGGAATAGTAGAAACGGAAACTACTAGTAGAAATAATTCCAGTGTTGCTGTGGCAGTTATTCATCGTCCAGCCGCCATTGCCGTTATCGAAAGTCTCGTTGAAGATTTCGACGGGATCGGGAGCGTTGTTGGGATCGTTGACATAGACGCCACCCATCTCGATGTCCTCGGTGTTGGCGGTGAGGGTGTAGACCTCGAAGTCGAGGACAGCGGTGATGGTGCTGTCGCGGGTGACGGAGATGGTCAGGGGGTTGGCGTTGCCAAGGCTGGTACCATTCTGATCCTCCCAGCGGAGCAGACGGTAATTCTCAGCAATGGTGGCGGTGAGGGTCACCTCGTCGAGATACTCAACGGTGATGTTGTCCTCGGTGGTGCCAGTGATGGCCACGGAACCGGTGGCGCCATTGTTGAGCTGGGTGGCAGCGGTGATGGTGTAGGGGTTCTTGGCGAAGTTGGCGGTGTAGGTGATATCCTTGGTGGCGGTCACGTTGACAGGATTGTCGTTCGAGGTGGTAGCGTCGTCGCTATTGGTCCAGTTCTCGAAGTGATAGCCATAGTTAGGCGTGGCCTTGATGCCAACATTCTTATTGTACTTCACAAGAGCATTGCCGGTGGCAAGGTCGATGGCCACATCGGCATCGCCGGAAGCGGCGGGAATGTAGCTGAAGGTGGTCTTAGGCAGGAAGTTCTGTTTGCTCGGGCTACCATAGGAGGAACCACTAAAGTAAACTGAAGCATTGCTCTGGGACACACCATAGAAGGAGGCACCAGAATAGGTACCCGCCGTGGTGACAATGAGGTCGTACAGCAAATTGCCACCATTATAGGTATAGGGAGCATCGAATGTGACAGTCATCTCACTGCCGGAGACGGTCACGGCACCGGTATAGACGGTCGTTGCATTGGTCAAATCCTCGAACGAAGCACTGCTGTACGAATCATTTGCCACTTCGGCAACCTTAATTTCAACAACATTACCAGCCCAAGTCTTTGAAGCTGCACTGCTATAGAACTTCATGGAGGTGATGGAAGAGCCGGCAGGGATCTCAGTCAGCATGCTGGCAGGATAGATAACCTGGCTCTTGCAACCATAAGTATCAATGTACAGACCATAGACAGGAATATAGTTGTTGGTAGTCGTGCCATCGGCGATGGTCAGCTCCTCGGCGGCGGGCAGCGGAACGGTGAACTCGGTGGTACCCATGGCCTCGTCGTTGGGCTGGGCAGCGATCACGTAGGCATGCTCGGTGAAGTGGGCGGTGTAGGTGATGTTGTCGAGGACTTGGACGGTGGCTTCGGCATCGGTCAGGACATCGCTGTTCAGGTTGTTGGTCCAGTTGACGAAGTCGTAGCCGTAGTTGGCCGTGGCCTTGATGGTGGTGGTGCCTTGATAGGCAACGGTGGCATCGCCCTCGACGGTACCCATGGCGGCGTCAGCGTTGGCAACGGTGACGGTGTACTGGTTGGTGGAGAAGACGGGCATGAGCTTGATGTCGCCTTCGAGGGTGAAGGTGTACTCGTGGTTGGCATCGATGATGTTCTCGCCGTCGGTGCTCCAACCCATGAAGGTGAAGCCGTAGGCGGCAGTGATGTCGACGGTCACGTCGGTGCCGTAGTCATACTCGCCGTCGCCGGAGATGGACTCAACCTTGTTCTCGGCATACTCGAAGGTCACATTGTGACGGTCGATGGCGAAGGTGGCGGTGTAGGTCACAGGCTCGGTGAGGATGAAGGTACGGGGGTTGTCCGTGTTCTCATCCTGCCACTCGACGAAGTGGTAGTGTTCCTTGGCGGAAGCATCGAGGGTGACGGTCTGGCTGTAGGCCAGGTCGATGGGGTTCAGGGGCTGGTTGTTGATGATCACATTACCCATGTTGGCATCGTTGGTCAGGGCCTCAACGGTGTAGTACTCGTAGTCGTAGACAGCGAAGAGCTCGTGGGCCTCGTTGGCGAGGACGTCGATGCTATTGCCGTTGACGTTGGTGTAGATGTCGTACTCGAGGCCGGTGGTGGGATCCACGTAGGTGGCGGCGAGGTCGATGTCGTTGCCATCGGCGTCAACCCACTTGGAGAAGTTGTAGCCGGTGTTCTCGTTGGCAGTGAGGGTGACATACTCAAGGTAGTCGGCGGCAGCGGTGCCGGCGACGCGACCCATCATGCGATAGTCGGCGGCGACGGAACCCTTAACCTCGAACTGGTCTTTCTTGAAGTTGGCGAAGAGGTATGTGTCCTCGGTGAGGGCGAAGGGCAGCTCGACGACATTGCCGTCGGCGTCGGTCCAGTTGTCGAAGACATAGCCGTAGACGGGCACGGTGGTGAGCTGGGCGTTGATCTCGGTGAGGTAGTCGTAGGTGAAGCTGGCGTCGTTCTCGCTGACATAGGCAGCGCCGCGGATGTAGCCCTCGTCGTCGGCGTTAACGTCGACATAGACGGTGTAGGGCAGCGGGTTGACGGTGGCGGTGAGGACGGTGTCCTCGGTGACCTCGAAGGTGAAGGGGCTCTCGGTGGAGACGAGCTCGTTGTTCTGGTTCATCCAGCCGGCGAAGGAGTAGCCATAGCCTGCGGTGAAGGCGACGGTGGCGTAGGTGCCGTGGGTGAAGGGCTCGGTGGCCTCGACGCCGTTCTCGTCGGTGACGACGGTGGTGCCGTGGGTCTCATCGGCCACATTGGCGACGATGGTGTGGTTGTCGCGGACGAAGTGGGCAACGAGGTTCAGGGCCTCGAAGACCATCTCGCTGTATTCAGCATCCTGGCTCAGCCAAGCATCCTGATCGGCATAGGTCCAGTGGCTGAACACCCAGTGGTCGTTGGCGGTGGCCGTGAAGGTCACGTTGTCGCTGAACTGGGGGTTGAGGCTGCTGGCGTCGACGGTACCGGCCTCGACGGGCTCGGCGGCGACGGTCACAGGATACTGGGCAAACTCGAAGTGAGCGGTGAGGGTGACGGGCTGGCTGACGGTGTAGAGGAAGTCGGCAGCGCTGCTGACGAGCTCAGTGCCGTTGTACCAACCGGCGAAGCTGCTGTAGTCGCCGGGGACGGCCTCGGCGATGACATGCACCTGGGTCAGGTAGTCGACGGTGACGCTGGTGCCCTCGTAGTCGGCGAAGCGGACGCTACCCATATCAGCATCGTTGGAGGCGATGGTGAGGGTCATCTCGTCGGCGGTGAAGACGGGGACGAGGACGGTGTTGCTCTCAACAGAGAAGGTGTAGGGGTTGGTGGAACCCTCGATGGGGGTCTCAACAGTGACGTTGTTATAGGTGGGGTTGCCTTCGCCGTCGAGGACGGGGTTGTTCTCCTCGTCGAGGACAGGCTCCTGGACGGTCTCGCGGAGACTCCAGTTAGCGAAGGTGTAGTGCTCGTCGATGGCGGTAGCCTCAACGGTAGCCTCGGTGGTGTAGACGAAGTCGTTGGTCTCGTTGCCCTCGGCATCCTTGACGGTGTAGGTGGCAACGGCGGGGCCGCTGACGGTCACGGTGTAGACATCGGGCTCGAAGACGGGATGGAAGGTCTTGGCCTCAATGACGCGGTAGGCGCGGGTGGCGTTGGTCATGTCGTCGTCGGCCCACTTCACGAAGTGGTAGTGATCGTCGGCGACGGCGGTGAGGACGACGGAGGTGCCGAAGGTGTAGGTACCCAGACCATCAACATGACCGTGCTCGGTTTCGGCGGTGACCTCGTAGGAGGCGATGCCGAAGTGGGCGGTGAGGGTCAGGGGCTGGAGGGCCTCAACGTTGACGGGGTTCTCGGTGCTGTACTGGTCGCCGTTCTCGTCGAGCCATTCGATGAACTGGAAGCCAGTGCTGGGAGTGGCGGTGAGGGTGGCGGTGGTACCGTAGTCGTACATATCATTATTATAAGGGCTGTTGCCGGCCACAGAGCCCATGCGGGCCTGGTTTTCGTTGGCGGTGATACCCTTAATCTCGAACTGGCCATAACCGTAGACGACGGTGATGGTGGTGTCGGAGGTGACAAGGATCTTAAGGTCGTTGGTGTCGACGGCGATAGCCTCGACGCCTTCAACGCTTGTCAGGTTGCCCGGATACCAACCGGCGGTGCGCATGTTGGTGGCGGGGGTGGAGGTCAGCGTGACGGTACTGTTCCAATAAGGATTGGCGTTATCGGCAACAGCGCTGCCCATAGCAACACCCTCATCGGTGAGGAGGTAGTTGAAAGCAACGGTGTGGCGAGGAGTCTCAGCAATTTCAATGTCGTCGATAGAAACACCATAGCCGTAACCATCAGTGAACTCGAAAGCAATCTGATAGGTGGCCGAGGGGTTGGGGAGAACAAATCGAGACTCGGTCCAGGTGCTAATCTGGTCAGTAAACTCTGCGCCGGGGATCAAAGTCCAATCCTCGCTAGCAGCGGTGCGATAGTAAACACGGAGTTCATCCTGATCACCAGACCAAGCGCGCTGAACGTGCCAGAAGGTGAGCATAGCACTTTCAACCGAGGTAAGATCGATTACAGGAGTAATAAGCTTGGTAGCATCGCCTGTAGAAGAATGATTAATCTTAGCATTATACTCACCAGTGTGAGTACCGGTAGAAGTGGAGTAGTCTCCCTGACCCATAGTCCAGGTACCATTGCCATCGACAGTCCAGCAATTGACGTCCTCCTCGGAGGACTCAAAGCCCATGGCGTAGGGCAGTGTGCGAACATAGTTCTCGTCACAAAGGGTACGAGCATCGATGGACTCTGCCGTGGAAGCGTCATTGGCGCTGCAATTGGCAACAACGGAGAAGGTATAGGGGGTATTGGCAGTAAGACCAGTGATAGTGGCAGGCGAAGAGAGACCACTGATAGACTGATCGCCATAGGTGACAGTATAGGTGACACCTTCGGTATTATCAACATCGTTCCAGGAGAGGGTCACGCTGTTACTGGTAGTGGCATCGACAGCGAGATTGGTGACCGGCCAGCAGGAAGGCATGACATCGACAGTAAGATCGTCGATATAGAGATAGCTATACGAGCCTGCTGTACGGGTAAGCTTTAAGGCGATATAGGAATCGGTAGCAGTGGCATTGGTAAGCTTTGCGATGTACTTTGTATAGGTGTCACCCTGAACAGAAATGGTCTGAAGAGTGGTGAAAGTAGAGACATCGTTGGGGTCGGTCATGGTTCCCACCTCAACAGAGAAAACGGAGGTGGTATTGTTAGTCCTAGCCCAGAAGGTAACCATGTTGGCATTCATGGGGTAGTTGGTCACGTCGACCTGCGGAGTTACAGCGTAGTATGAAGTAGTGCCGCTAGCATACAAATACAAGCAGCGTTCGCCGTTGTAGGAATAGGTCGAATAGGTCGAGTTGGCATAAGAATAGGGATAATTGCCAGAACTGGGACGAGTCCAGCAGTAAGGCATCTGACTGCTGCCGGAGGGGACATTCTCGAAGCCCTCGGTCCAAGGCAGACTGGAGATGATACCGCACTCGGTGCGGAAAGTCACGCTCTTGGCAGCGGAAGCATCAGATTCGGAGCAATTGGCAACCACAGAAAGGGTGTACTCGGTATTGCCCTCGAGGCCAGTCACAGAATAGGAATAGACGCCAGCGGCCACGGTGCCGAGCAGCTGCTCGCCATTGTAGATGGAATAGGTGGCACCGGTGTTGTTAAGGTCGGCCCAAGTGAGGTCGACGCTGTTGGCGGTAAGATTGGAGAACACAAGGTTGGATACCGAACGGCAGGTGATGGGCTGGCCGCCGGTGAAGGTGAAGGTGGTCTTGGGAATGAAATTCCGGGCCGAACCAGTGATAGCAGCCACGCTGCTACCGTTGTTGCCCTGCCAGCTGGCGCCAGTGGAAGCGATGCCGGAGAAATAGGCACTCTTATAAGTGCCTTCCGTCAGCGAGGCGATTTCGAGCAGGAGGTTGCCACCGTTGTAGGTGTAGGGGGTGGTGAACTCGATGGTCATGGTCGACTGGGTGCCGTCGAGGGAACCCTCGTAGACCGTGGTGGCCGTCGAGACATCCTGCCAACCGCTGAGGGTGGCAGCGCTGACCTCGGTCAGCTTCACAGAGAAGGTGGCATCACCCCATGAGCCAGTGGCGGGGGTGGACAGATAGAAGGTCATCGAAGAGATGGTGCCTCCCGTCATGCCCACTGCCTCTGCTCCTTCCTCAATGACAGAGGCAGGGTAGATGGTCTGACTGCGCACGAAATCATCCACATACAGGCCGTAGACAGGAACGTACTGGTTGGTCGCGGTCCCATCAGCAACCGTAATGGTGTTGTTCTGCGCATTCGCGGCCCACGGCACTATCATGAGTGCCATCAGGGCCAAAGTTCGTAGAAACTTTTGCATGATGTTTTTTTTTTGGTTGTTAATAAATGTTTTATTTTACGTTTTTTTTATTTCCTAATCAATTGTTTTTGTCTCCGCGGCTTCCCTTTCCATCGTACAGCGTGCTTCCGGGCCATTCCCTGCGCCTCCTTTTTTTCACCCTCCAAAATCCTGTCTTTTTCGTCCGCACACATTCCACTACACCACAACCGGACGTAAATTGCCCACAGCAATACATCATCCTACCCCGCACTAAATAGTTCTTGTCTAGTTAGTTGTAGTACAAATTGGCAGTTCTCTGCATAGTATTATGTCCTGCAAAAATACAAACTTTTTTCCAATCACCAACTTTTTTTTTGCACACACACTTACTTTTAACGTTTTTCACCACGCAGAACCACCCGTGTTTCGGCCCTCTAGAAGGTATCTATAGAATAAATAGGTACAATATATTTAGTACCTACCCCCTGCCACCGCCCTGCCAAGACCGTACCATCTCCCACCATGGTAGGAGATGGGTGGGAGTTGGGTGGGAGTTGGGTGGGAGTTGGTAGGGAGTTGATGGCTATTTATCAGTGGTTTATGTGTTTTTGGTTTTTAGGGCGATTTTTCGTCGGGAAACGGAAACAATAAATCTGTTTTTTTTGCGTTATGAAGACAAAAATTTAAAACTACATATCATGTTCAAGAAAGAGACATACATGGCTCGTCGCGAGCAACTGCGCAAGGACGTGGGTCGCGGCATCATCATCATTCCGGGCAACCACGAGGCGCCCTGCAACTACAAGGACAACACCTACTGGTTCCGCCAGGACAGCACGTTTCTCTATTTCTTCGGCCTTCAGCGCGAGGACCTGGTGGGAGTGCTGGACTGCGAGACAGGCAAAGACTATATCTTCGCCAACGACTACGACATCGACGACATCATCTGGACGGGTCCGCTGCCGAGCGTGAAGGAGCTGGCCGCCAGCGTGGGCGTGGAGAACAGCGGCGACATGAAGGCCATGGCGGAGTTCTGCCGGAAGGCCGTGTGCAGCGCCACGCGCGTGCATTTCCTGCCGCCCTACCGCGCCGACATCCGCGCCGACCTTGCCGCATGGCTGGGCCTGGACTACCACGCCGTGAACAGCTACGCCTCGATGGAGCTCATCCTGGCCTGCGTGAAACAGCGCAGCATCAAGAGTGCCGAGGAGATCGAGGAGATTGAGAAAGCCATTGCCACGGCCTACAACATGCACGTGGGCGCCATGAAGCTGGCCATGCCAGGCCGCTACGAGTACGAGCTGGCGGGATTCATGGAGGGCGAGGCCTGGAAGGGCAACGGCCCCGTGAGCTTCCCCGTCATCATGACGGTGCACGGCGAGACGCTGCACAACCACGGCCACAACAACCGCCTGGAGGTGGGCCGCATGCTGGTGATGGACGCCGGCTGCGAGACGCCGATGAACTACTGCAGCGACATCACGCGCTCGGTGCCCGTGGGAGGCAAGTTCGACGAGCGCCAGAAGGCCATCTACGAGATTGTGCTGGCCGCCAATATGGAGGCCGCCCGCGTGACGCGTCCGGGCATCACCTACAAGGAGGTGCACACCGCCGCCAGCCGTGTGCTGGCCGAGGGCTACAAGGGCCTGGGCATACTGAAAGGGAGCGTGGACGACATCGTGGCCAACGGAGCCCACAGCCTGCTGATGCCCCACGGCCTGGGCCACATGATGGGCCTCGACGTACACGATATGGAGAACTACGGCCAGATCAACGTGGGCTACGACGAAGAGACGCGCCCGAGCGAGCAGTTCGGCCTGGGCAGCCTGCGCTGCGGCCGGAGACTGCAGCCCGGTTTCGTCATCACCGACGAGCCCGGTTGCTACTTCATCCCCGCGCTGATCGACAAATGGCATGCCGAGGGCACGAACAAGGACTTCGTCAACTTCGACGAGCTGGAGAAATGGAAAGATTTCGGCGGTATCCGCATCGAGGACGACGTCCTGGTGACCGAGACCGGCGCCCGCGTGCTAGGCAAGCCGATACCCAAGACGGTGAAGGAGATTGAGGAGGTGATGAATAGTTAAAGGAGTTAGAGAAGTTAGAGAAGTTAGAGAAGTTAGAGGCGATGACAGTTACAAACGGATAGGAAAAGATGACAAACTACGGTTTTTCAACTATTCACAAGGTAGCCTGGAGGAATGCCGCTGCTTTATCATCCTTTCAGGAGACCTTGGATACATCAACGAGCAAGAAGCCGTAAATTTGACAACAGAAATTGAAGACACAAGCAGACTACTTAATTCATACATTCTGGCAATAACCAACAAAAGAATCCAAGAATAATATCCGTCGATGTCGCTATTGTCTTTAAATTCTTTATCTTCTATAACTTCTTTAACTTCTTCAAAAAATAAACGAACAATGAACCAAGTGGAAATAGTGCTTGCCAATACGGGCGAGCGAAAGATGGTGGCTCAGGGGACGCAGGTCGCCGAGCTGGCCGCCGAATATACAAAGAAGAAAACCGCCGAGGACGGCAAGGCCCCGTGGCCGATACTGGGCGCCCTGGTGAACAACAAGGTGGAGCCGCTGCAATACCGCATCTACAATCCCAAGGTGATCCGCCTGCTGGACATCACCGACCGCCAGGGTTTCCGCATGTACCGCAACGCGCTGTGCATGATGCTGTACACGGCAGTGCACGACTGCTACCCGAAGTCGGTACTGAGCATCGACCATTCGTTGCAGAACGGTTTCTACTGCCGCATCGAGAGCGCGGTGGAAGGCTACGAGCTGCCGGACAAGATGGAGGTGTGCCGCACGGTGAGAGAGCACATGATTGAGCTGCAGGAGCAGGACATACCCTTCACGGCGAAGACGATGTTGCTGAGCGATGCCGTGGAGCTTGTGCGTCCGCGCCACATGCCGAAGACCACCGACTTGCTGGAGCACCTGAACCAGCTGTACATAGAGATGAATTTCCTTGGCGACACCGTGCATAAAATCAACGGCAAACTGGCTCCCAGCACGGGTTGCCTGACGACATGGGACTTCCGCCAGTACGAGGATGGATACATGCTCCAGTGCGCCGACCCGGAGCATCCCGACAAGCTGTCGCTCTTCCAGGAGACGCCCAAGCTCTTCGCCATTTTCCGCGAGCACCACGAGTGGGTGGACCTGCTGCACACGCCGACGGTGAGCGACTACAACCGCATCGTGCACGACAAGGGCGGGCAGCACCTGATACTGCTTGCCGAGGCGCTGCACGAGAAGAAGTATGCCGAGATTGCCGACCAGGTGCGCCAGAGCGGTGCCAAGATGGTGCTGCTGGCAGGCCCCAGCAGCAGTGGCAAGACGACGTCGTGCCGCAGGTTGAGCGTGCAGCTGAGCGTGCTGGGATACGACGTGAACCAGATGTCGCTGGACGACTACTTCCTGGGCCGTGAGCGCACCCCCAAGCTGCCCAACGGCGAATACGACTTCGAAGGCGTCGACGCTCTCGACATACCGCTGCTCAACGAGCACCTGCTGGCCCTGTTCCGCGGCGAGGAGGTGAAGATACCGACCTACGACTTCAAGAAAGGCGAGCCTTTCTACAGCGGCAAGACGCTGAAGATGGGTCCGCGGAGCATCCTGGTGGTGGAGGGCATCCACGCCCTGAACCCCAAGCTGACGGCGGAAATCGACGAAGGTCTGAAGTTCAAAGTGTACGTCAGCGCCCTGACCCAGCTGGCCATCGACGGACAGAACATTATCCACGGCACGGACAACCGCCTGGTGCGCCGCATTGTGAGGGACAACAATTTCCGTGGATGGAATGCCAAGGAGACCCTGCACCGCTGGCCCGAAGTGGTGCGCGGCGAAAGGAAACACATATTCCCATATCAGGAGAATGCCAACGTGATGTTCAACTCGGCCCTGCTGTACGAGCTGGGAGTGCTGAAACGCTACGCCGAACCGTTGCTGAAGCAGGTGCCGGAGAACTGCGAGGAGTTCTCGATAGCCAAGCAGCTGCTTGACTTCTCGGAGCTGGTGGAGCCAATCGACGACAAGTTCATCCCCCACAACAGCATTATGCGGGAATTCCTGGGAGGAAGTGCGTTTGAGTACTAAGCTTCTGTGCGAAACGCAAGCGTTTCGCCACGGGACAAAGCCGTCCTCGGCATTTGTATAAAACTAAAGAAACGGCTAAAAAGCGACGGTTGGATTGAGGCCGTCCAAGATGATGGGAGCGCGGAGGTAGAAGCCTTCGCGCTCCTTCAGTTGCTGGGCTATCTTCTCGCGGAGCCGGTCCTCCGGAAGGCCTTTCACGAGGGGCCGGGGGTTGTGGCTGCGAAGGGCGCGGACGACGAGGTCGTCGACCGTCATGCGCAGGTAGACGGCGGTGCCATTGGCGAGGATGAAATCCATGTTTCCGCTATGGCAGGGTGTGCCACCGCCGGTTGCGACGACACAATTGTCGAGGTCGGCGGTGGAATGGAGCAGCTGGGTTTCGAGCTGGCGGAATGCCGTTTCGCCGAAGGAAGCGAAGAATCGGGGGACAGTGTAGTGGTAACGTTCCTCGAAGGCACGGTCGAGGTCGAGGAAATCCATATTCCTCTCGGCCGCCAGGCGGCGGCCGAAGGTGGTCTTGCCCGAATACATGTAGCCAACGAGGAAATACTTCATTTCAGTTAAGAGTTATGAGTTAGGACATCAGCTCGCGGGCGGTCTGGAGGGCGGCAGGAGTCGGCGGGTCGGAACTGAGCATAACAGCGACCTCGTTGACACGTTCGTCGGGGGTGAGTTGACGGATGCGTGAGACCGTACGGTTCTCGTTGTCCTCAATCTGTTTGTACACCTTAAGGTGCTGCGAGGCCCGGGCTGCGATTTGCGGGAGATGGGTGATAGCAATGACCTGCATGCTTTCAGCCATGCGGCACATGATGTTGCCGACGGCAATGGAGATATCGCCGGAGACGCCAGTGTCGATTTCATCGAAGATGATTGTGGGGATTAGCGAACGGCTGTGTGTTGTGGCTGAATGGCCGAGAGGCTGGATGGCTTTGATGGCCAGCATGAGGCGAGAGAGCTCGCCTCCCGAGGCCACTTTGGCGAGGTCACGGAGTTCGCCGCCGCGATTGGCATTGAAAAGGAAAAACACGGCGTCGTGGCCCATGGGACCGTAGGAGGGCGTGGGGTCAAGCTGGACTGAGAAGCGTGCTTCAGGCATGCCCAGGTCGCGCAGGATGGGTTGAATGCCTGCAGTCAATTGTATGCCGGCGGCCTTACGGGCTTCGGTGAGAGTATCGGCAGCGGTCTGCAAACGGGCAAAAGACTTGTCGACCTGTTCCATAAGAGCATGGATACGGGAGTCGAGGGTTGACATGGACTGCAGCTTGGAGTCGAGGTCATCGCGGATGGCGATGAGGGCCTCAACGCTGTCGACACCATGTTTCTTCTGCAACCGATAGATAAGTGCCAGGCGATCGTCGACCTGCTGCTGACGTTCCGGATTGTAGGAGACGCCGTCGGCCAACGAGGAGAGCGAAGAGTTGATGTCGTCGAGTTCGATGAGGGAGGAGTCGAGGCGGGCAAGAAGCGCTTCGACTTCGGGATGGAAGGAGGCGATATGGGAGAGTGCGCTCTTGGCCTGACGCAGACGGGAGAGAACAGACTGCTCCGTGTCGTCGTCGAGGAGAGACGCTGTTTCGCCAAGGCCTTCGCGAATGGCCTCGGCATGGGCCAGGAGTTGCAATTCTTGTTCAAGATCCTGCTGCTCGCCGGACTGCAGGCGAGCTTCAGCAAGCTCGTTGTATTGGAACTGGAGAAAATCTTGTTCTTTCCGGTTCTGGGACTCGGTGGCGGCGAGGGCTTCGAGGTCGCGCTTAAGCGAGGAGTAGGTCGAATAGGCATCCTGATAGGATGAAAGAGGGGACGCCTCTTCGGCTGAGAAGGAATCGAGAAGGGCGAAACGAAAGGAGCTCTCGGCAAGGGTGAGGGTCTGGTGCTGGGAATGGATGTCGACGAGACGGGTGCCAAGGGTGCGGAGGAACGGCAGCTGGACAGGCGTATCGTTGACAAAGGCGCGGCTTTTGCCGGAAGGAGATATTTCGCGACGAATCAGGAGGTGATCGTCATAGTCGATGTCGACGTCGTCGAACAAAGGCTTTAGGTCCAACGTGGAGATGTCGAACTGGGCCTCGACGACGCACTTGCGCTCTTTGTCGGCCAACACAGCCGAATCGGCCCGCTGCCCTATCAGCAGTCCGAGCGCTCCGAGGAGTATGGACTTACCGGCACCAGTCTCGCCGGTGATAGTCACGAAGCCAGGGCAAAAGGCGATATCGGTTTCGCGAATCAGCGCATAGTTTTCTATATGTAGATTTGTCAACATGATTGCATACTAAAAAAGTTATCCCAGCATAGGCAGGACTCGCTGGAGGGCGGCAATGAAAGCATCGACTTCCTCACGAGTATTGTAAACCGCGAAGGAAGCACGGACAGTACCCGGAATGCCGTAGCGATCCATGATGGGCTGAGTGCAATGATGGCCAGTGCGGACGGCGATACCCAGTTGGTCGAGGAGTGTTCCGACGTCATAAGGATGTGCGTCGCCCACAAGGAAAGACAACACGGAGGTCTTACCGGGGGCCGTGCCATAAATGCGAACCCCGGGGATCTGCAGCAGGCACTCGGTGGCGTAGCGAAGGAGCTCATCCTCATGTGCAGCGATATTTGCGATTCCAACTTCCTGCATGAAAGATATGGCCTCGCCAAGCCCGATGACATCGCCCACCGAGGGGGTACCGGCTTCAAATTTGAATGGAAGCTGGTTGTATGTAGTGCGTTCGAAGGTGACATTTTCTATCATCTCTCCCCCACCCTGATAAGGAGGCAGCTCACTAAGGATTTCTTCACGTCCATACATGACGCCGACACCCATGGGCCCATACATCTTATGTCCGGAGAAACAGTAGAAATCGCACCCAAGGGCCTGGACATCGACGGTGAGGTGCGAGACCGCCTGGGCCCCATCGACAAGAACGGGAACCCCATGGGAATGGGCAATGCGAATGATGTCGGCTATGGGGTTGATGGTACCCAAGGAGTTGGAGACATGGTTGACCGCCACAAGGCGTGTGTTCTTCGAAAAAAGCCGTTCGTAAGTCTCGAGGTCAAGTACGCCCTCGTCACTGAAAGGTATGGGGCGCAGAATGGCTCCTGCAAGCTGCCACGGGACGATGTCGGAGTGGTGTTCCATGCCGGAGACAATAACTTCGTCGTTGCCGCAGAAATAACGTTTGGCAAAAGACGAAGCGACAAGATTGATACTCTCTGTGGTGCCACGGGTGAAAACAATCTCGTAATCATGGCGGGCATTGACGAGTTGTTTCACCTGGCGCCGTACCAACTCATACTTCTCAGTTGCGAGAGTCGCCAAATGATGGGCGCCACGATGGATATTGCTATTAAGGTGGAGGTAATAGTTGTCCAGCGCCTCAATGACACGCAATGGCTTTTGTGTAGTGGCGGCGTTGTCAAGATAGACCAACGGACGACCATGCACCTGTGTGTCGAGGATGGGAAACTGCGAACGTATTTCAGAAAGATTCATTTCTTGCGGTTTTTCTTGATGAAGTAGCGCACTATGAAGAAAAGCGCTATAAGGATTACAAGTCCGATGATAACATGGCTGATTTCAGAGCTGTATTTCTCAACAACAGAGATATCGCCAGCGAGGTGTGCCAGATATCCAAGGAGAGCCAACACACAGTTCCAGATAAAGGCACCCAATGTGGTGTAAAGCGCGAAGGTACCGATATTCATCTTGCTCAAGCCAGCAGGAATGGATATAAGCTGACGGACAACGGGGATGAGACGTCCCACAAGGGTAGAGGCCACACCGTGGTCATTGAAATACTTCTCCGCCCGCTCCATTTTTTCTCCAGAGAGTTGCAACATGTGACCGAACTTGCTTTCGACAAATGCATAGATAATCGGGCGTCCCAGCCAACGGGAAAGGAAATAATTGATAAACGCGCCAACAAGAGCGCCAAGGGTGCCAAAAACCACCACAAGCCACCAGTTCATTCCACTCTGGCTACGCTCATCGAGTGCCACATAGACTGCAGGCGGAATCACCACCTCCGAGGGGAAAGGGATAAAAGAACTCTCAACCGCCATAAGACCTCCCACGGTCCAATAATTCATGTGTTTGTCGTATTTGTGCAACACCCAGGCGACCCAACCATTGGAGGTGCTATCGCCACGAACAGCTTCGGCAACGCCCCCGGCTTCCTGCGCCATAACCGGCTGAGAAAGGAGGAACATAAGCATCGACGCTATCAGAAAGAAACGTTTTTTATTCATTGTTGTTGTTTTTTATTTTCTGGTGAATCAGTATAGGGGTCAGACGGTACCAACGGACCCAGGAGAGGGTGCACCATTATCTCGGGGCATATCTCTGCCAGCATGGCAGGAGACACATCGGGAAGCATCCGCCGTGCACGATTGTATCGGTTGGTATAGAAATAGGCCGCAGCCAAATAAGTGCTATAGAAAGAACTGTGAGGATATACGCCAAGAGACTCTTCGGCAAATTCTATCACTATGTCGAATACCTTGTGTTTGAAAAGGAACTGGGTGTAGAGTTGACACTGAGGTTCGGTGTAGAGCCCCGTTGCAATGAGCCGCTCAAAAAAGTCAGAAGCCTTGTAGAAATCGTCAAGAGCATCATAAACCATGGCAGCCGCACAAAGTACTTCTGGATTACCTTCTGGACAATCGGCCGATGGGAAAGTTTCATCAAGCTGGACGGCTCGGTTGACCTTGGAAAGCGCTGTTGCGCTGTCGCCCAACTCCATGTAGCAAAGTGCCAATGACGCGAAAGCCTCTGCATCGTGAGGATTGCTTTCTGTGGCCTTTATGAAATAGGCCATCGCAGTGTCATAGTTGGCTTCGCGGGCATAAAGATTTCCAATGGTACGATAGACTTTGGCATAATCGTCGTAGAAATCAAGCACCCGGAGCATTGTAGTCACAGCCTCACTGGTAAGGCCCATAAAGTCTTGCGTCTGCGAGAGGGCTATGTAGGCGTCGACATAGTTTTTGTCGATAGCAATGGCGAATTCAAAAGAGTCCACCGCCTTCTCATAGAGCGTCATGTCGCGATAGGCACAACCGAGACAGTACCAAGCCTCTTTGCAATAAGGATTATCTTTCACGAAATTCCCAAGGAAATCCACTGCCTGCTCAATGCGCCCGGCTTCATAGGAGACATCATAATAATTGTATACCGTTATCTCGTCGTATGAATCGCTTTCCATTGCTTTGCGGTAGAAGTTCAGTGCAGCATCGTAGTCTTTCAGCTTGTAGTATTCTTCAGCCATGTTGGAGTAGACACGTCCCAGCATCCAGCCATCGCGAGCTGCCTCTTTGAAATAGGCTATGGCTTTTTCCGACTGGCCCACGGCACCATTGGCCACACCAAGAGAGTATGCCACGTCCGTGTTGTCAGGCTCGGCCTGACGCATCTGATTCAGCACTTGCAAAGCCTGCGCGTATTGTTCATGAGAAATCATAAGATGGGCTCGTCGGAGACGGATGGTGGTGCTGTTGGGGTAGAGCTCTTCCGCATACTCGACTGCACGTTCGAGTGGTTTCAGGTCGTTTACCTCAAAATAGTAGTCAATGATTATCTCCAGTTCGTCGACGTCGAAGAACTGGGTCTTGCCTTTGAGCACTGTATTCTCAAAGTCGAGCACCAAATCGCGCACTTCATCATCGAAATTATGGAATCTGTCTTTTTTCATTTAAAACGAGAATCTTACTGTCAAACCACCTTTGGTTGTTGAATTTGGATACGAGTTGGAAATGTAGGGTGTATTGATATTGGTCTGGAAGAAAGCTTTTAGCGTAAGCGTCGTTGTCAGCGCATATTCTGCACTGAGTTCGGCCATCCATACAGAGCTACCAGACGATATCTGGGAGAGGTTCTGATTAATCTTGCGAATCGTGGTCTTGTTGGCGTTATAGGTAAGATTGAGCTTTACCACCAAGTCACTCTTGAGTTTATGGGTCTTGTCGGCAAATTTTACATCGAATGCAATGTCCTTGAAACTATAACCAGCGCCAAGTGTAAAACCGCTGCGGGTTGTCTCTGTAAGCTGGTTGTTGGAGAAGGAGAGCATCAGGGTACGGTTCTTTTGAAGAGAGAAGTTGAACTGGAAGCTGTTGACCATGTTCACCGAAACACGGATCAATGGGTTGAACTGTTCTGTAATCTGCACTCCTTCCATACTGACAGGAGGAACATAATCGCCGGTATTGTTGAGAACGCTTTCGGTACCATAGTCATAGTCATCCATTCCGGAAAGGGTGGCATCAGTGTAGAAGTTGCCGACTGCATAGGTAGATGAGTAGCGGTGCGATATAGCAATATTGGTAAACCACTTCTTTAAAAATTGTATTTTGTTCAATCCATTGTAGGTAACGTTCCAGTTGGGCAGCGGGAACGACTGGAATGGCGAGAAACTGTAATTCTTTGCGTCTTTGCCCAAATAGGTCGCCAAGAAGGAGGTAAGAAGCACCGTCTGCGAGTTGGCACTGTATCCGGCTGGGAAATACTGTCCATTCATTGTATCCAGCACCATCTGGTCGTTGTATGGATCCGAATTGGCCTCCGCAAGGCGAGCTGCAATGATCGAACGGTTTTCAAGAAATTCGGCAAAGAGCGCATCGCCATCAGAAAACGATGTCATGAAACTCCACGTCGTGGTATTGTAACTACCCGTCATGCGATACGACATCGGGCCGTCCACATAGCCCACATCCGAAAGATACTTATAGTAGTACTCTTCACGGCTGTTGTATGTCTGCGAAGCATTGACGGAAATCTTGAAATCACGTATCGGTTCGACATTGGCTTGCATCGACAACTCCCGATTGACCGTCATCTCATGAGGCGAGTTGAAAAGGGTGTCTCGCGAGAGCAGGTCGTTGCGCAACAAGTCCTCAGCCACATCATAGTCATAGCCAAGAATATATCCTGGACCCGGACTCCAATATGTCTGCGGATCAAGTCCAACAAAATGGGGTTCACCCATATAGCCTGGCAGTCGCGAGCCATTGGTGATATTGTATTGGATACGGGCATCTTTCACTCCGGTCAGCAGTCGCAATCCAAAGTAACCCACTTCCTTCAGAATTTCTTGGAACCGAACCTGGCGCAGGCTGTCAGCCATGGCTATAGAATCCTGAACGCTGATCTTGGTCTTTTGGCGGTTGTTCCTTGCCGGCTGTTTCTTGTTGTTCTTCGGGGCATTGGCATCCTTCAGCAGCTTGATTTTGTTGTACAGCGTTGTCATATTGGCATTGACCGATGCCTGCATCGTTGTCGACCCCTGCATAGTGGCGCCCATGCTCTGCAGTGCCTGCGTCGTACCTTGATAGACATAGTTGGTTCGATAGTTCAACGGCACCTTCAAGAAATCAAGATAGGGAAGTTTGCTGATGGGCAACTCGTAGGTGGCAGTAATCGTCTGTTGGAAGTTCTGCATCGTCCCGCCGCGCGCAATCGAACGCCAGATAGAATCGCTCGCCGACGACGTCTCTATTCTTCCTATCGGCTCTTCGATACGGGCATTGGCATTGGCGGAATACTGGATGTGGAACGTCCTCATCAGGTCGTATTGCACCCCATAGGTTCTTTGCCATGTAAACTGCTTGAAGTATGTAGGCTTGATGATAACCAGTGCTGCGCTCTTGTTCCTCAGCAGTGTTTCCTCGTAGTCTCGATAGATTTCTGTCGAGAAACTCAGGCTCTTCGGCAAATAATAGAAATTGAACTCTTTCAGGATTTTCCATGCCTTGTTCTTGAACAATTTCACCTTGTCGAACGGTTTCACGGGCTCCGGCTGCATACTGTAGTTGTATGTAAATCCGCCTCGATGTTGGTCTTTGCTGTAGCTTTCTATGTCCTCGTCGCTTGTCCGTTCCCTGCTATAGGCATAAGAAAACGAGAAATTCTCTATGTCGTAAATGTGTGGCTTCAGGTTATCCTTCCCTACCCTGTCCTTTCTCACATTGGCCAGCGTCAGGTTGGTTGCCGACTTTCTGCGCTGCGTCATCTGCCTGACGCTGTCGCGGTCGGCTTCGGAACCGAAAGTAGCCAGGTCGTCATACAACAACACGTCGGGATTGTACGGATTGTATTCCGGACTGCCAATCTCCCGACTGTAGTCAAGGTACAGCGGAATATGCATTCCCCATTCCTCCGGCAGGAATTTACCCAGTTCCATGTCGAAGGTGGTCTGGAATGTGAAGGTATTCATCAACTCTTCCTTGATGAGCGGGTCCTCCAGGTTGCCGAAGTTCGCTGTTGTATACGAACCGTATACCGACAGGTTGCCCACGTCCGCCAAATTGGTTCGCGCCAATGCCATTGCGGCCCATCCTCCTTTATTCAAGTAGTCCGTCAACCGCAACTCGTTGATCCATATCGTTGCCGATTTGGGCAACATGTTGTTTCCGTCGGTAAGACTCTCTTTTTTCGGGTTGCGTACACCCACCATGATGACCTTCACCTTCCCCAGGTTGGGCGTGCCAAGCACCGTATATTTTTTCCCGTCAACCATCTCGCTATAGAGCAATGTCGGCGAATATCCACTCTCGCCATTGCGTATTTTCCTGTTGCGATTGGTTTTGATTTCCGTCATCTTTTGCAGGTCTATGTCCACATTGTTCTCTATCGGCCAAATGGCATAAGGGTCGTCGCTGGGCGTATACCACGGCGTCAACTTCAGCGGGAGTTCATACTCGTAATAGTTACTCGTGTAGTCCGTACCCAAACGCACAAACACCATCAGGTCATCGTCGTCCATCTGGTCGCCTGCATATTTCTTCTCGGCATGGACAAACATCTTCACATGCCCATAGTGTCGCAAGTCATAGCTCGTCGAACGGTAGATGGCTCGCGCGTCGCCGCTAGCAAGTCCGTCCACATCCAGCGCAATCGACTGTTCGTTGAGCTGCGTGTAGCTGTTGCCACTCGAGTACCACTCCTCTCGCTCGATTCCCGGAGGCAGCACATACGGCACCGGGTCGCGGCTGCCGTTCTCCTCAATGTTCACCGTGGCGATGTTGAAACTTGTGTTCTCGCTCGTACCCGTAGTATAGTCGCCCGGCTGCAGCAGATCCTCGCTGTATTTTCTCCAGGTCGAGTACACCAAATCCAACGTGGCGAAACGCAATATCACCGGCTCTTCAAACTGGTTCAGGAACATTCTCATGAAGCGGATGGACTGGTAACCGTTGATACTGCCGATTTTGGCATCCGGCTCCCGTATGGGGATACGGAACTGGTACCACCTGCAGGTTGTCGACTCCCCGTTCTCCAACTGTACATTGCGCGTCTCCTGAATGTCGACAATATGGTTCTCTCCGATGACCATCCTGTCCGGACGCAGGTCTATCTCGTATTGGTAATAGTTCTCCGCTTCGCTCAACGTGTTGTCCTTGTTGATGTCTTCCACGTTGGGGTAGGCGCTGGCGCTGGTCATGTATTCCTCGTCGCTGTCCTCGTCCACCGGCGAATTGCCTTCGGGGTTGTTGTATTTCTTGTATCGGTCGGTGACCTTCACGTCGTTGTTGTCATAGTAGGTGCTGCGGAAATACATGAAGTCGTCGCCCGACGGGTCCTCGGCCGCCTTCTGATATGCCACCGACCCCGTGCCGAAGCGCTGGCCCACCTCGTCAAGATACCACCTGAAGAAGTCCTGTTCGTCTTCCAAACCATGGGTCGACCCCAATCCGTCATATCCCACATCCTGATACATGCGGCTCTGGGCGTCATTGTCGAAGGCGTTCACTATCGGTTGCGTCGTCGGCACACGTCCCCAGATGGTGGTGTCCACATTGACTATCGTGGCACTCGTCGGCAAGCCGTTCTCAAAACTCTTCCGTCCGTCGCGCAGAATATCCTCGCTGATGTCTCCCAGGTTGATATACAGCTTGCCACCGCTGTGCGTGGGATTCTCGATGAAGGGGTCCATCAGCCAGAATTCGATGGTTTCTATGTTCTGTGTCTCGAAGTCGGTATAGTCCAGTTTTCTCATTATACCGCCCCATCGACTTGCCGGATTCTCCAGCGTGCCGCTGTCGGTGAGACCTGCGCTGTAGGCTGTCGGCGCCACATCGTAGTTGTACGGACCTCTCTCCGAAGGATAGTAGGCCAGGTTCAACTCGTAGACATACGTCGGCTGGCCTGCCACCCGGTCTTTGTTCGGGAACACCTCCTGCTCATAGATCCTTCTCGCGTATGGTTTCGACATATCGTCTCGGGTGATATTGCTCGGACGGGTACCCGTATTGTAGAAGTCGTTGCTGATTCTGTACCATGCCAACTTGGCCCTGTTCTTGCCATAGTCCAGACCGCTGCCGGGGGCCGTCTCCGGGAACATCGCCGTGCTCAAGCGCCAGTCCTGCGGCGTGCTGGCCAGGAACCACGAGTTCACCGTCGTCAGGTTGATACTGCTCTCGGCTCCTTCAAAGTCGTCCACATAGCTCACACTGCCCTCTTCGCTTCCCGTACTGCTCATGCCGGGAATGAAGTGGGCAAACTCGGCGGTCAGACTCAGGTTAGACGGTGCCTTGGTGTCGATTCCCGGCAGCAGGTCCACCAGTTTGGTCACCAGCGGCACCTCGCCTCTCCAGTTCACATCCAGGCCCCATATCGTATTGCTTGTTGGCTCATCGCCGAAGTTGTTCTTCTGCGTCAGCGGCTTCTCGTGCAGGTTCATCACCGTCGCACCGATGTTGAAGTCTTTCTCCACCTCGTAGTTAAGGTGCAGACCCAGCATCCGCTTGGTGGTCATGCTGAACGAGTTGTTCTCCGAACTCACACTGATGGGTGTCCCGGAGCTGAGGATGCTTTCGTTGATGATTCGCACCGTTCCCATGGTGTAGTCCACCGTGTAGTCCACATTCTCTATCAGCGGCATTCCGCCCGCCGTCACCGTGACACTGCCTTGCGTCACACTGTAGCCCAACGAAATCTCGCCGCTCACACTGCTCGTGTAATAGCCTTCCAGGTAGAACCTGTTTCTCTCTGCATACTGCTGTGCCAGGGCCTTGGTCATGGTGTAGAGCGAGTCGAAGCAGTACTTCCGCGCCATCTCCTCGTCGCCCAACAATTCCCTCAGGTCTTTGCCGAAGGGTTCCACATACGGGAAAAAGATTCTGCCCGTCGATGCTTGGATCAAACCGCCCTTGAAGGCCGCCGAGTCCATCCAGTCAAACACGCCGTCGGCGTAGTAATAGCTCTGGCTGGCATCCATCCTGTCGAGCCCGAACAGTTCAATCAGCGGCACACCCTCCCGCGGACCTTCGGTGAAGAATCCCACTCCGACACCGCCGTCCTCGCTCTCGTACAGCACATTCAACCGGAATCCGTCGCGACTCAGCTGGCTGCTCTTCAGGAAGTAGACGTTTTTCATCATCAGCTTCCACAGCGGGCTCCGTGTATCCACCGTCGTACTCTTCAGCAGTTTTACTATCAGCGTGTTCGGGTCGTTCACACCGTCTGTCGTCAACTCGCCCACCTGATACACCGTCGTGTCGCCCACCACCTGGTACTGGTAGGCCACGGCAAGCACCTGGTCGTTGCTCAACGGCTGGTTCAGGGTGATGAATCCCAACTCGCGGTTGAAGGTGTATTCGTTCTGGTTCAGCAGGCGCGCGCTCTCCACTTTCTCATATTCGCTTCCCGCCGTAAATCCTATGCCCTGCATGAAACTGGTCACCGAGTTCACACTGCGCACACTGGCCGGGTTGACCAGCGTCAGCAGGTCGTTGGCCCCGTTGCTCGGCTTCACATTGCCGTTGCCGTGCACACGCGGGCTCCACGGATTGCCTTCGCCAAGGTCCGTCAGGGCCAGGATGTTCCTGTTCTGCGTCACGGCGGCACCCACATTCGTCCTCCACACCTCGATTCTCAGAATCCTCACGTTCGTGTTGGCCACCGGCAGCGTGCTCATCGCACGGTTGTAGTTGTCGTAGAAGTATTGCGCTATGAAGTAGTGGCGGTTGTCCTCGTATTCGTCGGCCCTGATTTCAAACTCGTGGCTGCTCGCTCCCCCCTGCACCTGCAGGTTCTCCGTGCTGGTCTCCTTTTCGCTCACCACGGCGTCCACCGTCAGCTTGCCGAACTTCAGCTTGGTGTGGAAGCCGAACAGTTGCTGGCTGCCCTTGATGAGGGTCGTCGTCAACGGGAACGAGACATCCGCCGCCTCGAACAGCTGCAGTATGTCGTCCTCCTTGCCCTCGTATTTCAGCTTCAGCTGGTTCTCGAAGTCGAAGGTGGCATTGGTGTTGTGGTTGATGTCGAAACTGATCAGGTCGCCTATCTTGGCGTTGAGGTTGATTTGCAGGTTCTCGTCGAAGTCGAAGGTCGTCACGCTCCTCTCGCTGGCATCCCTCTGCGGGTCGTCGCGGTAGTTGTTCACTATCTGGAATGTCAGCTCCGCGCTTCCGCTGGGCGTAATCTTGATTTCCGGCTTGCCCATCAGGGCCTCAAGCTTCTGGCTGATCTGGTTGAATCCGGGAATCTTGCTCAGCAGGCCGCCGTCGCTGTTGTCGAGCACCGTGCCCCCGCGCTTCTCGTCCCAGTACTGGCGCATCAGCTGCTCCATCTTCCAGTCCTCGTAGTCCTCAAAACTCATGTATTCGCGACCAATCTCCATGTCGCCCACCATCTTCACCTTCACGTAGTCGCCATGTTCGGCGTCGTATATCACAGTGTCCCTCACGCCCTTAGGCGTATAGCCACTGCCCATCGGCGTAAAGTCGACCGAATCGCTCTGTGCCATCGCCACAGCGTGGACACACAAAGCCACCGCCAATAGTAGTATATATCGAGTTATTGCTTTCAATTAGTCCTTTTTCTCTTTCAACCCTACCAAAACGCAATTCCTCGACAAATATTGTATCGCCCCAATAATAAAAATATAAAAATTATTAAAATCCCCCCAACTCCCCACTACTCACTAAATACTAAACACTAAACACTGAACACTAAACACTACTCACTAAACACTAAACACTGCCCCCAGCCCCTACAGCCTCCTCAACCCCTCTTTGATAATCTCTTCCACCGTCATCGGGCTGCCGTCGGCATTCTTCCAGTCGCCCGACGAGAGCAGCTTCTCCACGGCAGGCTTGGCGAAGCCCAGCATCGTCAGCGCCGTCTGCGCCTCCTCGAGTGTCCGTGTCCGTTCGCCACTCACCACACTCCTTTCACCACTCAACACGCCGCCCACCTTGTCGGCCAGCTCGAGCACAATCCTTTGGGCCGTCTTGGCACCGATGCCTTTCACGCGCTGCACCTTCTTCACATCCTGCGTCTGGATGGCCTCGCGAAGCTCGTCCACCGTCAGCGACGACAGCATCACCCTCGCCGTCTGGTTGCCCACGCCGTTCACACCCACCAGTATGCGGAACATCTCGCGCTCCGCCATGTCGTAGAACCCGAACAGCTGCTGTGCATCCTCCCGCACCACGTGGTGGGCGTAGAGCTTCACCTGCTCGCCCTCCGTGCGCCGCAGCGCCTCATAGGTATTCAACGTGATTTCCAACAGATATCCCACTCCTCCGCAATCCACCACAGCCTGTGTCGGCTCCAACGAGGCCAGTCGCCCCTGAAAGTATTCGTACATATTCGTTTTGTTTTTTTCAATTTTCAATTCTCAATTTTCAATTTTCAATTCCCACCGGGAACTGGTACCCTATCCCCTCTGCCGGCGAGCCCTCCTGGAGGGTGTAGTCGTCCTCGCCGGGGTCGGCGAAGAGGGGGTCCTCGCTCCATTCGCCACCCTTCACAATGCTGTGCAAGCCGAGGTTATAGTTCATCTCATACCCCTCCAGCTCGCTCAGCAGCACCTCCTTTTGGTAGGTGCCCCACACGATGCAGTCCCTGAAGTCGGCCCTCAGCAGGTTGCCGCCCACGGGCTCACCGTTCTGTATCACATTGTTGGCCAGCACGATGGTCTCCACCTTGCGGGCGCTGTAGCTCCAGTAGTTGGCGAAGGTGCACTGGCGGAAGTCGTAGCTGCCGCCCCCCAGCACCGTCAGGCCCGCCAGGCAGTCGTACACCAGCAGGTTGCGCCCCACGATGGTGGCGCCCTGGCCTATGATGCCGCAGTCGCTCATGTTGCGCACAACGGTGTTGCTCACCGTGAGCTGCGCCCCGGGATAGCACCGCAAGCCGCCCACGCCGTTCTCTATCACCGCGTGGTCTATCACATTGCCCGTGCTGTAGTTGTAGAACCACACCGTCTGCCACTGCCCCGGCAGGAACGAGTACCATCCGTCGTGCCTCACCGACGAGAACACCACGGGTTCCTCGGCCGTGCCCAGCGCACGCAGGTGGGCGTTGGAGTCCACTATCAGCATGGCCCCGGTACAGAAGTAGAGCTCCTCGCCGGGATTCAGCGCAAGCGTGTGACCGTCGAGCACCGCGGCAGGCTCCACGAAGACGTGGGGCCGCGTGTGGTCCCACCCCTCGCAGTCGATGACGGCAAACCAGGTCGAGTCGTCCGCGTTGCGGCGATGGTACACGGCGTTGCGCCCCCAGGCCGTCAGCGGCAGGCGCTGCCCGTTGCCGAAGAGGATGGCGTCCTCCACCAGGAAAGGCTGCGTCTCGTCGTTGGGGTTGATATTGGCATGGACAAAGATGAAGACACTGTCGCCGGCCTCGATTTCCACATTGCGGGCCACCATCGACGTGTCGCCGTCCACATTCAGGCGGAAACGGCTGGCGCGGCCGCCCGCGAGGGTCACCGTGCTCAGGCGCACATTGTCGTCCGTGCGGTTGTACACCGTCAGCATACGTGTCGGCGTGCCCACGGTGGTGAACACCGTGTCGAAAGCCACCGTGTCGGCCGAGAAGTCCAGCTTCGCCGCACCGTCGTCCGTCACAAACCCTTCCCTCTCGCACGAGACGGACATCCACGGCAGCAAGCCCAAAACCATTATGTATAAAAACCTTTTCATCTGCTTAAAAAACTCAGCCACTCAGTCACTCAGCCACTCAGTCACTCAGCCACTCAGCCACTCCGTCACTCACTTCGCGTACATCGAGAACACCTCCTCCAGCCGCTTGGTGCACACCGGGCAGAAGGGCGCGTAGTCGCGCATCATGCAGTGCATCGTGGGCCGGTAGACACCCTTGTAGGCATAGCCCGCGCCCTCGTAGACCCCCAGGGGGCCGCACTCGTTCTTCGGCACGTCGACATTGTCGGGCGTGGGCACCTTGGTGCCCGACGGGAGCATGGTCTTCCACTTGCGCCCGAAGTCCTTGAGGTTGGTGATGTTGGGTTCCAGGGGCTCGTAGTCGTTGATGTGGAGGTTGCCGTAGGCCAGGTCCTCGTCGACATACTCGTCGGCCAGGCCGCCGAAGGCATGGCCGAACTCGTGCGGCAGCACGTACTCCGCCAGGCGGTGCATGCTGGCAACGGCGTAGAAGTTGTAGATGGCGCCGCCGCCGTAGCGCTCGTCGTTGACCATGATGATGATATAGTCGCAGGGCGTGGTGCCCAGCGCGTCGTGCAGCTTCCACAGGCTGAAAGTCATCAGGTAGCGGTCGATGCCGAAGGTGCCGAACTCCGCGTCCACGTCGGCCTTGACGCCGTAGACGTTGAAGTCGTCGCGATGGCTCTTGAAAGGCTCCTGCCCGAAGAGGATTTCCTTCATGCGGTAGTAGTCCACGCGCAGCTGCGGGTCGCTCATGCCGTTGTAGCCCTGGGCCACGATGGCCACGTCCACCTTGTCCTCCGGGGCGCCGTGCAGCTCCAGGTCGGTGCGCTGGCCGATATGGTAGTTGAAGTCGAGCTCCTGCTCGTCGGGGTCGAAGGGCACCACCGTCTGGTCCACCAGCTGCATGTTGTCGTCCCTGCGCTGCAGGGCAATCAGCACCTTGCGCTTGGGCATGGGCAGCAGCAGCGTCTCCTCGAAGCGCGCCTTCACCTTGCGGCCCTTGGCCGTGCCCTTGTATTCACGGAAGAGGTTGCTGTAGCCCTTGGAGTAGATGACCTTGCCGCTCTTGGCGTCGCGCATCTCCACGCGGTAGTCGCCGTTGTCGAAGGGGTCGACGAGCACCTCGCGGCTGCCGTGCCACTCGGCCGAACGGTCGAGCCAGCGGCTCACCCACACGGTGTCGCCCTGGGCGTTGCCCTCGCGCGAGCAGTCCAGACGCAGCGTCCCGCCGGTGAAATATTTCTTGAACCTCACGTTCTGCGCACCGGCCGCACCCTGCACCATCACCATCGCCGCCGCAAGCAGCAGAACACTCATAAACCTATGCTGTTTCATCATTTTCATTTTTCAAGTCCTTAAGTAACGCCACACGGAAAAATTTATTGTACACCGCCCCAAAAACTTCTTCCGCCACCCCTCCACCCCCCTGCCACCCGAGAGGGGTCGAAGAGGTACATAATTCGGCATTTCTTATAT
>DFIZ01000009.1:0-7618 GCA_002372855.1 Bacteroidales bacterium UBA3684
TAGGCTCCTCCTCGCGTTCGCAGGCAGCAATGCCGAGGGCGGCTACTGCCGCCGCAATAAGGAAAAAGGTGTTTGTTTTCATAAAGCGTTGTTTTTAAATGGTTTTATTTCTGTTAATCATCGATGGGTTTGTATTGGTACATCAGTTCGTGCAGGGTATCTTTAGCATCTTTCATGTGTTCTTTTATATAGCAGTTCAATATGCATACGAGTAATGGATCATTAAAATAAACGGGGATATTATTACCATATGCCCTCCAGCAACGGTATTCGCATTCCGATGGGAAGGGGGGCAACTGGATAATAAGGGTATCGTTGAAATCAGGTTCATACATATGGATGCTATCCAGTACGTTTCTCAATTGCCTGCACTGTTCCACATAGTTGGAGAGGGCGTGTTGATTGCACGAATGGCATACAGCAGTATCGTATGTGTCCGGAATAGTGACACTTGTTATTCTATCTTCCATCAACTTAGCCGTGCGGTCCACAAGTGATTCAGAAATGTTGGCATAAGCAAAAAAGCCCGATATGTTTTCCATACTACAGAAGTGGTCGACCGCTGATGGTTTCGTTCTGATTATGTAATCGCTCTTCTGCCAGATGGTGCGAACATAATGTAGCAGAGCTTTCTCGTCCGGATTATTTTTTGTACTGGGGACGTTTGTTTCAGTGAGGGTGTTGTGCTCTTTGTTGCAGGCGACGACAGCGCCGAGGGTGATAACGGAAACTGCGATGGCAGCAATGATGATATGTTTTGTCTTTTTCATATTAAATCGTTTTTTTAATTAGTTATTAATGTTTTGTTTCCCACTTTTTTCATGGTGCTGTGGAAAAAAGAGTGATCCACACAATAGAGCAGTCCGTTTCGCGTTATCTTTTGGACTGCATGGTTCTATGCCGTCGGCAAGCCCGTGGGAGGTGGGAGAGAGTGAATGGTAGATTGCGCTCTAGATAATACACTCTCCCCGCCGGAAGGGCTTGTTTTTTTATTATGCCCTTGCGCTGTCGGCGCACCATGGTCTTATGGCGCAAGGGCAGGTTTGGATGAATTTCATAGGTTTTAATGTTTGGTTCGACAATCGAGTTATTTCATCTGGGTGTACATTATTTTATGGCAATGCAGTCGTACAGCCCAGTGTCTTTGTTGTATTCCACACTGACACTATAGCCGTCATTTGCCATCATGTCGGCCCATTCATAAGCAGTCTTTCTGTCTTTGGACGAAAAAGTAACTATGTCTTTTGTAATACTCTGATTAATGAATCCTGTTCTGCTGAATGTAACTTGCCGACCCTCTTCTGCAAGAGTAAACATCCAGTTAAGGAAAGAATGCCAGCTGTCTTCGTCAGAAATAACCATCTGTGTTGTTACACCATCGATGCTGTAGTTAACCATTCGGTAGGATAATTCTTCATTAGCGATGGTTTGGTGTTCATCTGGAATTGTTTTTTCGCAGCTTACTACCAAGGTTCCGATCCCTAAAAAAAGGGCAACTGTTTTGATGTTTCTTTTCATAAAACTATTTTTTTGTTAGGATTACAATAATTATATTCCAAAACTGCAGTGTTCTCAGCGTTGTTCCTGGTATAGAACAATGCCATTACGTGTTCGGCAAGGTTTTCGGAAAGGACGATGTTGTTATCTGGATTTGTTTTGTCGATAGGCAACGAGGGGTTCTCTCTGGGGGAAAGGCGTGACAGAACCCGAAGACGGCCTTGGTCAATCATTTGCTGCACAATAGGAGTCACTTTTGTGAGATTAAAATCGCGATGAAGTGTATCCCATCCCGCGTCGGTATCGGCTACGAGGAGGACAACATCGACATTGAGGGTGTCGTTGATGGGGTAGTCTTTGATGAAGGAGGCTTTGATGCCGGGGGTGTCTTTGTATTGGCGGTAGACGTCGCTGCACTTGTCGGGCGGCACGGTGTGAAGGCTGCGTGTCAGCAACAGCACTGACAGCACGACGACCGGCAAAAGCAGCAGTGTTATGGTCCAACGGCGATTCATGACTGCATGAGCATTTTCTGGGTCAGCGAATAGGCGGCGAGGCGCTGCTGGCGGTCGCCACCGCTCATGGTGTAGGGGTAGAGCCACGCCGTGAGCATGGCGGTGAACACTGCCAGGCAGAGGCCGACGAGGAGGGTGGCGGCGTAATGGCGGAGGTCTGCACGGCGGCTGCCGCGGCGATAGTCGCGGACGATGCCCCGGCAGAGCCCCTCGCCGGCGTCGCGGCAGGCCCGGCGCAGCAGGAAGGCTTCCTGCCGCGGGGTCAGGGGGGATTGGGGGGAATGGGGTTGACGTTGTTGTTTCATTGCTGTTTCAGTTTGGTGTATATTCTGTAAAATTGCTGTGCCACGCTGTTCTCGGTGCGCTGGGTGAGCTTGGCGATTTCGGCGTTGGAGTAGCCGTCGAGGCGCATCTGCAGCAGGTGCCGGTCGCGGTCGCCGAGCCGGGCCAGGAGGTCGTCCACCTCCTCGGGGTCCACCTCGGGGGTGTCGGCCACGTCGGCGGCGTCGGCGAGGGGGACGGTGGCGATGCGGGGCCGCTGGCGCAGGTGGCGCACAAAGGCGGTGAACATCACCTTGTAGAGCCACCCGTAGACCCTGGCGGGCGAGTTGGTGCCGGCTTTCAGGCCGTCCAGCTTCTCCCACACGAGCGCCAGGATTTCCTGCGAGAGGTCTTGGGCGTCGGAGGCGCTGTTGCTATGGGAAAAGCAGAAGCGCGCGATGTGTTTGCCAAACACCCGCAATATCGCCAGATAGCGGATCATCTTCTCGTTGTTGCCATCGGACATTGCCGTCTCTTTATTCCCTTTACACTATATTAGAGCCAAAAAATGGGCGAAATATTACGGAGTGGGTGGAAAAAAGGTTGTTTTTTTTATTTTTGGTGGTGGAGGTAGCGGTCGACGGGGCCGAAGTCGTAGCCGTCGACGAGGAGGCGGTTTTTGGTGGTGCGGCCGAGGAAGCAGCAGCTGAGGCGGGCATCGTCCATCTTGAGCAGGAAGGCGTCGTCCTGGCTTTCGGGCAGCGCCGCGAGGTAGCGGCCCTGCTCCTCGCCGAAGAGGAAGGCGTCGAGGCGCACCTCGCGGGGGGCCAGGATGTCGTAGCCCAGAGGGGCGGTGAAGCGCAGCAGCGAGCAGAAGAGCCCCCCGTCGGCCACGGCGGTGTGCGCCTCGAGCATGCCGTTGGCGGCGAGGGCGGCGAGGATCATCTCGATGTACCGGCAGTCCTCGTCGTGGCCGTCGGCGGCCATAGGTTCGTCCACCAGATGGAGGCACCGTCGGGCATACTCGGAGTCGGCGAACTCGCTGCTGACGTTGCCCACCAGGTAGAGCAGCATACCGGTGGCGAGGCCGCCGGGGGCATGGCCGAAACGGATGTCGCGGCATAGCTGGAGGGCGATGTCGAGGCACTCCTTGACTTTGGGTTCGCGGATGGCGCGGTGGTCGGCGGAGCCGTCGTAGAGGTAGTCGTTGCGTTCCACCACATGGTGCTGTCCCCGCAGCCATCCGTAGAGGCTCTGCTGTTTGCCGTTGCTTTCCCACATGGCCAGGAGGGTGGAGAGCTCGTCGATGGAAGGCTGGTGGCCGAGGATGTCGAGCACCTCGTCGTAGGCCTGGCGCGAGATGCCCATGGCCTCTACCTGCTCGAAGTCAACGACGGGTTCATCCATTGGCGGAGGTAAGCTTGTCGAAGAGTGCCGCGCAGCCGGTGCTGATGTCGTCCCAGGCGATGTTGAACTTGCGCGTGTACCAGGGGTCGGAGACGTCGCGGCCGTGGTGTTTGGTGTCGCTTTCGGGCGTATGGTCGAGCAGGAGGGAGAGTTTGCCCTCGGGGTCGCCGCCGAAGAGGAGTTCCATGTTGCGGAGGTTGGCTCCGTCCATACCGATGAGCATGTCGTAGCGGTCGTAGTCGTCGGGCGTAAGCTGGCGCGCCGTCTTGCCGGGGCAGCCGATACCATGCTCGGCCAGGGTGCGCTTGGCCAGCGGGTAGACAGGGTTGCCGACCTCCTCGTCGCTCGTGGCTGCCGAGGCCACCTCAAAGGCATCCTCCAGGCCGGCGCGACGTACCAAACGCTTGAAGACGAACTCGGCCATGGGGCTGCGGCAGATGTTCCCGTGGCAGACAAAAAGGATTTTCTTGCTCATTGGTATATGGTTTTGTTGTTGCTGTTATTGCACCTTGTTCATGCTGAAGGTGGCGGTGTAGGAGGAGCCGTCGTCCTTGCGACGCAGAGAGGCGAAAATCGTGGCCACAAGGGCCATAATTATAAGATTTTTTTTCATATTTTATGCAGCAACTTACTAATTATCCACATCTTGCACCACAAGGCACAGATGTCTTACTATTGCAAAGATACAATTTTTTCGGCAATATTGCAAAAAAAAGAAAGCACCCTTCTTCCGAGGGGTGCCTTCTTTGTTCCAAGCATATCGCAAGGGGAACGGGGACTAGCGTCTCTTCTCCTTGATACGGGCTTTCTTACCGGTGAGGTTGCGCAGATAGAAGATACGGGCACGGCGCACAGCACCATGCTTGTTGACGTCGATCTGCTCGATGAACGGGCTGGCAAAGGGGAAGATACGTTCCACTCCGACGCCGTTGGCAATCTTACGGACAGTAAAGGTCTCAGTAGCTCCGCTTCCACTGCGCTGCAGGACAACGCCCTGGAAGTTCTGGATTCTCTCTTTGTTTCCTTCCTTAATCTTGTAATGGACAGTGATGGTATCGCCAGCCTTGAACTCGGGGAACTCCTTGCGCTCCACCAAATTCTCTACATATTGCATTAATTCAGTTTTTCCCATGACAAATAGATTTTTTACAGGTTAATAGCTTTTTATTTCTTTACCATCTTCACAACGGCGCTGAAAGCCTCGGGATTGTTCATAGCGAGGTCGGCAAGCACCTTGCGGTTAAGCTCGATGTTGTTCTTGTGAAGTTCGCCCATAAAAACGGAGTACGAGATACCGTTGATGCGGCAACCGGCGTTGATACGGTTGATCCACAGCGAACGGAATTCGCGCTTCTTGTTCTTTCTGTCGCGGTAGGCGTAGGTCTGACCTTTTTCCCATTTGTTCTTGGCGACGGTCCATACGTTTTTACCTCTGCCCCAATAACCTTTGGTGCGATTGAGGATTTTCTTTCTGCGTGCTCTTGAAGCAACGGCATTGACTGATCTTGGCATAGATTTTTAATTTGTTTTTCGTTCAGGCGGCAGCTCGGCAGCTGATGTCAACTTTGATGGGCCTGCTGCACTTGTTTGCTCTGTAACAATGGTTAATAACTCCTGTTTTCTTTCTAGTTTATCTAGTTTTTCTAGTTTTTCTAGTTTTTCTAGTTCAACTAGTCCAACTAGTCCAACTGGACAAACTAGGCAAGCAGCATTCTCTTGACGCGCTTCTCGTCGTCACGGCTCACGAGGGCGGTGTGGTCGAGGTTGCGCTTCTGGGTCGTCTCCTTTTTGGTCAGGATGTGACTGTGATAAGCATGCTTGCGCTTGATTTTACCGGTGCCGGTGAAAGCAAAACGCTTCTTGGCAGCGGCCTTGGTTTTCATTGTAGGCATTACTTTACTGTTTTTTTAAGTTAGACTATATTTTGATATACTTGGATTTCACTTCTTCGGGGCGATGATCATGAGCATACGCTTGCCTTCGAGGCGCGGCATCTGCTCAGGCTTTCCGTATTCCAACAGCGCCTCGGCGAACTTCAGCAGCTGCTGCTCGCCTTGCTCTTTGTAGACGATGCTGCGGCCGCGGAAGAAGACGTCGACCTTCACCTTGTTGCCCTCCTTGAGGAAACGGATGGCATGGTTGAGCTTGAACTCGAAGTCGTGGTCGTCGGTCTGCGGACTGAGACGGATCTCCTTGATGACAATCTTGCTCGAGTTGGCCTTGCGTTCCTTCTCGCGCTTCTTCTGCTCGTAGAGGAACTTCTGGTACTCGATGATTTTGCACACCGGCGGATTGGCAGTGGGCGAAATCATCACCAGGTCGAGTCCCTGGTCGTAGGCGCGGCGCAAGGCCTCCTTGGTGTTCATGATGGCGGGTTCCATGCCATCGCCTACCACACGCACCATCGGCACATCGATGCGCTCGTTGATGAGGTGCTCAGGCTCTTTGCGGACGGGGCCGCGGTTCCGGTTGTTGTTCCCTACGGGTAGGGGTTTGAAAGGTGCTGCTATAACTTGGTTCTCCTATATTAATTGTTTCTATTTCATCACCTCGGCAATCTCATCCTCAATGATCTTGGCGAAGGCTTCGGGCGTCATGCTGCCCAGGTCGCCTGCACCCTGGCGGCGCACGCTGACAGTGCCGTCGGCAACCTCTTTCTCGCCCAGGATGAGCATGAAGGGCACCTTGGCCAGTTCGGCGTCGCGGATCTTGCGGCCGATTTTCTCGCTGCGTTCGTCGATGGTGCCGCGCAGGCCGAGGTCTTCGAGGCGGGCCTTCATGGCGCGGGCCTCGTCGATGTACTTCTCGCTGACGGGCAGAATCATGAACTGGTCGGGGGTGAGCCACAGCGGGAACTTGCCGCCGGTGTGCTCGATGAGCACGGCGCAGAAGCGTTCCATGGAGCCGAAGGGGGCGCGGTGGATCATCACCGGACGGTGCTTCTGGCCGTCGGAGCCGATGTATTCGAGACCGAAACGCTCGGGCAGGTTGTAGTCCACCTGGATGGTTCCCAGCTGCCAGCGGCGGCCGATGGCATCCTTCACCATGAAGTCCAGTTTGGGACCGTAGAAGGCGGCCTCGCCCAGCTCCACGCGGACGGGTAGACCCTTCTCCTTGCAGGCTTCGACAATGGCCTGCTCGGCCTTGGCCCAGTTCTCGTCGGTGCCGACGTATTTGGTTGTATTGTTGGGGTCGCGGAGCGAAATCTGCGCCTCGAAGTTCTCAAAATTCAAAGCCTTGAAGATGATGGCGATGATGTCCATCACCTTGATGAACTCTTCCTTCACCTGGTCGGGGCGGCAGAAGATGTGGGCGTCGTCCTGAGTAAATGAACGCACGCGCGTGAGGCCGTGGAGCTCGCCGCTCTGCTCGTAGCGGTAGACCGTGCCGAACTCGGCGATGCGCAGCGGCAGGTCCTTGTAGCTCATGGGCTCGTTCTTGTAGATCATGCAGTGGTGCGGGCAGTTCATGGGCTTCAGCAGGTACTCCTCGCCCTCCTCGGGGGTGGTGATGGGGCGGAAGGAGTCGGCGCCGTAGTGGTCCCAGTGGCCGCTGGTGACGTAGAGCTGCTTGCCGCCGATGTGCGGGGTGATGACCTGCTTGTAGCCGTAGCGCTTCTGGATACGGCTCAGGTACTCCTGCAGGCGCAGGCGCAGGTCGGTGCCCTTGGGCAGCCAGATGGGAAGGCCCTTGCCCACCATGTCGCTGAACATGAAGAGACCCATCTCCTTGCCAATCTTGCGGTGGTCACGCTTCTTGGCCTCCTCGAGCATGGTCAGGTACTCGTCCAGTTCTTTCTTCTTGGGGAAGGAAATGGCGTAGACGCGGGTGAGCTGCTTGCGATGCTCGTCGCCACGCCAGTAGGCGCCGGCCAGCGAGATGAGCTTCACAGCCTTGATGGCGCTGAAATCCACCAGGTGCGGACCGCGGCAGAGGTC